>NZ_JBEXHZ010000148.1:0-5238 GCF_040608315.1 Streptomyces sp. NPDC005195
CTGGAACCGGCGGGCCCCTCTCATCGTGGACCAGTTGCGGCGCACGGCCCACCCGGGCTCGGTGCTGCACGTGGTCACGGACCGGGCCGTGCCGGGACCGGCGCGGGAACCGGAGACGGCGGCCGCCGCCCGGCTGACGGTACGGTTCCAGTCCGCCGACCTGTCGCGCCCCGAGACGCTTCTCGGGCTCGACCTCGCACCGTACGACGGGATGGTCGTCCTCGGACCCGATCCGGGCGACGGTCCCGACCGGCCCGACGACCGGACTCTGGTCACCCTGCTGGCCGTGCGGCTGCTGGAGGACCGGACCGGACGGGAGATGCGCGTGGTCACCGAGCTCATCGACGACCGCAACCGGCCGCTGGCACCCCTCAACCCCGGCTCCGACGTCATCGTCAGTGGCGAGCTGACCGGACTGCTCATGGCACAGATCGCGCAGAACCGGCACCTCGCCGCCGTCTTCGACGAGTTGTTCTCCGCGGACGGCAGCACCATCTGCCTGCGGCCTGCCGCGTACTACGTCCGCCCGGGCAGCGAGGCGAGTTTCGCCACCGTGGTGGCCGCGGCGCGCGACCGCGGTGAGTGCGTCATCGGATACCGCCGCCACGACCGGCGCGCCACGCTCCCGGACCTCGGGGTCCGGCTCAACCCCCACAAGGGGGAGCGGCGCGAGTGGAACGCGGAGGACCAGGTGGTCGTCGTGGCGTCCGAACCGGCCGCTCCAGCGTGCACTTCAGAACGGGACACGGAAGAACTCCGGGCCGGTCGGAGGGACGCCAGGCCGCACCAACAGTGACCGGGGCGAACTTCGCAGGAGTGATCGGAGTGCGTCGGTCGTATCGCGCTACGAGAGACTGATGCGCACGCATGGGTCAGGATCGGGGGCGGCGGATCTGGGCGTGGACATCTTCCTGAACGGCCTCGGCCAGGCCCTGATCTCGCACCGGCCGGCGCAGCACGAACCGTTCCATGACCCGTACTTGACGACCCATCAAGTGGGACACCGCATCCCCTGTCGCTCCTCCGTGACTGAACGTACACTGACAAGTCATAGAACTTCGGGCGTGATTGACTGGGGGAGCCGTCATGTCCTGGGATCACAACGACATGCCTGGCGCGTTCGCCGTACCGCCGATGCCCACCGCACCGCCGCGCGCTCCGGCGGACGCCCTGCGCGCGGTCGCGGTGGCGCTGCTGAACCTGTCCGGGCTGGGCCTGGGTTACGCGCTGATGCGCCGCTGGGGACTGATGGCCCTGTGCTGGGTCGCGACCGGGCTTCTGCTGGTGGTGGCCCTGCCCGCGGACCCTGACGGCGTGCCCGGCGCGGCCGTCGTCCTCTACCTGGTCCTGCTCGGGACGGCAGGTGTCCACGGTGCGGTCCTGGGCCTGCGCACTCGTCTCGTGTGGCCGCCGCGGGCCTGGCTCGCGATCGTGCTCGGGGTCGTCCTGCTGGTGGTACCGGCGGGAGGCGTCGCTCTGTACGGCGGCGCGCGGGACAGAGCGACCGAGGCGATGCTCATGGACCGGCTGGAGCGGGCGGACAAGCTCGTCCAGGCTTCCGGACAGCGGTCGTTCACCACGGCGGAGTCCGACTACCGCCGGGCACTGGCCGCCTACCGGCGTCTGCGCGGCGACCATCCCGGCTCGAAGGCGGCCGACCGTGTGCCCGACCGGCTCAAGGCCTTCTACACCACCGTCGGTTCACCGTACGCCCAGAAGAACTACTGCGACGCCATAGCGCCCTTGAAGTACCTCCGTACGGTCCCGGGAACCATGGGCAAGAAGGAACTCGGAGCGCTGTCCACCTGGCCCGACGACCGGCTGGCCACCTCGCTCTACGAGTGCGCGTCACAGGCACTCGGCCACGGCGACGCGGACTGGACAACCCACTTCGGCGACCTCCTGTCGACCTTCCCGCGGTCCGCGCCGGCCGGGAAGGTGGAGCCCGCGGTGAGCGCGGAGGTCGACAGAGCCGTGAAGCGGGTGGGCGGAAGCGACGCCTGTGCGGCCGTCGAACACCTCAGGAGCCTCGGCACCCAGGTCACCGCACTCCCGGGAGAGCGGGCGGGTGTGGCGGCGGCCCTCGGCAAGGACGCCGCCCGAGCGGCGACGAACGCGGACTCGGGTACGTACGACTGTGGCGTGAGCCAGTACAAGGACGGACGGTTCGTCGAGGCCGTCACGACCATGAACGAGTTCGTCAAGAACAACCAGCACGCGAGGAACCGGGCCCGCGCACAGAAGATCGCCATCGCGGCGGAGGTCGCCCAGACGGTGCCCGCGGCGGGCAGGCGGCTGCCGACGACGGCGTCCGGCGGCAGCATCGCCGTCACGGTCAAGAACGACAGTCCCGACGACATCACGGTGATGTACACCGGGCCTGTGACCGGCAGCTTCTCTCTCAAGGCCTGCGGGAGTTGCACCACCTACTCCCTCACCAGCACGATACTGGCGGGGTTCACCCCCTGCCACGACAGCGGGAAGAACTACCCGCAGCGGACCATCCAACTGCCCGTCGGCACCACGTACTTCGTCCACAAGTCCCGGACCGGCACGGGGAAGTCCCCCGCGTCGGACACCGCCAAACTGAGGCCCGGCTACCTCTACACCGAGTGCGCCTACATGACGAGTCTCGGCTACTGACGACGGGGGCACCGCTCGTACATGGGCGGCGCCCCGTCGGACCGGCGGGTCCGCGTGAGTCCCGCCCGTCACCGTTTCGGTCTCGGCCCCGCCAGGATCAGACTCTCGATGGCCTCGTAACGACGGCGTTCGCGGGCGGCTCTGCGGCGCCCGGAGAGCACGCTGCCGAGCCATCCGAAGGCGAATCCCAGCGGGACGGAAACCAGCCCCGTGGTGGTGAACGGGAACCAGTTGAAGTCCGCGTGGGGAAACGCGGACGTGGGTGAACCGGACACGAGTCTGGTGCCCGGCATCAGCAGAAGCACCGCGAGGGTGCCGCCGATGAGCGTGCTCAACAGTCCGGCGCGCGTGAAGTTGCGCCAGAAGAGGCTGTAGATCAGTGCCGGGGCGATCGCCGAGGCTCCCAGGCAGAAGGAGAGGGTCGCGAGCGGCTGGAGGCTGCGGTGCTGGACCAGGGCGGCGAGTACGACGATCGGAGCCCCGACGACCACGGCGGAGACGCGGGCCAGCATCGTCTCGTGATGCGGCGCCATGCCGGAGTTCCGGGTGGCGAACACGTCGTGGGCGAGGGAGTTGGCGCAGGCCAGTGTCATACCGGCCACCGAGGCGAGCAGCGTCAGGAAGATGGCCGTGGTGACCGTGGTGAACACGAGGGTCTCCGCCCGCGACATGTCCGCACCGAACGCCGCCCGGGAGCTGAGCAGGTACGCGGTGTGTCCCCACGGGTCGGCCTTCGCGATGCCCGCCCGGCCGATCAGCGCCGTCGCGCCGATACCGATGACCGTGGCCACCGCGACGAACAGTGCCACCGACGACACCGCCCACGACATCGAACGCCGCACCTGACGCGCGCTCTTCGCGGTGTACATGCGCATGGTCACGTGAGGGAGGCAGGCACCGCCCAGCACGATGGCCAACTGGGTGCTGAGCATGTCGAGATGCGGATGCGGACCGCCGGCGAACTCCAGCCCGCCGTGCAGGAACTGGTCCCGCGCACCACTGTGGTCGGCGGCCGCGTCGAACAGGGCCCCGGGGTTCCAGTGAAAGGTCCGCAGAATCAGTACCGCGACGGTCACTCCGGAACCGAGCAGGACGACCATCTTCAGGGTCTGGATCAGCGCGGTGCCCCGCATCCCGCCGATGGCCGCGTAGGTGATCATCAGGGCGCCCACCCCGACGATGCAGCCGGTCTTCATGGCACTGTCGGAGAATCCGAGGATGAAGGCCAGGAGCTGTCCGGTGCTGGCGAGTTGGACGAGCATCATCGGTACCAGTGCCACGATGGTGACCGCGCACGCGGTGATGCGCACCGCGCGGCCGGGCATCCGTCGCGCGAGGGCGTCACCCATGGTGAACTTGCCCGTGTTCCGCAGGGGTTCGGCCAGCAGGAACATCAACAACAAGAGGGAGAGCAGGGTACTGAGGGCCAGGACGACCCCGTCGTAGCCGCAGAGCGCGATGACCCCGCCGATGGTGAACACGGTCGCGGCCGAGATGTAGTCGCCGGCGATGGCGAGGCCGTTGCGGACGGGGGACAGGGAACGGTAACCGGTGTAGAACTCCTCGAGGTCGTCGCTGTCGGGACCGGTCAGTACGCACAGCAGGAGGGTCACGGAGACGGCGATGCAGAAGGCGACGAGGGACCAGGACCGTGCGGAGTCGCTGAAGTCCGTCATCGATCGCTCTCCTGTTCGCCGCCGGCCCAGGGCGCCTGCCGGTTCACCCGGCGCGCCAGCGGGTCGACGTAGCGGCGAGCCGTGCGCTCGTACAGCGCCACGGCGAGCCAGGTGACGGGGAGTTGGGTGAGGGCGAGGACCAGGCCCGTCGGCAGACCGCCTGTCACGGGCCTCGCCATGATGTCGGGGCGGCCGACGGAGAGAGCGAGGAAGAGGGAGAAGTATCCGAGCGCCGCCAGTGTGGTGAGCCATCGCTGTCGGCGGTAGGCGCGGCGGAGGACACGTAGGTCGCGGTGGTGTCCGGTCCAGGGGCGAGGCGGCATGCCACCGCGTAACGGCTCCCCGGAGGGAGCCGGGGGCGCGGGGGCGCGGGCGGGGGAGGAGTGCTGTCCGTGGTGCGGTCGGGCGGAGTTCGAAGCGGAGCTGTCGTAGGACATTCCGGGTCTCCTGGCGGGTTCGGTACCGACGGACATGGACCGCGCGAAGAGGTGGGGGGAGTTGCTCGGGTCCTCGCACGCTATTCGGCGGGCCGGGCAGTGCGAAGGGTTTTTCCTCAAGTGCCTGGTCGGGCACCGTCCGGGCCTCTGACCTCCTCTGTTACTGCTGTCATGACGGTGACGGGCGGGGCGCGAGCTTCGAGTGAGGCGCATGTGATCGGCGGCTTCCCGGTGCGGGGGACGGCCGGTCGCGGGGGTGACGGCGGCGTCCTCGACGGGACACCACTCGGCGGGGCCGGCGGTACGGAAGGGACATGTCGGGGCACACGGGGTACCGACCGGCTCGGCCCGCCGCGCGGTCCCGGGAGGCAGCGGCCGCTCACGAGGCATCGGTCAGCCGGTGCAGAGGTGTGCCGTGCGCCCAGCTCCTGAGGCGCGGGCCGTCGATGAGGTGGATGTCGCCCTGCCGAAGCGCCCATTGG
>NZ_JBEXHZ010000149.1:0-5200 GCF_040608315.1 Streptomyces sp. NPDC005195
GTGTCAACGAGGGGGGGTGGAGCAGCTCGTTAGCTCGCTGGGATAATAACCCAGTGTTCGATGTTAAAAATCCTGTCCCCGATACTGAATCGTGTGGGGCCGGCACCATGTGCCGGCCCCTCACGCGCGTCCAGCGGCCTAGAAGGAGAGCCGGTCCGCCAGCAGTTTGGTGAAGCGGGCCGGGTCCTTCAGCGCACCGCCTTCAGCGAGAAGTGCCATGCCGTAGAGGAGTTCCGCGATTTCGGCGAGGCCGGCATCCGCCCCGTCCTCTCGCTCGGTGTGGGCCTTGTTGAGGCCGCCCACCAGGGAGTGGCCGGGATTGAGCTCGAGGATGCGCTTGGTGTGCGGGATGTCCTGTCCCATCGCACGGTAGATGTTCTCCAGGGCCGGAGTGATGTCGTGCGCGTCCGAGACGAGACAAGCCGGCGACACGGTCAGGCGAGTGGACAGCCGAACCTCCTTGACGTCCTGGCCGAGCTGTTCGGTCATCCAGGACAGGAGCCCCGAGTACTCCCTCCGCTGGTTCTCGCGGTCCTGCTCGGTCTCGTCCGTGTCCGGTTCCCCGTTGCCGAGGTCGACCTCGCCCTTGGTGATGGACCGCAGCCGCTTGCCGTCGAATGCGGGCACGGCGGTGACCCAGACCTCGTCGATCGGGTCGGTCAGAAGCAGTACCTCGACACCCTTGGCACGGAAGGCCTCCATGTGAGGGGAGTTCTCGATGGCTTCCCTGGAGTCACCGGTCAGGTAGAAGATCTCTTCCTGGCCTTCCTTCATGCGTTCGACGTACTGCGCCAGAGTGGTCGGTTCGTCCGTGGCGTGGGTCGAGGGGAACGAGCACAGGGCGAGGATGGCGTCGCGGTTCTCGTGGTCGTCGAGCAGGCCCTCCTTCAGGGCTTTGCCGAACTCCCGCCAGACCGTCGCGTAGTTCTCCGGGGCCTTGGTCCTCAGGTCCTTGATCGTGGACAGGACCTTCTTCGTGAGGCGCCGGTGCATCCGCTGGATGTGCCGGTCCTGCTGCAGGATCTCGCGGGAGACATTGAGCGACAGGTCCTGCGCATCGACGATGCCCTTGACGAAGCGGAGGTAGGGCGGCAGGAGTTGCTCGCAGTCGTCCATGATGTGCACGCGCTTGACGAACAGTTGAAGACCGCGGCTGTGGCCTTGTGTGAACAGGTCCTGCGGGGCGCGCGAGGGAATGAAGAGCAACGCCTGGTACTCGAAGGTCCCTTCCGCCTGCAGGCGAATGGTCTCCAGCGGGTCGAGCCAGTCGTGACTGATGCGCCTGTACAGCTCGTGGTATTCCTCGTCGGACACGTCCTCTCGTGCTCGGGCCCACAGCGCCTTCATCGAGTTCACGGTCTCGAATTCGTCCGGGACCGGCTCGGCATCGGCGCTTTCGGCGGCCTGTTCGGCGGCCGCGGCGGTCCGGGCGGCCATACGGATCGGCCAGGTGATGAAGTCCGAGTACCGCTTGATGATCTCGCGGATCTTCCCGTCCTGCGCGTAGTCGTTGAGCTGGTTCTCGACGTCCACGGGCTTGAGGTGAAGGGTGACCGTTGTCCCCTGGGGCGCCTCGTCGAGGGCCTCGACCGTGTAGGTGCCTTCACCACGGGAGACCCAGCGGGTGCCCTGGCTCTCGCCCGCGTGCCGGGTCAGCACGGTGACCTCGTCGGCCACCATGAAGGCCGAGTAGAAGCCGACGCCGAACTGGCCGATGAGGCCCGCCGCGTCGTCCGCGTCGTCGGTCTCCTTCAGTTCCCGCAACAGCCTCGCGGTACCAGAGCTCGCTATCGTGCCGATGAGCTGAACGACCTCCTGGTGCGACATGCCGATACCGTTGTCCCGCACCGTCAACGTCCTCGCCTGCGCATCGGCCTCGACGCTGATGTGCAGATCGGACACATCCGCGCCCAGCGTGTCATCACGCAGGGCCGTGAGTCGCAGCTTGTCCAGCGCGTCCGAGGCGTTGGAGATCAGCTCCCGCAGAAACACATCCTTGTTCGAGTAGATCGAATGGATCATCAACTGCAGCAGTTGACGGGCTTCCACCTGGAACTCGTGGGTCTCGGCCGACATAGCGTGTGAATCCTCCAAGGTCTTTGACGGCACTACGGCCAGTGCACTCTAATGCCGCGACAGGGAACGTTTGCCCTTCGAGGAGCGGCGTCCGGTGCGTGCTCCGGGGTCCCCCCCCGGCCGGAGGCTGGGGAAGTGCCGGCGGGTGGTCCTCGTAATGGACGTACTCGGGCTTTCGGCCGGTGCGGCGAGCGGGGGCACCTGCCCCCCCCTTGGAGGCAGTGGGGGCGCGTACCGGGCGTCGCGACGGGGCCGGACGTTGCCTTTCGCGGCACCAGCCTCGCCGGTTCCGCCGACGCGCCGAGATGTCCTGATCGCCAACTGTCGTGCGGGCAGGGCGGCCCCGCTCCCGACAGGACGGGCTCCCGGCGCGGGCACACCGCCCGGACCGGTCGTGGGTCGAGCCCTCCGTGGGTCAAGCCCTCCGTGGGCCGTGCCCCGCTGGACCAGGGGCGTCCGTCCTGTACCGGCCGGTGATCACCACCGCGCGCGGTCCCGGACAGCAGAAAGGGCGGCACAGGGTGCGGGCCGCCGTGGCCACCCGTCAGGCGGCCGCGGCGGCCCGTACGTCGTCGTGCGCGGCTTCGAGACGGGCGGCCGCCTCGGCACGGGTACAGCCGGCGAGGAGCATGACGATCGCGGTCTTCGCGTGTCCGTCGGCCTCCTGGAGTGCGGCCGCGGCGGCGTCGAGGCCGGAGCCGGTGGCCTGCGCGACCATGCGCCGCGCCCGGTCGACGAGCTTCTCGTTGGTCGCGCGCAGGTCGACCATGAGGTTGCCGTACACCTTGCCGAGCTGAACCATCGTGGCGGTCGAGAGCATGTTGCAGACCAGCTTCTCGGCGGTGCCGCCCTTGAGCCGGGTGGAGCCGGTGAGGACCTCGGGGCCGGTGGGGACCTCGATGGCGACGTCCGCGTGGCGGCTGATGACGGCGTCGCTGTTGCAGGCGACGGAGACGGTCGCCGCGCCCCTCGCGCGGGCGTGCTCCAGGCCGCCGACGACGTAGGGGGTGCGGCCGCTGGCAGCGAGCCCGACCACGGTGTCGTGGGCGGTCAGGCCGATGGCGTCGAGGTCGGAGACGGCGAGATCGGGATTGTCCTCGGCGCCTTCGACCGCGAGGACGAACGCGCCGGGACCGCCGGAGAGCAGACCGACGACCTGGTCGGGCGAGATGCCGAAGGTCGGCGGGCATTCGACGGCGTCGAGCAGGCCGATCCGTCCGCTGGTACCGGCGCCGAGATAGACGAGCCTGCCGCCCGCGCGCAGCGAGGCGGTGATCTTCTCCACGGCCGCGGCGATCTGTGGCAGGGCGGTGCGCACCGCCAGGGCGACGGTCTGGTCCTCGTCGTTCATGGTCGCGAGCAGTTCGGTGACCGGCATGCGGTCCAGTTCGGCGGTCCGCCGGTTGCGGGTTTCGGTGCCGAGAGTGCTGAGGTCCACGTGCGGTCCTTCCTTTCGGGGAAGCGCTGTCGTTCCCTTCGGAAAACGCGCTGTCGTTCGGTGGTGACGGAGGGGGCGCGGCGGCGCCGGCCGGCGGTCCGGGCGTCGGCGGGGGTACACCGGTCACCTGCGCGCCGGGGGGCGGTACACCGGTCACCTGTGTGTCGGAGGTCGGCTGGCCGGTCCGGCGTCATCCGGGGGGCGCCGCCACGGGCGGGAGTTCGGCCGTCGGCGTGACGGCCGGTTCCGTCGCGGCGCCGGCGGCAGGGGAGGCGAGGGCCTCGTAGGAGGTCGGCCGGCGGGCCGCGGGAGTGCTCCGGTGGCGCTGCACCGCGCCGTAGGTACGGTGCCGCGCCGCGGTGGTGGCGTCGTACGAGCGCTGTGCGACTCCGACGAACAGGCAGTCGATGAGCGCCAGTTGGGCGATACGGCTGACGGTCGCGCCGGAGCGGAACGGCATCTCTCGCGCGCAGGTGGTGAGCACGAGGTCGGCGGTCTCGGCCAGCGGCGAGCGGGCGAAGTTGGTCAGGGCGATCGTGGTGGCGCCGTTCTCGGCGGCGGCCTGCAGGGGCTCGATCGTGTCCGTCGTCTCGCCGGAGTGGGAGATCGCGATGGCCACGTCCGCGGGCCCGAGCAGCGCCGCGGCGGTGAGCGCGGCGTGCACGTCGGTCCAGATGAAGGCCATCCGGCCGATGCGGTGGAGCTTCTGGTGCAGGTCCTGGCCGACGAATCCGCTGGCGCCCACGCCGAAGATGTCTATCCGGCGGGCGTCGGCGACGGCGTCGACCGCCTGTCCGAGCTGGGCCACGTCGAAGCCGTCGCGGGACTCCTCCAGGGCGCGGACCTCGTTGTAGATGATCTTGCTGATGATCTGTTCCAGTGAGTCCGTGGCGCCGATGTCGGTGCCCAGCGCCGGGCGCTCGGCACCGAGCGCGTTCTCGTGCGCCGCCGCCGCGGCGAGACCGACGCGCAGGTGGGGATAGTTGGTCAGCCCGATCGCGCGGCAGAACCTCATCACGGTGGCCACCGAGGTGCTCGCCCTGCCGGCGAGGGCACTGATGGACAGTCCGGCCGCCTCGGACGGCGCCGCGAGCACGGTGTCCGCCACCCGCCGTTCCGACGGGGCCAGGGACGGCAGCGCGCCGCGGATCCTCGTCAGCACGTCGACCGAACCGCCGCCGCCGTGCGGCGACTCCGCGGCTTCACGGTGCGCGACCTCGCGAGCCATGGGTCCTCCTGGGTGGTGTGGACGCAAGCGTAGCCACGCCCACCAGGGATGGCAAAAAGTTACGTGACAAATTTTCCTAGCGGTATTTATTGACATGCGGAGGACGGGCTTCCAAACTCGCAGCACCGCGGTCCGTTCGCCGGACGCTCTCGGCGCAGCGAAGCCGCGGATCGTCCCTTTCAATGGAGAAGGCGTTCACACATGACGGCCGTACTGGCGGTGGACCTGGGGAAGACGGGGTGCCGCGCCGTGCTCTGGACCGGCCCGGACGGCCCCGACCACCCCGTTCGCGAGGTTCCCGGGGCTCCCGGTCTGGCGGAGTCCGACGGCGTCACCGCCGCGGTCGTCGCCGTGACGGCCGCCGCGGCTCTCGTCGACGAGCTTGCCTCCGAACTGCCCTCCGGGCGGCTGGACGCGGTCTGCGTAGGCGCCGCCGGCGCCGCCGCCGACCCGGCCGC
>NZ_JBEXHZ010000150.1:0-5193 GCF_040608315.1 Streptomyces sp. NPDC005195
GCTACGGAAGTCGAACGGTAGCACTTCCGTAGCGATCGCTGCAGAAGAGGTAGGCTGTGCGAGTGGAGACGAAACAGAGCGGCCCCGTCGGCCGACCGCGAGGATTCGACGCCGACGAAGCTCTCGAGCGCGCCATGCTGGTCTTCTGGAAGCACGGCTACGAGGGGGCCAGTACAGCTGGCCTGACGAACGCGATGGGCATCTCCACCACCAGCATGTACGCGGCCTTCGGCAACAAGGAGAAGCTGTTCCGCAAGGCCCTGGAGCGCTACACCGAAGGCCCGAGCGCGTACCTGGCCCGAGCCATGGAGGAGCCGACCGCCCTCGGTGTCGCCACCGCGATCCTGGCCGGCACCGTTCGTACCACCACGCGCCCGGCCCAGCCGCATGGGTGCCTGGGCGTTCAGAGCGCCCTGACCGCCAGCGATTCCGGGCAGGAAGTCCGTGACCTCCTCGTCGCCTGGCGCAATGACGGCTATGCCTGCGTCCGGGATCGCTTCCAGCGTGCCGTCGACGACGGCGACCTGCCTCCGCGGACAGATCCGGGGCTACTCGCCCGGTACCTCACCACCTTCGCCTACGGCATCGCCGTACAGGCCGCGAGCGGCGTCGGCCGCGACGAGCTCCAGGAGTTGGCCGACGCCGCCCTGCGCAACTGGCCACTCGCCTGAGGCCCGCCCGGTGGGGAACGTGTTCCCCACGAGCCGGCCGACATCATGGAGCGCCGACCGTGTCCCCTTCGACAGCCTGATGGGCATCGGCCGCCACGAGCGGACGCTGTCCAGGTTCGGGTCTGCTTCCCGTCGTCGGTGCGGGGGGGCCGGACAAGGGCGGCAGCTCGGACTCCGGCATGGACCAGCCCCCCCTCGCGGCCGGATCGTCAGGCCGAATCCGTCCGGGGGCGCGTGGTCAGCGGCCGCTCGGTGGTTCGGCGACCCGACCGGGGTGCCGAGTGAGGTCGGCGCCGTAGCGGGCGGTGATCTCACGGCCGAGAACGGGTGCGAGGGCCTCGGCGTAGGACTCGGTGAGATGGCTGTCGTCCCGGTAGACGAAGGTGTCACCCACCACCACGGGGCAGCCGTCGGTGCCGCAGAGCCAGGGGACCGGGTCGATCACGGAGACACCGGTGGCCGCCGCCGCGTCGGTGATCTCCCGTTTCTTGCCCGGATCCCTGACCGCGTTCTTGATGGCGGACTCGCACCGCTCCAGCTCCTGCGGATGGGTCCCGGCGCAGTCGACCGCGTCGCCCTTCGGCCAGGCGGTGTCCAGGACGGTCAGCACCTCGGCGCCGCTTCCCACCAGTTCCCGATAGGTCTGCTTGAAGCCGTCGGTCCACTGACGGCGCGGGTCGCCGGACGGTCGGGCCAGGTCGGCCGCGTCCGAGGAGGAGGCGATCACCAGAGCGGGACGCAGCGACCTGATCCTGGTCAGCTGCTTGGTGCGCCACTGGTCGCAGGACACGTACGGCTTGCCCTGGTAGACGGTGGTGACGGCGGAGACCTTGCACGACGACTTGGTCATGGAGACCAGCTTCCAGTGGTGCTCCCTGGCCAGCCGGTCGACCGCCGGGAACCACTGGGCCGCGTGCGAGTCCCCGAAGAGCACGACCACCTTCGACGCGGACCGGTCGCCATAGACACACGGCGGTGTAGCCGTGCTCGCATATCCGATGTGGCAGTCGTCCCGATAGAGCTGGGACAACGTCCCCTTGATCCTGGTGAGTCCGGGTGTCAGATTGCTCGGCAGACTGTGATGGGGTCCTTCCAACAGCTCGGTCAGCTTCGCCCGTGGATCGGCCGCCCCGGTGAGCGCGCTCCTCAGCCCAGGCGCCGCCACGTCCGAGGCTATGGGCGGCGGGAAACCCGTAGCGACCAGCGCCGCCGCCGCGGCGCCCGCGGTCAGCGCCGCGCCCAGTCCCAGAGCCCGTACCGGCCGGCCGCGGAACACCCGGTGGAACCGCACCGGATTCTCCACCAGGTGCAGCGTGACCCAGGCCAGCAGCAGGGCGATCGCCGCGCAGACCAGCCCGAACGGGGCGGTCGCCGGCCTGTCCAACGCCATCGGCAGGATCACCAGCACCGGCCAGTGCCACAGATACCAGCTGTACGAGAGACCGCCGACCCACACGGCCGGCCGTAGCGACAACAGCCGGCCGGCGCCGTACCGCGCGGGTGAACATCCGCCCGCCAGCACCAGCGCGACGCCGAGCACCGGCACGAGAGCGTAGTACCCGGGAAACGGTGTGTTGTCGTCGAACCGGACCGCCGCGACCAGCAGCGAGACCAGCCCGACCCAGCTCATGGGCCCGGACGCCCACGTCGGCAACCGCTCCAGCCTGCCGGCGAAGAGGGCGAGCAGGGCGCCGACGCCGAGTTCCCAGAAGCGGGTGTGCGAGCCGAAGTAGGCCCAGGATGCCGAGGTGGCCGTCACCCGCACGTTCACTACGAAGGAGATCACGCACAGCATCGCGAACGGCACCGCCACCAGACCGGTCCGGCGCCGTGCGAGCTTCCAGCCGGCCCACAGCAGCAAGGGCCAGACCAGGTAGAACTGCTCCTCGACCGCCAGCGACCAGAAGTGCTGGAAGGGCGACGGCGGGCTGTCCGCGTTGAGGTAGTCGGTGCCTGCGTTCGCCAGCCGGAAGTTCACCACGTAGAGAGTGCTGCTGAGCGCGTCCCCCACGTACTCCTCGAAGCGGATCTTCGACAGATAGAGCCAGGCGCCGCAGAGCGAGGCGAGCCCGACGACGGTCGATGCGGGCAGCAGCCGCAGCGCCCGGCGGGCGTAGAACCTCCGCACCGAGATACGGCCGTCCCGCGCCAGCTCGCGCAGGAGCAGCGAGGTGATGAGAAAGCCCGATATCACGAAGAAGACGTCGACCCCGATATAGCCGCCCGCGGCATGGCGGACACCGGCGTGCGCGAGGACCACCAGTGAGACGGCGAGCGCGCGCAGACCCTGGATGTCGAGGCGAAGCGGCGCTCCGGCTGCTGACCGGGCCGGCGTTCCGGTGCCCGATCCGCCCGCCGTTTCGCCGCCGCCCGGGTCGTGCGGTGGCGATGTCGGCGCCTGCGTCGCAGTCTCTGCGGGCCAGGCAGCACGAACCACGGGAATCTCCTCTGCGTGATGGCGGATGAGCGCCGAACCGCACGGCGCCGCTGATCAGACCGACCATCAACAGGAAGGGTTGCGGTAAATCGGCCCGGCTCCCACGCCTCATCACCTTTCTTCGTCGAAGCCCTACCCGCCGTTCCCGAACCGTTCACCGGATCGAGTCGAGGAGAGGTCGGCCGCGACGCCCCGGAGGCGCGCGCAGGGGAATGTGACCCGAGGCCTCCCGCGGTCGCGTGGGCGGCGGGCAGCCCTCAGGACACCTCAGCGAGGGAAGGCGGGTGCCTGTCGCTGCCTCGTGCCCTGATGGATGTCAGGCAGTGGACCATGGACGTGGGCAGTGGACTTCGGATGGGGCCGGGGGCCGGCCGCTGAGGGACCGGGCGACCTGGGCAGTGGCTCCAGGGACCGCAGCCCCGGACCGGCTGATCGGCGCGGCCCGCGCTGCCTTCAATCGGCTGGACGGGGTGCCCATCAGCGTCGGGGGACCGCCCGCGGGTACGTCGGACACCATCGACGACGACCAGTGGCGCATCGCTTTCGAGTCGGCCTTCCTCGGCGCGGTGCGGCTGTCCCGCGCGGTCGCGGAGGAGTGGGACGAGGGAGGCGTCATCGGGTTCGTCCTGTCCAGCTCCGTGTATATCCGCGGTAGCACGCTCGCGGGCGGCATCGGAGTCGCCGTACCGCGCGTCGAGTTCTGTACCCGGTCGGTCTCGGTGCAGGCGGGTACGAGGCCGACCACGTGGATGCCCCTTGGGCCCAGCTCGTTCGCGAGGTTCTTCGCGTACCCGGCCAGACCCGGCCGGAGGGCGTTGGAAATCGCGAGGCCTGGAATCGGCTCGTCCACTGGGGTCGGTGGCAGCGAGCGGCGGCTTCAGCCGGGAGGCGCGGACCGGATCACGACGGCCGCGAGGTCGACGCCACCGAGACGCCCGGTGAAGCCACAGTGAAGGGACCGGTGTCGACGCGGCAGCCGGTGGTCGAGCAGGCGACGGCCCCTGGAATTCGGTCCCGACCTTACAACTGGGCAGGCCCGTTGATGGTCCAACTGGTCATTAACGGAAGGACATCCATACCCATGTTGACGTCATTCACGCGTCGAGCTGATTCACAGGTCGCCGCCCTCGCGCTCCTCTCCCTGCTGATGAGTCTGCCGGCCGGGGCCGCACATGCCGCGGGGTCGGAACCGCACCCCCCGAAGGACGATCCCGGCCACGTGGTCCACGACCTCAAGGTCACCCCTGCTACGGCGAACTACGACCACCACACGGTCACCGTGACGGGCACGCTGGCGATCGACGGCAACCGACCGGGTTCCTACCCGCCGGCGCCCGGACAGACCGTGGATCTGGTCGAATGGGGGGTCTACGAACCCGATGACCCGGACCCTACGGCGCCGAAGGTCGACGAGTTCGACCGCCTGGGCACGGTGACCACCGACGCACAGGGACACTTCAGGCTCCCGAACGCCGTGATAGACCAGCGCGCCCCGGACCCGATGTACAAGAACAGCGTCTACACGGTGCATGTGTACGCGATGCGACGGCTGGACCCCGCCGTCTACGGTTCATGGGGTGCCCACGCGGACGTCTCGGTGACGTGTACGGCGAGTCCCACCCGGTTCCGGGGTGACTACAAGGTCGGCCCGAAAACCGGAGGCACCCGCAAGGTCACCGCCGAGGGGTACTGGGAGCGACAGGACGGCCGGACGTGGAAGCCGTTCAAGGGCGGCACGGTACGGGTGACCTACCAGCCGGCCGAGCCGCGTTCCACAGCCCCCTTCGAAGGCAAGACCACTACCGGGCCTGACGGGCACTTCTCCCTGACGTTCACGGCGTCGGCCGACGGAGAAGTCAGCAGCGTGGCCTACTCGATCCCCGACGCTGACGCGAGTTACATCGACGCCCCCGAAGACGGCAGTTTCAGCCAGGAGATCAACGTCTCGAAGGCGGACTCCACTCCTCCTCCCACCGCGACCCCCACGTCCACCTCCACCCACCCCGCCACGCCCATGCCGAGCAACTCTGGTGCGGCCGCCGCGGGTGCGACCCCCACGCCCGCCAACCCGCAGGCGCTGGCCGC
>NZ_JBEXHZ010000151.1:0-5176 GCF_040608315.1 Streptomyces sp. NPDC005195
GACAGCCACCACACACGCGGTGAGGCGCTCCGGCCGTCCTGCGCCTGGGCCAGGGCCGCGGTAGTGTCCAAGCAGGCGTGCCGTGAATGTGCCAGCGTGCCGGGACCGGTAGGGCCCGTCACGCCCAGAGGCAGTGCGTGCACCCACTCGGTGTCCGCCAGGACGTTGTCACCGCCGTCCTCGCACAGCGCGTCGAGCACCATGCACAGGGACGCCGGGTCGGCCGGGTCGGCCTCGAAGACGTCGGGTCCCCTGCGAGTGAAGGCACCGGAGGGCCGCACCCGCACCACCCGCGACGCGACGGCCTCGAAGGGCGCGAGCGCCGCGGGTGTCACGGACTGCGCGACGACCACCACGACGGGCGCGCGGTCGGCGGGGCCGAGCGTGCGCGCGGCGGCCGCGCGGCGCACCCGGACCCAGTACGGCTGGTGCAGCCAGTCGGCCCGCTGAAGCCGCCGGGGCTCCGCCGCCGCGGCCTCGGGCACGCGCTCGAAGTCGTACTCTGCGAGATCGAAGGACGGAGGGGGGAAGTCCCAGGGTGCGGGGGCGGGGCCAGCCTCCCACTCAAGGGTCTTCCCGGCGGTCCAGTTCTCGGCGATGGCGTGCGCCGTGAGGCCGACGGCCGGGACCGTCGCCGCGTCGGGCTCGGCGAGGCCGTGCTCGGTCTCGCCTGCGGCCACCGCGCGCAGCCAACGCACCGCGCTCACCGTGTCTGTGACGGGTGCCGCAGCCCGCAGACGGCGAGGGACACGCCCGGCCTCAAGGTGACGCAGCACCAACGCGTAGCGCTCGGGCCGCAGTTCCAGGTAGTCGGCGATCCGGGCGGCGTCAGCCGCGAGGGCGCCCGTGCTGGAAGCGGACAGCACCAGGCACTCCGGTGCCCGGCCGGTCTCGGCGGGACTGGCCCCGGTTTCCTGTTCCACGATGACGTGGGCATTCGTGCCGCCGATCCCGAAGCTGCTGACAGCGGCCACCCGTTCACATCCCCCGGGCCAAGGCGTCGTCCGGGTGGGGACGTACAAGGGGGTGGGATCGGCGCCGATCTCCGGGTTGAAGTCCCGGAAGTTGATGTTGGGCGGAATGCTTCCGTGGTGCACGGCGAGGACCGCGCGCACGAGACCCACCACACCGGCCGCCGCGCCCATGTGACCGAGCTGGCTCTTGACGGAGCTGAGCGCGCACCGGCCGGACTCGTCCACGTCGAACGCCTGCCGCAGCGCGCCCACTTCGATGGGGTCGCCCAGGCGGGTGCCGGTCCCGTGCGCCTCGACATATCCGAGGTCGGCACCGGTGCGTCCGGCGCGGGACAGGGCGGTGCGGATCACCTCGCGCTGCCCCGCCAGGGATGGCGCGGTGTAACTCATCTTGGCCGAGCCGTCGTTGTTGATGGCGGAACCCGTGATCACGGCGTACACGGTGTCGCCGTCACGCCGTGCCAGCCGCAGCGGTTTGAGGACCACGGTGCCGACCCCGCTCGCGCCGACCGTTCCGCTCGCGTCGTCGCTGAAGGGCCGGCAGTCGCCGTCCGCGGAGAAGATGTGCTGCGGGCGGTAGCGGTAGCCGCCGGTCTGCCCGGGGTCGATGAGGACACCCGAGGCGAGCATCACGTCGGCCTCGCCCTGCCGGAGCAGGCCGGCCGCGAGATGGACGGCGACCAGCGAACTGGAGCACGCCGTCTGGGCGCTGAAGGCGGGACCGGTGAGCCCGAGATGGTAAGCGACCTTGGTCGCCAGGAAGTCCTTCTCGTGGTTCAGGGCGAGCTGGAATCCGTCGGGCAGCCGGCCCGGGTCGGCCTCGCGCAGCATGGACTGGAAGTACGTGTTCTCCCCGGCACCGGCCACCAGCCCGACCCGCGTCGCCGACGTGTCCGCGACTCCGGCGTGTGCCAGGGCTTGCACGCAGGACATCAGGACATGACGCTGTTGAGGGTCCATCAGACGTGCTTCCTGGGCACTGATGCCGAAGTGAGCCGGGTCGAAGTCGAGCATTCCGTCGAGCGTGCTGTGCACGCCGATCACGCCCTCGGGGGCGTCGAAACGGCGGAAGCCGGTGGAACCGGAGACCACCAGGTCCCAGAAGGCGGACAGGTCCGGTGCGCCGGGCACCCGCACGGCCATGCCGACGACCGCGATCGGTTCACCGGGCTCGCGGCGTCCGTTGTCCTGCGCGAGCGCGGCGACGGCCGCCGGCCGGCCGCCGGCCGGGTTCGCGGACAGGTGCCGGGCCAGGGAGCGGACGGTGACGTGCTCGAAGAGATCCGCGATGGTGAAGCGCGCGCCCAGTTCCGTCGTGCAGTGCAGGTGGAAGCGCATGAGGGTGAGGCTGGAGGCACCCGCCTCGAAGAAGGTCTGGTCGGGGCCGATTACCGTCCCGGTGACTGTCTCGAAGGCGGCGACGAGCTGCTCCTCCTCGGCCGACAGCCCGTGGACGGGAGCCGCGGAACGGCGTATCTCCTCGCCCGGCGCCCGGAGCGCCGCCTGCCGGTCCAGCTTGCCGCTGGGCGTACGCGGCAGCGTCCGCAGTCTCCGGAATCGTTCGACGCGCACGTAGGACGGCAGCAGTGCCGACAGGTGCGCGGTGAGGTGGTCGGCGGACGGCGTCTCGCCACGGATCTGCAGGGACGCGGTCAGCTGGCCGTTGTCACGGGACACAACGGCGTTGAGCACGTCCGGATGGCGCAGCAGGGCCGCCTCGACGGAACCCAGTTCCAGCCGGTGCCCGCTCAGTTTGATCTGTTGGTCGTCGCGGCCCGCGTAGTGCAGCAGACCGTCGGCGTCGAACCACGCTCGGTCGCCACTGCGGTAGAAGAGACCCTCGCCCGGCACGTCGACGAAGCGCGTGCCGTCGGCGGCGCGGTCGTCGAGGTAGCAGTGGGTGGTCATGGTGCCGCCGATCAGCAGCTCACCGGTGTACCCGGGCGGGACCGAATCACCCTGGGCGTCCACCACCCGCAGGTCGGCGCCCGCCACGGGGCGGCCGATGGCGGGGCGCTCGGGCCAGCGCGCCGGGTCGCCCTCCAGGCACAGGGCACTGACCACGTGCGTTTCGGTAGGACCGTAGTGGTTGTACAGGCAGGCTCCGGACAGTCCCGTGAACCAGCGGCGGATGGTGTCGGTACACACCAGCTGCTCGCCTGCGGTGACGACCTCGCGCAGCCGTGAGGGGTATCTGCCCAGCCGCACCCCGTACTCGGCGAGCAGCTGCAGGGCCACGTAGGGCATGAAGACGCGCTCGGTTCCCGCGGCCTCGAGCCGTTCCAGCAGCGCGGGCGTGTCTTGTCTCCACTCGGGACGTATCAGCTGAAGGCTGCCACCGGTGCAGAGTGTCCCGAAGATCTCCTGGAACGACACGTCGAACGACAGCATCGAGAACTGCTGGGTGGCGGCCGGGGCGGTCAGACCGCCTCGGCCGGACTGCCAGCGGATCAGGTCGCACAACGTGCGGTCGGAGATCTGGACACCCTTGGGAACTCCGGTGGAGCCGGAGGTGAACAGCGTGTACAGCGGTCGGCCGCCGTCGTGCGTGCCGTCCTCGTACGGTGCGCGCGGGGCACCGTCGCGGTGCGGCGCGGGCTCCGCCAGGTCGACGAGATGGTGCACCACGCCGTCGGGCAACAGGGCGTCCAGCGCTTCCGTGCCGTCGCGCGCGACCATCACGCACAGCGGGTTGACGCGCTCTAGGACGCGGCGCAGTACGTCAGCCGGGTACGAGGGGTCTAGGGGGACCGCGGTCACGTTGAGCCGCGCCAGCGCCAGCAGGGCGACCACGTGCTCGGTGGACGGGTTCAGATACAGGGCAGCCCGGCAGGGACCGCCGTCGGCCGGGATCGCGTAGCGACCGGTCAGGTCCGCAGCAAGGTCCGCGGCGAGAGCGTCGAGAGCCGCGTAGCTCAGGGTGCTCCCGTCGGCCGTGAGAACCGCGGGAGCGTCGGGGGTGCGGGCGACCTGCAGCGCGAACCCCTCGGCGACGGTGGTGAAGCCCGGCTCCGGGGCCGGGCCGCGTCCGTGGTGCGCCAGCGACTGCCGGTACGGCGCGACCAGCTCCCGCGCGGTGGCGCGGCCACCGGACGCGAGCGCGTCCACGCCTCGCCGGAACAGCTCGGCCATTGCGTCGACGGCCTCGCCGGTGAAGCGGTCCTCGGCGTACTCCCACAGCAGGTCGAATCCGTCGGCATGCTCGACCACGGAGACCGTCATGGGGCACTTGGCCTCCGCCGCGGCCCACCAGAGGGGGCGCTGGACACAGCCGGGCAGCTGCAACCCCTCGAAGTCGGTGTTCTCCAGGACGAACAGGAAATCGAACGGAGTGCCGTCGCCGACCGCCTCCCAGCCGGTCAGCACGTCGGCGAGTGCCACGTCCTGGTGTCCCAGCACCTTCCCGCTGTCCGCGCCGGCGCGGGCGAGGTTCGCGCGCAGGTCCTCCCCGGGTGCGACGGACACCGGCAGCAGGACGGTGTTCGCCATCATGCCCACGCTGTCCTCGAACTCGCGCACCGGACGGTTGGCCACCGGAGCCGCGACGCGCGGCCGTATCAGACCGGTCGCGCCGTAGAGGCTCCACGAGAACACACTCAGCAGCACCTGGAAGCGGGTCAGCCCGAACTCGGCGCAGAGCTGGTCCACCTTGCCGCGGCGAACGACGTCGAGCGAGGTGTGCAGCAGCCGCGCCCGGGGTACTGCACCGGCACTGTCGGGCAGTGCCTCCCGGGGCTCCTCCAGAGCCCGGTAGTGGCGTAGGAGAGCGTCGCGCTGCGCCTCGTAAGCCGTGGTCGCGTGCCAGTCGCTCTGCCAGGTCGCGAAATCCAGCGGATCCGGGACCGCCGCCGAGCGCGGGACGGACGCGGTACCAGTGGCTTCGGCGTAGCCGGCGGACAAATCCCGCAGCAGGGTGCTCAGCGACCAGCCGTCGACGGCGATGTGGTGCAGGTGCAGCAGGAGCGTTCCGCCGCCGTCACGGGGCAGCCAGCACACCCGGAGCATCCGGGGGACGGCCAGGTCGAACGGCTCGGCGAAGAAAGCATCGGCGAAGGCGTGCGCCTCGCCCTCGTCCCACACCCGCAGCTCGCCCGGGTCGTGCCAGGGGTCGTACGCCTCGCCGACCTCCTGCCGGAGCCCCTGTGACCCCAGCGCGAAGCTCGTGCGCAGCGCCGTGTGGCGCGCCACCAGGGTCCGCAGCG
>NZ_JBEXHZ010000152.1:0-3203 GCF_040608315.1 Streptomyces sp. NPDC005195
ACACAGTGGACGCGAGCAACTGAGGACAAGCCCTCGGCCTATTAGTACCGGTCACCTCCAGCGGTTACCCGCCTTCCAGATCCGGCCTATCAACCCAGTCGTCTACTGGGAGCCTTAACCCCTCAAAGGGGGTGGGAATACTCATCTCGAAGCAGGCTTCCCGCTTAGATGCTTTCAGCGGTTATCCCTCCCGAACGTAGCCAACCAGCCATGCCCTTGGCAGGACAACTGGCACACCAGAGGTTCGTCCGTCCCGGTCCTCTCGTACTAGGGACAGCCCTTCTCAATATTCCTACGCGCACAGCGGATAGGGACCGAACTGTCTCACGACGTTCTAAACCCAGCTCGCGTACCGCTTTAATGGGCGAACAGCCCAACCCTTGGGACCGACTCCAGCCCCAGGATGCGACGAGCCGACATCGAGGTGCCAAACCATCCCGTCGATATGGACTCTTGGGGAAGATCAGCCTGTTATCCCCGGGGTACCTTTTATCCGTTGAGCGACGGCGCTTCCACAAGCCACCGCCGGATCACTAGTCCCGACTTTCGTCCCTGCTCGACCCGTCGGTCTCACAGTCAAGCTCCCTTGTGCACTTACACTCAACACCTGATTACCAACCAGGCTGAGGGAACCTTTGGGCGCCTCCGTTACTCTTTAGGAGGCAACCGCCCCAGTTAAACTACCCATCAGACACTGTCCCTGATCCGGATCACGGACCCAGGTTAGACATCCAGCACGACCAGACTGGTATTTCAACGACGACTCCACCATGGCTGGCGCCATGACTTCAAAGTCTCCCAGCTATCCTACACAAGCCGAACCGAACACCAATATCAAACTGTAGTAAAGGTCCCGGGGTCTTTCCGTCCTGCTGCGCGAAACGAGCATCTTTACTCGTAGTGCAATTTCACCGGGCCTATGGTTGAGACAGTCGAGAAGTCGTTACGCCATTCGTGCAGGTCGGAACTTACCCGACAAGGAATTTCGCTACCTTAGGATGGTTATAGTTACCACCGCCGTTTACTGGCGCTTAAGTTCTCAGCTTCGCCACCCCGAAGAGTGACTAACCGGTCCCCTTAACGTTCCAGCACCGGGCAGGCGTCAGTCCGTATACATCGCCTTACGGCTTCGCACGGACCTGTGTTTTTAGTAAACAGTCGCTTCTCGCTGGTCTCTGCGGCCACCCCCAGCTCACCGAGTAAATCGGATCACCAGTGATGGCCCCCCTTCTCCCGAAGTTACGGGGGCATTTTGCCGAGTTCCTTAACCATAGTTCACCCGAACGCCTCGGTATTCTCTACCTGACCACCTGAGTCGGTTTAGGGTACGGGCCGCCATGAAACTCGCTAGAGGCTTTTCTCGACAGCATAGGATCATCCACTTCACCACAATCGGCTCGGCATCAGGTCTCAGCCTTAATGCGTGACGGATTTACCTGTCACACGGCCTACACCCTTACCCCGGGACAACCACCGCCCGGGATGGACTACCTTCCTGCGTCACCCCATCACTCACCTACTACAGGTCTGGTCCGTCGGCTCCACCACTCCCCTTTGCCCGAAGGCTCCAGGGCGGCTTCACGGACTTAGCATCGCCTGGTTCAATGTTTGACGCTTCACAGCGGGTACCGGAATATCAACCGGTTATCCATCGACTACGCCTGTCGGCCTCGCCTTAGGTCCCGACTTACCCTGGGCAGATCAGCTTGACCCAGGAACCCTTAGTCAATCGGCGCACACGTTTCTCACGTGTGTATCGCTACTCATGCCTGCATTCTCACTCGTGAACCGTCCACCACTGCCTTCCGGCGCGGCTTCACCCGGCACACGACGCTCCCCTACCCATCACAGCGGGCGTTGGCCCTATTGCTGCAATGACACGACTTCGGCGGTACGCTTGAGCCCCGCTACATTGTCGGCGCGGAATCACTAGACCAGTGAGCTATTACGCACTCTTTCAAGGGTGGCTGCTTCTAAGCCAACCTCCTGGTTGTCTGTGCGACTCCACATCCTTTCCCACTTAGCGTACGCTTAGGGGCCTTAGTCGATGCTCTGGGCTGTTTCCCTCTCGACCATGGAGCTTATCCCCCACAGTCTCACTGCCGCGCTCTCACTTACCGGCATTCGGAGTTTGGCTAAGGTCAGTAACCCGGTAGGGCCCATCGCCTATCCAGTGCTCTACCTCCGGCAAGAAACACACGACGCTGCACCTAAATGCATTTCGGGGAGAACCAGCTATCACGGAGTTTGATTGGCCTTTCACCCCTAACCACAGGTCATCCCCCAGGTTTTCAACCCTGGTGGGTTCGGTCCTCCACGACCTCTTACAGCCGCTTCAACCTGCCCATGGCTAGATCACTCCGCTTCGGGTCTTGAGCGCGCTACTAAATCGCCCTATTCGGACTCGCTTTCGCTACGGCTTCCCCACACGGGTTAACCTCGCAACACACCGCAAACTCGCAGGCTCATTCTTCAAAAGGCACGCAGTCACGACGCACCAAGTAAACTTGATGCGCGACGCTCCCACGGCTTGTAGGCACACGGTTTCAGGTACTATTTCACTCCGCTCCCGCGGTACTTTTCACCATTCCCTCACGGTACTATCCGCTATCGGTCACCAGGGAATATTTAGGCTTAGCGGGTGGTCCCGCCAGATTCACACGGGATTTCTCGGGCCCCGTGCTACTTGGGTGTTTCTCAAACGAGCCGTTGATGTTTCGACTACGGGGGTCTTACCCTCTACGCCGGACCTTTCGCATGTCCTTCGCCTACATCAACGGTTTCTGACTCGTCTCACGGCCGGCAGACCGTGAAAGAGAAATCCCACAACCCCACATACGCAACCCCTGCCGGGTCTCACACGTATATGGTTTGGCCTCATCCAGTTTCGCTCGCCACTACTCCCGGAATCACGGTTGTTTTCTCTTCCTGCGGGTACTGAGATGTTTCACTTCCCCGCGTTCCCTCCACTTGCCCTATGTGTTCAGGCAAGGGTGACAGCCCATGACGACTGCCGGGTTTCCCCATTCGGAAACCCCCGGATCAAAGCCTGGTTGACGGCTCCCCGGGGACTATCGTGGCCTCCCACGTCCTTCATCGGTTCCTGGTGCCAAGGCATCCACCGTGCGCCCTTAAAAACTTGGCCACAGATGCTCGCGTCCACTGTGCAGTTCTCAAACAACGACCAACCACCCATCACCCCG
>NZ_JBEXHZ010000153.1:0-5153 GCF_040608315.1 Streptomyces sp. NPDC005195
TCCTGCGCACCCTGGCACCGCAGAACTAGGCCGCGAGCGGGCACCCGCACCCCGTCACACACCGCAACTATCACGTTGCCGAGAAGACCTCACTGGCTCCCCACACCATGCCGAACCCAGCATGCTCCGACCCGAGAGATCACTTCAGGCACACAGTAAATTCGCCAGCAGAGTCCGAGGCCGCCGCCCTCAAGTGCATCTACATGGCGCTGATGAGCCTGGACCCGACCGGGAAGGGCCGCAGGCGGTGGACCATGCGCTGGAGAGCGCCCCTCAACGCGTTCCAGATCGCCTTCGAGGGACGCCTGACCCCGAGCAACAACTGACCATCAACAACCAAGATCAGCCGTAAAATGACACACCCCGAACGCGCGGGTGGGATGGTCCCGTCACCGGGTCGACGAGCCTAAACGTACGGCCCTGCTCCCCGCACGCGCGGGGACGGCCCCCCGAGTGACGGTCCTTGGCCCGGTACAGCAACTGCTCTCTGCGCACGCGGAGATGGTCCCTGCTTCCAGGTCATCTCCGGCGTCTCCTCTCCTGCTCCCCGCGTGTGCGGGGAGCAGGAGAGGAACAGGCCACGGCCGGACGGGGAAGGCGCCACGCATGGCATGATCCCAGCGGAGGATGATCTTCATGCCATTTCCCGGATAGGCGGACCACGACAGGCTGGGTGACCATGGCCGATATGAACACGATGCGCGTCATCAGCCAGGACGTCCTCGGCGGACCCGAGGT
Source organism: Streptomyces sp. NPDC005195 (assembly GCF_040608315.1). Classification (NCBI taxonomy): domain Bacteria; kingdom Bacillati; phylum Actinomycetota; class Actinomycetes; order Kitasatosporales; family Streptomycetaceae; genus Streptomyces; species Streptomyces sp. NPDC005195. Next base: position 739 of record NZ_JBEXHZ010000153.1, read on the forward strand.
CCTGAAGGAAGTGACGGTGGAGCGGCCCACGCCGCGTCCGAACGAGGTGCTGGTCCGGGTGCGGGCCGCCGGGGTCAACCCGACCGACTGGAAGCACCGGGCGACCGGCGGATTCCTCGGCGAACCCCCTTTCGTGCTTGGCTGGGACGTCTCCGGCGAGGTCTCCGCGACCGGCATCGGCGTGGCCGCGTTCCGGCCCGGCGACGAGGTCTTCGGTATGCTCCCCTACCCCTTCGGCCACGGCTCGCACGCCGAGTACGTCATCGCCCCGGTCCGCTCCCTGACGCACAAGCCCGTCTCGATCGACCACGTCCAGGCGGGCGCGCTGCCGCTGGTGTCGCTGACGGCGTGGCAGGCGCTGACCGAGCACGCTGGTCTGCGGTCCGGGCAGCGGGTGCTGATCCACGCGGCGGCCGGCGGCGTCGGGCACGTGGCAGTGCAGATCGCCAAGACGCTCGGCGCGTACGTGATCGGTACGGCGAGCGCGGGCAAGCACGACTTCCTGCGGGAGATCGGCGTGGACGAGCTGGTCGACTACCGGGCCACGGACTTCACGCAGGCGGTGCGGGACATCGACGTCGTCCTCGACACCCTGGGCGGCGAGACGTCCGTACGGTCGCTGGAGGTGCTGCGGCCGGGCGGGATCGTGGTGTCGATCGTGCCGGTTGGCGGCCAGGACTTCTTCGACGAGGCCGAGCGGCTCGGGGTGCGGGCGGTGCGGATGCTGGTGGACGCCGACCGGTCCGGGATGCGGGAGGTCGCCCGGATGGCGGAGGCGGGGCAGCTGAAGGCGACGATCACGGGGACCTTCCCGCTGGCCGAGGCCGCCAAGGCGCACGAGCGGGGCGAAACCGGCCGGACGACGGGGAAGCTGGTGCTGCTGGTGGGCTAGGCCGGGAGCGTGGCGCGCAGCGTTAGTGCGTTGGCATGCAGGGCTATAGAGGGTGTGGCGCTGGCATGCATACGTTTGGTGTAGCCCTAGGTTGGGAGTGACCGAGGTCACAGATCCACTCAATGACCTCGGCACTCCGGCGGACGAGTCCCCCGGATCAGCAGAGGAGATCGTCATGGCCAGCAGCAACCGCGCCGTCGTCTTCCAGAACCCGAAAGACATGCGCGTCGAGTCTCTCGACTTCCCGAAGCTTCAGATGCCGAACGGGAAAAAGGCCCCGCACGGAGTCATCCTCAGAATCGTCGCCACCAACATCTGCGGCAGCGACCTGCACATCTACCGCGGGTCCTTCCCTGTGCCCAAGGGCATGGTGATGGGGCACGAGATGACCGGCGAGGTCATCGAGGTCGGCCCCGACGTCGAGTTCCTCAGTGAGGGCGACCTCGTCTCCGTCCCGTTCAACGTCGCCTGCGGCCGATGCCGCAACTGCAAGGCGCGGCGGACCGACGTCTGCGAGACCACGAACCCCAAGGTGGCCTGCGGAGCGTACGGCTTCAACCTGGGCGACTGGACCGGCGGCCAGGCCGAGTACCTGTTCGTCCCGTACGCCGACTTCCAGCTCCTGCGCTTCCCAGACAGGGACCAGGCCATGGCGAAGATCCGTGACCTGGCGCTGCTCTCGGACATCCTGCCCACCGCGTTCCACGGTCTCATGGAGGCCGGTGCCAAGCCGGGCTCGACCGTGTACATCGCCGGCGCCGGCCCGGTCGGCCGCTGCGCCGCAGCAGCGGCGCGCCTCCTCGGGGCGTCCTGCATCATCGTCGGCGACTACAACAAGAACCGCCTGGAGCTGATGAAGAAGAACGGCTGCGAGACGATCGACCTGCGCCAGGACGCAGCGCTCACCGACCAGATCGAGGCCATCCTGGGCGAACCCATGGTCGACTGCGCAGTCGACTACGTCGGCACCGAGGCACACGGCATCGGCCACGAGGCCGAGGACATGGACCCGGCCTACGCCATCAACCAGGTGATCGACGCGACCCGCGCGGGCGGAGCCACCGGAGTCATCGGCGTCTACGGCCCCGACCCGCTCGCGAAGTCGAAGGCCGAGCAAGAGGGAACGTACCCGATCGACTTCGGCAAGGCCTGGATCAAGTCGCCGCGGATCACCGCCGGACAGGCACCGATCATGCACTACAACCGCGAGCTGATGATGGCGATCCTGTGGGACCGCATGCCCTACTTGAGCGCCATGCTCAACACGAAGGTGATCAGCCTCGACGACGCCCCCGACGCCTACGCGACCTTCGACACGGGAGTATCCGAAAAGTTCATCATCGACCCCCACGGCCTCATTCCCGCCTGAGGCCCGCCCCCTTCCGCTCCGGCCCGCAGTCCCCGTTCGGGGAGGCTGCGGGCCGGAGCCCTGCCTTGCCGGCGCATCCCTCGACGAAAGGCCCGGAAGAACCCTGCGGCGTAGGCTGGGACAGGACGCTGCGGGCCTCGGGTAGATCGGCGCGGAGCAGTCTAGAGGGAGAGCATGGCCGTGGGTGGCCCTCCAGCGCCCTCAGGGGCTCCTGTGGTCTCTGGTGCCACGCAGGGCCGCTTCTGCTCACGTCCGGGGTGCCAGACGGCGAACGGCGTCAGGCCCGGCAGGGCGGACGGCGGACACGCTTCACGCGCGCGTACTCGGCAGGCCGGATCTGCACCCGCTTCCGAAAGCAGGCCACAGATTCGCTGGTGATGACAACTCGTCAGGCCCATGGCGCGCGTCACGTCCACGCTGCGACCGAGCGGCAGCCCTCACCAGCCTCTCGCTGAAGGGATGAGCACGATGGCACACGAACTCCGCGGCCGGAAGGTCGCGATCCTGGCGGCCGACGGCGTCGAGCGCGTCGAGCTCGAGCAGCCGCGTGGCGCCCTGCACGGCGCCGGGGCGGACACAGAGGTCCTCTCCATCCATCCCGGCGAAATCCAGGCCCGCCAGGGGGACCTGAACTCCGCAGGGACCTTCCCCGTCGACCGGCTCGTCTCGGACGCCTCTGCCGACGACTATGACGCCCTGCTGCTGCCCGGCGGCACCATGAACCCCGATCAGCTCCGTGTCAACGAGGACGCCGTCCGTTTCGTCAAGGCCTTCGTGAATTCGGGGAAGCCAGTGGCCACGATATGCCACGGCCCGTGGACCCTGGTGGAAGCCGATGTCGTACGCGGACGCCGACTCACCTCGTGGCCCAGCATCCGCACGGATCTGCGTCACGCAGGAGCCGAGGTCGTCGACGAGGAGGTCGTCATCGACGGCCAGTTCACCTCGAGTCGGTCGCCCGCGGACCTGCCGGCCTTCTGCGCGGCCATCGTCGAGCAGTTCGCCCGGGCCGGCCGCTCGGTCTCCGGCGCCTAGCTGGGCAGCGAAAGCTGCGCCCCCAAGCGCCGGCAGGACATTCCGCGGACCCGCCTGGTCAGCATGGGAACCGAGGCCCTGGGCGCCGCGGTCTCAGTGGCCCGCCGCGCCGGCGAAGCCAAGCCCGGTCGGGCGCGCTGCAGGGGTGTCACAGCATCTCCAGCGGCCGTTTACTCTCCGGCGGCGGGAACGCCCGGTCCAGGGTTGCGAGATCCTCGGCGGTCAGGTCCACCTCCAGAGCTGCTCTGTTCTCCTCGACGTGCGCGCGGGAAGACGCCTTCGGGATCGCGATGACGTCCTCGTGCGCAGGACCCAGGCCAGGGCGATCTGCGCGGGCGTCGCACCGTGGGCGGCTGCCACGTCCCGCAACGCCCTGTGGCCGAGGAGGCGGCCCTGTTCGACCGGCGAGTACGCCATGATGGGGATCGACAGTTCACGGCACCTGGGCAGCAGACTGTACTCGGGTCCTCGACGGCTGAGGTTGTACAGCACCTGGTCGGTCTGCGGCCCAGCTCCGGGCGGCAGATCCGCGAGATCATCCACGTCCAGGTTGCTCACCCCCCAGGAGCGGATGGCACCCTCGCGCACCAGGGACTCGAACGCCTCGACCGTCTCCTCCAACGGCACGACTCCACGCCAGTGCAGCAGGTACAGATCGATCCAGTCCGTACGCAGACGACGCAGGCTCCCCCGGCGTGCCTCGGCAACTCCAGCGACATCCGCGTGGGAGGGGAGCACCTTGCTGACCAAGAAGACCTCCTCCCGCCGTCCGGCCACCGCCTCGGCCACCACTTCCTCCGCCGCGCCGTCCCCGTACATCTCCGCGGTGTCGACGAGAGTCATCCCCAGGTCCAGCCCGGCGCGCAGGGCCGACACCTCGGTCGCGCGGCGCACGGGATCTTCCCCCATCCCCCAGGTGCCCTGACCGAGCGCCGTGACCGCAACCCCGCAAGGAAGGATGACCGCCCTCGGTTGCGCCATGACTTCCTCCTGGAAGACCGGTGCCCAAGACTGCCAGCCACCAACTGAGCCCTTCTCGGTAACGTCTCGTGACGATTCGTGATCTTCGTTCAGCTGGTGCGGCCGTGTTCCATCTGGAGCAGGACGAGGGCGGCGCGG
>NZ_JBEXHZ010000154.1:0-5137 GCF_040608315.1 Streptomyces sp. NPDC005195
CCAGGGAGACGACCACCACGTCCGGCGGCGCGCCGCCGTCCGAGACGGCCTTCGCCAGGGCGCCGAGGTCCGGATACGTCTCCGAGTAACGCCCGGCGGCCATCAGGCCGGCGCGGACGCGCAGGGGGTCGTCGCCCACCACCGCCCACCGGTCGTCGCCGTGCCGCGCGCCCGGCGTGAGCTCCACGTCGTGCCACACCTGGGTGAACAGGCCGTCCTGCTGGACGGCGGACGCGCGGGCCAGGGCGGACCGGGTCAGTCCGCCGGACGTCACGGACTCCACGCTCAGCACCGGATCGCCGGCCGCGTCGGCGGCCTCGATGCCGAACCCGCCGTCGGGCCGCGGCCGTACCCGTACGCGCAGCACGGACGCGCCGGAGGCATGCAGCGTCACCCCGTGCCAGGAGTCCGGCCACCACGGGCCCTCGCCGTCCGCGGCCGGAGCCTGGACGGCCGGATCCACCCGGGTGTGCAGCAGCGCGGGCCGCAGCACCGCGTCCAGCAGGGCCGGATGCAGCCCGAACAGGGCTGCCTGCTTCCGGTTCTCGTCGAGCAGCGCGACCTCGGCGAACAGCTCTCCGTCGCGCCGCCACACCGTGCGCAGTTCCCACGGCAGGCCGCCTCCCGCGCCGGCCGCGAGGTCGTCCGGGCCGGCCGGCAACTCCTCCAGCGGGACGCGCCGTGAACCGGCCGGCGGCCACACGGCCAGGTCACCGGGATCCGCCGCGGGCAGGCCGGGCGCGAGCGTGCCGGACGCGTGAGAGGTCCACGGCCGTCCGCTCGCGCCCCCGCCGTCCCGCCGGGCGTGCACGGTGACGGGACGTACGCCCTCGTCACCGGCCGCCCCGACGCTCACCCGCAGCTGGACACCGTCCCGCTCGGGCAGCACCAGCGGCTCGCCGGTGCTCAGCTCCACCAGGTGCCCGCAGCCGACGTGGTCCCCGGCGTGCAGCACCAGCTCGATGAGGACCGCGGGCGCCACGACGGCCGTACCGGCCACCGTGCGGGAGGCCGGGGGAGTGGACCCGCCGCCCTGCAGACGGCCCGTGAACAGCACACCGTCCCCGCCGGGCAGCTCGACCGCGGCCTGCAGCAGCGGGTGCGCGCCGTCCACCAGGCCGAGTTCCAGGGCCCCTTCGTAGACCCGCGAGGACCGCTCCGCCGTCCGGGACCTGCGCCACAGCAGCCGGCCGGGCAGCCCGGCCAGTCGTTTGCGGGCGATCTTCCCGGCGGGGTTGCGGGGGACCTCGTCGACCTCGTACAGCTCCTCGGGCAGCTTGAACGCCGACAGCTCCGCGCGGCACGCGGCCAGGACCGCGTCCGTGTCGATGCCGCCGGGCCCGCGCACCAGGTACGCCACCGGGACCTCGCCGAGCGTGTCGTGCGGCTTCGCGCCCACGGCCGCGTCCGCGACGCCCTCCACCCGGCCCAGCACCTTCTCGATCTCGCCCGGATGGATGTTCTCGCCGCCGCGGATGATGAGTTCCTTCAGCCGGCCGCTGATCGTGACGTACCCGGCCTCGTCCTGCCAGGCGATGTCCCCGGTGCGGTACCAGCCGTCGCTCAGCACGGACGCCGTCGCCTCGTCCTGGCGGTGGTAGCCGAGCATCAGCGCCGGGCTGGAGACCCACACCTCGCCCTCCGCTCCGCCGGGCACCTCCCGCCCGGTGCGCGGATCCGTCAGACGCAGCGTCAGCCCCGGCACGGGCAGCCCGCAGGAGCCCGGCACGTACGGGCCCTCGGGCAGGTTGGTGGTGATCGCGCCGCCGGTCTCGGTGCTGCCGTAACTGTCCAGCAGCGGCAGGCCGAACGCGGCACGGAAGGACTCGTGCAGCGGCATCGGGCAGGAGGAGCCCGCGACCATGCACAGCCTCAGGTCGGCCAGGGCGTCGAAGCCGTCGGACCGGGCCCGCTCGACCATGTGGTGGTACATCGTCGGCACCCCGACGAGGAACGTGGAGCGCTCCTCGCGGGCCGTGCGCAGGATCTCGTCCGCCGCCAGCCCGTCGGTGATCCGGGCCGTCGCGCCGACCGCCACCACCCCGAGCACGCACACGTTGTGCGCGACGGCGTGGAACAGCGGCATCGGCCACAGCACCCGGTCCTCGGGCGACAGCCCGAGGACCGGGGCGGTGCAGGCGCCTGTCGCCCACAGCGACGACCGCTGGGTGGAGACAACGCCCTTGGGACGGCCCGTGGTGCCGGACGTGTAGAGCATCCACGCCGGCTCGTCCAGGCCCAGGTCGTCGCGCGGCGGATGACGTATCGACCAGGTCGTCGCCAGGGTCTCGTACCGCGGCAGACCGTGCTCCTCCCCGGGCCCGGAGGGGTCCGCCACGACCACGACCGCGATCCCCGGCCGGTCGACCAGGACCCGGCGCACCTGCGGCAGTTGAGCCACCCCGGTGATCACCATCCGGGCCCCGCAGTCGTCCAGCAGGAAGGACAGCTCGGCGTCGGTCGACTGCGGGTTGAGCGGGACACCGACCGCGCTCGCCCGCGTGACGGCCAGGTAACTCTCCACCGTCTCCACCCGGTTGGGCAGATAGATCACGGCGCGCGTCCCGCGTTCCAGGCCCAGTTCGGCGAGATGACCGGCCACCCGGGCGGTACGCAGGGCGAGTTCGGCGTACGTCACCGAACGGTGGGCGTCACGGAACGCGGGCTGCCGCGGCCGCCGCTCGGCGTGATCGGCGAGCAGCTCGTGCAGCGGCCGGACGAGATCGGCACGGAACATCTCACTCACGCTCCTCGGACTCCCTGCGGTCAGGCGGCGGACGAGCGGTAGCGGCGTACCGCCAGCGCCCGGCACACCAGGGCGATGACGACCGACCACGCCACGGACACCACCACGGCGTGCTCGGCGGGCCAGCCGGTCGTCGCGTGCAGCCCGGGGTTGCCGAACAGGTCACGGGCCGCCTGGACGGTGGCCGTGAGCGGGTTCCACTCCGCCGCGAAACGCAGTGGGGTCGGGAGCGTGGACGGCGCGACGAACGCGTTCGACAGGAAGGTCAGCGGGAACAGCCACAGGAAGTTGCCGGTCGCGGCGGCCTCCGGCGCGCGCACCGACAGACCGATGAGCACCCCCACCCACGACAGGGCGTAGCCCAGCAGGAGCAGCAGCCCGAACGCCGCGGCGGCGTGCAGGAATCCGTGGTGGATACGCCAGCCGACGACCAGGGCGCAGCCCACCATCACCACGATCACGGCGGCGTTCTGCACCAGGTCGGCCACCGCGCGGCCGGTCAGCAGCGCCCCGCGGGCCATGGGCAGCGAGCGGAACCGGTCGACCATGCCGCTCTTGAGGTCGTTGGCCATGCCCACGCTGCTGTTGCTGGCGGTCGCGAAGGCGATGGTCTGCGCGAAGAAGCCGGGCATCATGTACTCGCGGTAGGCCTCCGGGCCGCCCGCACCGGGCAGCGCGAAGGAGCCCGCGAAGAGGTAGGCGAAGAGCAGGACGAACACGATCGGCTGCACGAGGCTGAGGACCAGCACCTCGGGGATGCGGATCATCCTGATCATGTTGCGCCGGGTGATCACGAGCACGTCGTGGATCGCCTTCGCCGCGGACGCGGGGCGCAGGGCGTCCCCGTCGCGGGACTGTACCGCCCATGCCACGGTCATCACTCCTTCTCGTTCGACGCGCCGGCCGAGACCATCGCGTGCCCGGACCGGTCGCCGCGGGGCGGGTCCGTCAGGGCCAGGAACACCTCGTCGAGGGTCGGCTGGCGCAGGCTGATGTCGCTGACCTCGATCCCGGCGCCGGCCAGGGCGCCGACGACCTCGGTCAGCAGGTGCACGCCGCCGTCCACCGGCGCGGAGACCAGGAACCTGGCCCGGTCCACGTCCGGTGCGCGGGTGCTGAAGCGGGCCAGCAGCGCGGCGGCGCCCTCGACCTGTTCGGCGCGCTCCACGACCATCTCGATCTGCTGCCGGCCGGCGCGTGTCTTGAGTTCGCGCGGTGTGCCCTGGGCGATGATCCGGCCCTGGTCGACGACGGCGATGTCCTGGGCGAGCCGGTCCGCCTCCTCCAGGTACTGCGTGGTCAGCAGCAGGGTGGTGCCCGCCTCGACCAGCCGGTCGATGGCCTCCCACAGCAGCAGGCGGCTGGTGGGGTCGAGACCCACCGACGGCTCGTCGAGGAACATCACCGACGGCCGCACCACCAGCGCGCACGCGAGGTCGAGCCGCCGGCGCATACCGCCCGAGTACGTGGTGGACACCCGGTCGGCTGCCCCGGTCAGCTCGAACTGCGCGAGCAGCTCCACCGCCCGCTGCCGGGCCGGGGCGGCCCGCATGCCGTACAACTCGCCGATCATGCGCAGGTTCTCACGGCCCGTCAGCCGGTCGTCGACGGCGGCGAACTGACCGGACAGCCCGATCGACCGGCGCACCAGGTCCGGGGCGCGGACCACGTCGTGGCCCGCGACCGTGGCGGTGCCCGCGTCGGGGCGCAGCAAAGTGGTGAGCACCCGGACGGCGGTGGTCTTGCCCGCCCCGTTGGGGCCCAGCAGACCCAGCACGGTGCCCTCCGGGACCGTGAGACTGACTCCGTCCAGAGCCCGGATCTTCCCGAAGGTCTTGACGAGGCCCTCGGCGTGGATGGCGCCCGGCATGGCTTCTCCGTCCTGTTTCTGCGTTCGGTGGGACTTCATCAGTTCGCGGAGATCAGCTTCAGCTCGGGGTGGGCTGTGCCGCCCGCGATCGCGGTGGACGAGATGTGGGAGACGACCCGCTCGTCGACCGGGTCGTTCGCCGGGTCGTCGTTGACCTTGAGGTGCTCGTAGGTCGTGGAGCGCTGCGCGGGCACCCGCCCGGCACCGCGGATCAGCGTGAGCAGTTCCGCCAGGTTGGAGCGGTGCTTGGCGCCGGCCGAGGAGACGACGTTCTCCTCCAGCATCACGGAGCCGAGGTCGTCCGCGCCGTAGTGCAGGGTCAGCTGACCGGCCTCCTTGCCGGTGGTCAGCCAGGAACCCTGGATGTGGGCCACGTTGTCGAAGAAGAGCCGGGCGATCGCGATCATCCGCACGTACTCGAAGAGCGTGGCCTGCGTACGGCCCTTGAGGTGGTTGTTCTCGGGCTGGTAGGTGTACGGGATGAAGGCGCGGAAACCGCCGGTCCGGTCCTGTACGTCGCG
>NZ_JBEXHZ010000155.1:0-4976 GCF_040608315.1 Streptomyces sp. NPDC005195
ATCCCGTTGCCCCCTGTGTTCCCCCTGTGGGGGCCCGGTCGCCGGGGGTTGCGTCGGGGCACCGACTGCAAGAGCGTTCAGAAGCGCTTGAAGGACACCGGCCTGCCGGCCCGGTCGAGAGGTTGGGGTGTGTTGAGTGCCGTTCCCTCCGATTTCGTCGGCCAACCGGGCGGCTCCACGAACAGCCAGAACCTGCCGTCCGGCAGCCCGTGCCCCCTCGGGAAGGTCTTGACCACCTGGTGCGTGGCGATTCTGATCGCTGTGGCATTCGACGGCAACGGGCCGAAGGTGAGCCATCGCGCATCGGCTCCCGCAGCCCCCGGAACCGGGCCGGTGAGGTAGTAACTGCCGTCCGGCGGGTCTGCGTTGAACCCGCAGCCACCCGCATTCCAGTCCCAGGAAGCAGCGCCCTCAGGTCCCTTCGGGGAATCCACTCGCATGCACAACCCACTGCTATGTGGTTGTGTATCCAGCTGCCAGTGAATTCCGTTGGTCACCGCTCGGGTAAGTACCGTGTTTCCGTATCCCGCTTTGCCGCAACCCGCCAAGGCGGATACAAGGACAAAACATGACATCCCGAATATGAGTGGGAAATTCTTCATTATGCGACCTTAGGCTCAGCCACCCAGATCCGCAGGCGGGGGTTCACCGACCGCCAAGTCGTCTTACCCCGAACCTTATAGATCTGAATGGTGTGATTGTGGGAGTGCTGGGATACATGGTGCTGCCCGGGTTCACGGTCCACGGCATGGATGTGGGCAAGTGGCTGGCCCGGCAGCGGACCCCGGCCGCCTGGCAGGGCTTGGCTGAGGAGCAGCGCGAGCGCTTGGAGCAGCTCGGCATCACGGCGCTTGCCCCGGAGCCGGAAGCTCCCGCGACGGCGCCCACGGCGGCCGTGAGCGCCTCCCAGAAGGGCGTTGCGGCCTTCGCGCAGTACAAGACCCGCACCGGCTCCGTGACCGTCCCGAGGAGCCATGTGGAGACCGTCGTGGTCCACGGCCAGGAGCACGCCGTGAAACTGGGTGTTTTCCTGTCCAACAGCAAGAGCAGACGGGCCAGGCTCACCGCCGACCAGCTCGCGCAGCTCGCCGCCCTCGGGCTGAACTGGGCTTGAGAACCGCGGAGTTCGCGCGAGGGGATACCGTGCGCAGCCGTGGACGGGGGCGAAGCAGCTGCGCACGGTCGGGGGCGCCCTGTGCGTGCGTAGCGGGGCACCCATCGGCATCGTGACACGGGTTATGCGGTGCCGCGCGGGGCGTGGCGGCTCCCAGCCGGCCGGGACGCCCGCGGGCAGCACCCTTCCCCGCCGGGCCGGCCGGCCTCAGGTGTAGGAATTCCCTCATACGCCGCCGTGCTGAGATGGAGTCCCGTATTGCGCCACATCCCAGCGCCGGAAACCGGAGATTCACATGAAGCACGTCTTACGCCTCGGCATCTGCGCAGCCGCAGTACTCGGATCCACCCGTCCGAGGGCATCCTCCGTCCACGAAGTGGCGGGCGTTCCAGCTCCATGCCGCCGAGACGTTGAACTTCTCTGGAGCACTCATGCCCTCAAGGTGGTCTGCGCCGGTCGCTCTGACAACAGATTTCCCGGATCGTTCCCCAGCACCCACCTTTGGTTCGACGTCACGGATGGAGACGAAGTCGAGCTTCGTTGACTGGAGTTCGGCTCGGCCAGGCCGGATCACCAGACTCGTGAGATCGCGACGTGCGGGGTGCACTTCTTCCGGCTGGTCACCCCTCTGTGTCTACCGAAGCTGGCTGACGCCCTGGGACGCGCTTGTCAGGTCTCAATGAAGGTGAACCATGTCGAGGCCGTGACCAGCGGTGGGTCATCTTGGGTGAGACGCGATCCGGTCCGGCGTCTCAGTCAATCTGAGTGTTGTGTGCCTTGCGCTACTTCGCCCTCGGTGGCGAACTCGTCGAGGAGCTCGAACAGGACCTTGATCGCATGTTGTTCGTCCTCAGGCGGGAGGTTCCAGATGTTGTCCCAACCGTTCGGGAGGGCGATGTGGAGGACCTGGCCCGGCCAGGCGTGGTTGCAGTCGCGTCCGCGACGGGCGATGAGCCAGTCGTGCCAGCTGGTGAGCCCTTGCCCACCGTGCCGGAGAGCGTGCTGGTCATAGCCGGTCAGGAACGCGGTCAGCATGTGGAAGGAGGTCTTGCCGACGAACATGCCGGGACGTTGACCGACGCTGGCGAAGTACTCACGTTCAGTCATTTCCGAGAGGGGCTTCATGCGTCCGCACCCTCCTCGTCACTGGCGCCGTCGTCCAGGGCTGGACGAAGCCTGCTGCGGGCCGCCTCCAGACGTTCGGCGTAGTCCGCCGCAAAGATCCCCGGCAGCGACTTGTACGGGCAGGGCCTTGCCCGGCTGAAATCCACTGGTGTGCCCCGCCGCCCGACGGGATCATGAGCTGCCGCCGTGCCGAGCCCGGAACCGGCGGTCGTTCATGTGCCGACCTGGGAGGACACCTGTATGACCCTTGCACCGATAGTCCGACGCGTACTCGGCGACGGCCCATTCGCCGAGATCGGTGAACCTGCTCTGGCCGTCGCTGACGAGCACTCGCGGACGGTCGCTGTGGGTGGGGACCTCGGGCATATCCAGTGGAGTGGCAGCGGGACCGCGGACTCCCGATGGACGGGGCACCGGATCGGTGTCTATGAGCAGGCCGGGCTGCAGTCTCGGCACCTGGTGTGGTCGAGGTACCCCGTTCGGTCTCTCGCCTTCCACCCGGTTCTTCCTCTGTTGGCCGTTGGTACGGGGCGCTACGACGGCGGCTACTCGTTTGAAGGCGAGCTGCTGCTGATCCACTTGGACTCCGGCGACGTGGTGTCCGCCCTGCAGCACCAGCGGGAGGTGCTCGGCGTGGAATGGTGCAGCGAGACGGCACTTGGTCTGGTCTTGGCGCCGTGTGACGACTGGGAAAACCCGCAGGCACATGAGCAGGGTCATGCAGTCGTTGTGGCTCGCTCAGATTGGGGCGCCGTCGGGCAGGAGTCGATCGGTGCCGAGGAGTTGGCTGCCCCCGCGGAACCGGTTCTCCAGCCCGACCACAGCGCGGAGGCCCGCCGGTTCCTCGCGGGCCTCGCGGCCTCGGCCGGTCGGCAGTGGTCCGTACGTCGACGGGTGTGGGCTGTAGAAGGTACGGAGGACGGTCGCGTGCTGGCCGCTCTGGACGGAGTGCTGGCGGAGTCATGGCTGCCATCCGGAGACCTGCAATGGGCGGTCGAGGACGAGGAGGGCGGCCGACAGTTGGTTCTGGCCTCCGACGGCACATGGGTGTGGACCAACGCCGAACGCCGCGTTCGCCACAAGGGAGGACTCTGGGAGAGGTCCGCACCCCGGCTGGCCCGAATCTCTGTCGACACAGGGCAGGTGCTGGAGACCCTGAGCCCAGGCGTGTTCGCGGTTCTCGTCGCAGGCGACCACAGGACGATTCTTAGGCCGTTGGACGGCCGTCGCAAGCGTCCCGAACGGCTGTTGATGTTCGACCTCGACGGTCCGGTAGACGGTCCGGAACTCAGCCGCTTCGACTTGTTCAACCATCCGTTCGCCGTCCGTCGCGCGAGCCGCCCGTACATCTTGGTCGGCACTGACCCGGACAAGCCGCACAGGGACAAGTGGGTCACCGCCCTGGACGCCGATGGGATGTTGCGGAGGCTCTTCCCACACTCCTGGGTACCGGAGGAGCATCATTTCGGGGGCCCTGCAGTCGAAATAGGGCAGTCCCTGGTCTATGCCGGCGCCGTCCACCACGGTCAGGGGCTCCAACCCGGTGGTGCCTACGTCGTGCGGCGATCCCTGAACGGCTCAGTGCAGTGGCAGTACCGCACTGATCATCCTGCCACTGCCCTCGACACCGACGGGGACACCGTCTACGTGGCCTACAACTCCGGCGCCCTGACAGCACTGCACGCCAACGACGGCTCGGTGCGATGGCACACCGAGCTCAAGGTCGACGGAGTACCGACCACGGCACTGTCCCTTGCTGTCGCGCCTCAAGGCCACTTGCTCATCGGGACCGTCGACGGCCGGATCCTGGAGTGCCCGGCTCGGCCGTGACCCCGGGAGCCAAGCCTTGTTTTTTCGCAGTTCGCATGTCTCATGAGGCAAGACGTCCTGCTCGCGAGGTGGGAATGTGGCTCAGCCACCTGAGCCCAAAGGCTCGGAGTTGTTGGCCGCGTCGTCTCCGGCGAGAACGTTCTGCTCAGCGGCGTCCTGGATGGCGTGCGCGATGGTGCGGAGCTGCTGGATGAACCAGGGCTTGGCCGTTGTGCGCAGAGAGCTCTCGTTGGGGAGTCGTCGTGTGAAGGGTCTGGTGCAGGTCAACCTGTCACCCGAACCTGCATCAGACACCACCTCTACCACTGTGCACCGGTAGCACCAGCTAACGGCGGGGGTTGCAGACGTTCACGTAATTCGGCTCTGTCGGAGATCTTGTGACGCTCCATGGCTTCTTCCTGGACCAGTTCTAGGGTCGCCACTCCGCCCGGTAATCGGGGTGCTCTGCGTACGACTGCGCGAGCACGCGGAGAACATAACGAAGACCGGCCAAGCGAGTGTCGGAGGGATCCATCGCCTCGTACTCCCGAGCCAACATGTCGACCAGGTCGAGCATCGGCAGGTGACGATCAAGGACTGCGTCACCCCCGAAGCGGTAGGCCACCTCGGCATAGGCATGGTTGTCCGCCTCATAACGGGCGTGAAGAAACCTCAGGAGATCGTCCACGAGAGAATTCTCGGCTATCTCCAGCGCGTTGGCGGAGGTTGTTGCCCGGCTCAAGTCCGGAGGAGTATGCGTCTGCGAAGGAGGCCAAAGTTGGCGCGGCCGAAGCCCATGCGCTTAAGGAGCTTGGCTCTGGTCACCTACCCCTCTGAGGTTCCGACTTGTATGGCTGTAGCGGAGCGCGGTCGAGTTGGCCGCTCGTAGCGTCTCCGTAGGACGCCGGATCGGATGGCTCGTGAGGTT
>NZ_JBEXHZ010000156.1:0-4930 GCF_040608315.1 Streptomyces sp. NPDC005195
GTTCCCGCGGCCGGGACGCTGTTCCCGCGGGCGGGACGCTGTTCCCGCGCGCGGTCGATGGGGTGGTGGTCCGCTCAACGGCACGGCACGCGACACGGCCGGCGCCTCCTCGCATGCTCGGGAGCGAAGTGCAGTGTCGGCAGTGAGCGGGAGGCAGTGATGACAGGCAAGTTCCGGCGCCGTGGCGCCATGGTCACGGCGGTTGCGGCGCTGAGCGCCGGCGGGCTGCTCGTGGGGACCGCGGGGAGCGCTTCCGCGACCGCGTCGATCCCCCTGAGCACGACGTTCTCGGTGGGCGTCTACCGAAACCACTCCGTGGCCTCGGGCAAGGTCGGAGTCCCGGACCTCGCTCCCGGTGATTCGGTCATCGCCGTCTGCTGGGACCGAGGCGACAACCGCGGGACGGGAAACGTGTGGTACCGCGTCATCGGGGAGCGCTACGCCGGCAACGGAGTCGAGCTGTTCATCGCCGGATGGACGTACGGGGGGTACGTGGACGGCAACGTGGCGTTCCACAACGGAGCCGTGCCGATCTGCTAGAGCCCGGGCCGATCCCTCCACCCGGGTTCAGCGAACCGGACCGTCGCCGGGAGATCGGGCGAGTCGCCCACCGTGTAGGGGCGGAGGTCTCCGACCGGGGACGGTTTCCTTTGGAGGCACCCCGGAGGGATCGGCCAGGTCGGTGAGGACGGCCAGGTCGGGGTTCCGCGCCGGTGAGGGGTGGGGCGGAGGTGTCACGAGCTCGTCAGGCGGCGAGGTAGTCGTGCACGGGTGTCATGGGGGCGAGGGTGAGGTCCGTGACGATGTGGCTGGCCGAGACGATCTCCAGGACGGGCAGATCTGCCAGCGGGGCCATCGCGTGGGCGAACAGCTGGAGGCGGGCGGGGCCGGTGTAGGCCTGCTTGACCGTGACGTCGCTGATCTCGGTGCGGACCAGATCACAGGCCCGCAGGCGGCCGTCGAGGCCCGGGACGATCTTGACCGCGAAGGTGGGTGCGGTGATCTGGCTCCGGGCCTCCACCTCGTCGAGCGGCTCCCACTTGTAGGGCATCGTCGCGGTGGCCACGCGCTGGGTCCCGTAGTCGAGGGTGCCCACCAGGGCGCCGTTGTCGGCGAACAGGGCCGGGGTGCCGATGGTCTTGGGATAGGCGCTCAGCTCCCGGCCGGCGGCGGTGGCCGCGAAGTTGTCCAGGTGCATGACGTGCAGATACTCGCCGTGCTCGGCGCCGAGACGGACCGGTATCGCCTGGCCGGACTCCAGATAGGGACCGTAACCCTCCACGTCCCCCATTCTCATGACCTCGAAGCGCACCAGCGGCTCGTCGATCTCCAGCGGTTCGGGGACGACGGCGCGCAGCGCCTCGGGGTCGGTCCGGTAGACGACGTTGAAGTACTCACGGTCGGTGAAGCGGGTGCGGCGGAGCGGGTAGACGGGGGTGGTCAGTGGGGTCACGGCGTGACGTCGGACTTCTTCGGCGCGCATGGAACCTTCTCCTGGGACTGAGGTGATGTCGAGCTGCGGGGCGGTTGCTCTCCTCATATCGAATACACTATGTATCGGATACATGGTGTACCCGATAGAGCGTGACAGGCAAATCG
The DNA here is from genome assembly GCF_040608315.1 of Streptomyces sp. NPDC005195. Taxonomy (NCBI): domain Bacteria; kingdom Bacillati; phylum Actinomycetota; class Actinomycetes; order Kitasatosporales; family Streptomycetaceae; genus Streptomyces; species Streptomyces sp. NPDC005195. The sequence goes on from NZ_JBEXHZ010000156.1 coordinate 1,600, forward strand.
GTCCCCATACGCGCGGATCGCGGTACCCCTCCGCCGAAGCGAGAGAAGATGGTCATGGCGTTCGCCCTCCCCACGGACACAGCCACCCGACCGGTCGCCGTCCTGGGCGCCGGCACCCTCGGGCGTCGTATCGCCCTGATGTTCGCCACCCGTGGCGGCCAGGTGCGCGTCTACGACCCCGTAGCCCTGGCCGGGCAGGACGCCCGCGCCTATGTCGAGCAGCAGGTGGCCGAGGTCGCCGCCCGCATCGAAGGCGGCACGCCCGGCACGGTGACCGCCACCACCGACCTCGCCCAGGCGCTGGCAGGGGCCTGGCTGGTGGTCGAGTCGGTGCCCGAGCGCCTGGAACTGAAGAAGAGGGTCTTCGCCGACCTGGACAGGACGGCGGACGCCGACGCGATCCTGGCGAGCAACTCCTCGTCGTACCCGACCAGCGAGTTCATCGACCACGTCACCCGGCCCGAGCGCGTGCTCAACATGCACTTCTACATGCCGCCCCAGCAGTCGGCGGTCGATCTCATGTCGAGCGGCCACACCGACCGCGCCGTCCTCGACCTGCTGCTGCGAGAACTGCCGCGGTACGGCATCCTCCCCTTCGAGGCCCGTCGCGAGAGCACGGGTTTCATCTTCAACCGCATCTGGGCGGCCATCAAGCGCGAGGCCCTCTCCGTGGTCGCCGAAGGCGTCTCCACCCCCGAGGACATCGACGCGATGTGGGCCGCCACCATGGGAACGCGGGGGCCGTTCCGCACCATGGACCAGGTCGGTCTGGACGTCGTGCTCGACATCGAGAACCACTACGCGGCGAAGAACCCGACCCTGCCGACCGGCCCGCGCGATGTGCTGCGCCGCTACATCGACGCCGGGCACCTGGGTGTGAAGACCGGCCGCGGTTTCTACGACGACTACCACCAGGCGGGCTGATCACCACCGGCTCCCGGACGGGGCCGTCGGTCGCCTACCCTGGCCGCGCGGCCACTTCCGACCCTCCGCACCACGAAAGGGCCCTCGACGTGCCGAAGTCACCGACCAAGCGCCGGCCTCTGACCCGCGCCGCCCTCACCGAGAGCGCTTGGGCCCTGTTCACCGAGAAGGGCTTCCACGCCACCTCGATCAGCGACATCGTCGAACGCGCGGGCCTGACGCGGGGCGCTTTCTACTCCAACTACCGGGACAAGGAGGAGCTCTTCCTCGCCCTCTACGACATCCACACCGACCGGCTGCTGGCCGACCTCGACACGGCCGCCGCCGAACCGGTGCCGGGAGAGCATCCGATCGTCCAGCTGCGTGAACGCGTAGCCGGACGTACCCCGCAGGAACGTCAATGGTTCCTGGTGTCCATGGAGTTCACCCTGCACGCGGCCCGCAACCCCGCGGTCGCCGAGCAACTGGCCGTCCACGAGGACCGGCTCACCCAGGGCCTGACCGACGTGCTGACGCGGACACTCGCCCGAGCCGGCGCTCAGCCCGTCGTCCCGGCCGGTGATCTGGCCCGGCTGCTCATCGCCCTGTTCGAGGGTCTCACCGCCCACCAGTTGATCCACGGCCCCACCCGAGGCTTGGAACACCTCACGCCCCACCTGGTCCACGCCCTGACCACTCCGGCCCCACCCGGCACACTCCGGCCAGGGCCCGACCACGCGTGAGGACCGGTTTCCGATCCCCGATGCGTCACCCTCCCGGTGTGTCCGAACTTCGCTGCGTCTGACTTCCGGTGGGTCTGGTCTCCAGTGCGTCTGACCTCCGGTGTGTTCCGGTCTCCAGTGCGGGGGTCGTGCGGTCGGGAGTGACTGCCGAAGTACACGGAGAACGAGGCTTCCCGGGGGCGCCGTCGACTGCTCGATGTGAAGTTCCGCAACGTCAGATGTCAGATGTCAGATGTGCGATGTGTGACGTGCGATGTCCAGCGTCGTCTCGGAGGACGGCGGCGGCGGTCAGCCGTCGATTCCCGACGCCTGGTTCCTGCTGTCCCGCGTCCCTGCCGAGAACCACACCAGCGCCAGGACCAACAGCCAGACCAGCAGCGCCGGGTGGCGGCCCACGCCGTCGGAGACGCCCACCACGGCGATCAGGGCGAGCGGGGGCAGCGCCGCGGCGAGCAGACGCGGCAGGCCACCGGAGCCGCTCCGTCCGATGACGGCGGTCGCGACGAGAAGGTAGGCGCCCAGACCGGTGGCCATCAGCCGGCCGGTCTGCTCCGGCAGTCGGCCGTCGGCGTGTTCCACGACGACTCCGAGGCCGGCCGCGAGGGCCGCCACCGCGCCGGTGACGAAACAGTGCAGGGCGAGCAGCGGACGGGGCTGCACAGCGGCGTCCGCGAGACAGGGGATGCCACCGCGGCCCCGACGCAGCGACAGCGACCACAGAAGCACCAGCATCACGAAGGCGCCAGGAACGGTGAGGTACAGACCGCGGCCCCAGCCGGCCTCGGAGGCGGATTCGACGAGCTGGTAGACGCCCTCGCCGAGCACGATGATGGTGAAGAGCCCGAGACGTTCGGCCAGATGCTCCGTGTCGGTGTGGGCGACGGTCACCATGGCGCCGGGATCCGGAGCGCCGTCTTCGGACGTGAACGCTCCGGCCCCGGCGCGGCGCCGGTTGTGCGCGTACTGCTGCTGGAGCTTGTGCAGCAGGCGCTCCCTGGACAGGAAGAACGTGACGCACAGGTCGATGACGACGCCGGACGTCCAGAGCCAGGGGCGGGCCGGACCGTCGACCCAGATGGAGACGGTCCACGGGACCGCGCCCGCGGTGAACGAGACCGTCGGCCAGTCGAGCAGCACCTCCCGCCGGTCGCCGAAGGCGTTGCCACCCAGGACACGGGTGGCGGCGTAGGCGATGGCGAACGCCGTGCTCGACTCGCCCTCCTGGACACCGTGCACGGCAGCCGCCATCACCGTGAGGCCGAACATGCCGAGCAGCAGGGCGGGGGCATGCGTACGTTCCGCGGCGACGTTTCCGTAGAGGGTCAGCGACAGCCAGCACGTCCAGAACGCCAGGTACAGCACGACGTACAGGCCGACGTCGTGCCACCCCGCTTCACCGTGCAGCAGGTGCGCGAGCTGGGCGACTCCGGCCACGGCGACAAGGTCGAAGAAGAGCTCGAGCCAGGAGGAGTGCCGCTCTCCGGGCGCGTTCGGTATCAGGGTGTCCGGCCGTGTCTCGATCACGCGCAGCACCCTATCGCCGCACTCGGGGACCGGGACCGGATGGTCGGGGCACGGCCGGGCTCCTCAACGCCGTCCAGCAACTGGGCGGCACGCTCGGCGTCGCGGTGGTCGGCGGTGTGTACCTGGCCGGCGACGGCACCGCGCGCGGTGCCGCGCAGGAG
>NZ_JBEXHZ010000157.1:0-4905 GCF_040608315.1 Streptomyces sp. NPDC005195
GTCCCCTGCCGGGCCGCGGCGGGGCTACGCGCCCGGCCACGTTGTCCCAACCCCCGCGGGGGGGGTCGCCCCGGGACTGCGTAGTCCGTGAGCAACCCCCGCCGAGTCGTTCTGTCAGCCCTTGACAGCACCGCCGTTGATGGCGACGCGCTGCCCGTAGCGAGCGAAGGGGTAGTAGTCGTACGTCGCGTGATGCTGCACGCAGCGGTTGTCCCAGAAGACGAGAGTGCCCGGGGTCCAGCGGACGCGGCAGTGCAGTACCGGCGTGCAGGCGATGGTGTCGAAGAGCATGTCGAGCAGGGCCTCGCTCTCCCGGGCCGCGAGCTGCGGGACCCGGCTGGTGTAGGCCTTGTTGACGTAGAGCAGCTTGCGGTCGGTCTCGGGATGCCGGGCGACGAGCGGCTGCTCGGTTTTGGGGATTACGTAGTCCGCGGGCGGGGTGTATCCCGCCAGGGCCTTGGCGCCGTCGTGGACGGCGGTGAGCTGGTCCAGCAGGGCGCGCATGGTCGGTGAGAGCATGTCGTACGCGAGGTGCATGTTGGCGAAGAGGGTGTCGCCGCCGCACCCGGGCTCGGGAATCTCGGTGATGTAGAGCATCGACCCCAGGGAGGGTTCGGCGTCAGCGGTCCCGTCGGCGTGCCAACCGTTGCCGGCGACGTTCGCAGCGGCCGACGTCGTGCGTATCTCCAGGATGTAGGGGTCGCCCTCGGGGGGCGCCGGGTTGACCGGACGCAACTCGCCGAAGGCGGAGGCGAAGCGCTTGTGGTCCTCGATCGAGATCGTCTGATCGCGGAAGACCAGGACGTGGTGATCGCGGAACGCCGTGCGGATCTCTTCCAGCTGCTCCGCCGAAAGGTTCTCGGACAGATCGACGCCCGAGATCTCCGCGCCCAGGACGGGAGTGATCCGTTCGAGGGTGAGCGTGCGGTAGTTGTGCACGGGGCGCGTGGTTATCGCTTCCAGTGCTTCGCGTTCGTATGACTCCATGACTTCCTCCGTGGGTGGGTGGGTTAGAGGCCTCGGTCGAGCAGTTCGGTGAGGATGACGCGTCCGAAGGCGAGGTTGCCGTGGATTTCGTCGTTCGCCTCGCACAGTTCGGGGCGTTGGAGTCCGTCCGGACTGGTGGTCCGGCGGCGCAGGTCAACAATCTCGGCCCCGCGCTCCGCCACGGCCAGCCGGATGCTCTCCTGCGCGGCCATGAAGACCGTCGGATCGGACTGGCCGGGTACGCGCTGCGGCGGCATGACCGCCAGGACCCGCAGTCCGAGGCTCACGGCGTGTCCGTAGAAGCCCAGGGAGTCGCGGACGGCGGCACGCACGATGGCGTCGAACAAGGGAGACGCGAGGAAGGCCGACGGGACCGAGCCCGAGCGGTCCCGGTAGAGGTCCCAGTTCTCCCGCAGCGCGACGAAGTGCGCGCAGAAACCGAACGTCGCGACCAGCGGTACGTCCAGTCCCGCGAGGGCGGCCACGCCGAGTTCGCCGAGGAAGCGCCGGTAGTGCTCCTCGGCCTCCTCGGCGTGGAACACGACATCGCTCCCCTCCGGCGTGTCGCGGACCGTGAAGAAACTGTCGGTGAACTCCCGGCCGGGGCCGATGGGACCGCCCTGGAACGGGATTCCGGCGTTCTGCGCCGCTCGTCCGATCGGTCCCGCATGGGAGTCGCCGAGCAGCAGAAACCTAGCGGGGGCTGTAGTAGTCAAGGACGGCGTCCTCACAGGCTGCGTCTCCTGGACGGGCGGCGGGGTCGTTCGCCGGCTGCGGTTTTGCGGGGCGCTGCCGGAGTCCGGCCACGAAGTGCCGCATCACGAAGTCGACCCCCTCGGTGGTCACGGTGCGGTGGTTGGGGCCGAAGAAACGGCCGCCGAACACGGGACCGGTGATGAGCTCGTAGGACGGGAAGTAGTCGATGTCCGGGTCCTCCAGGGCGAGCTGCCCCGCGACCGCGCGCAGCACGGACTTGCTGTATCCGTTCGCGGGCAGCGCGTGGGCGCCGGTGGCCGTCGCGGTCAGCGGCTGCGGTGACACCGTCAGCAGGATGCGCAGACCGGGATTGGCCAGGCGCGCCATCGCGATCGCCTCGGTCATGTCCCGGTGCGCTTCGGCGAAGGTGAAGTTGCGCAGGGTGTGACGGTCGACGTCGAAGGTGCCGCGAACGGTACCGGGGCAGGCGGGATACACCGTGCCAGCGGCTGCGTCGCGCCATGCTTCCGTGAGCCCCATGGTGAAGACCAGACAGCTGGCCGTGGTGACTGCGGTGCGGATGGCGTCCAGAGTGACCTCACGCGCTTTGAGCATGTGGGCGGGGGAGGCGAAGCCCTCGGGTTCGATCGCGGGGCGGTAGGGGTCGAAGAAGCGGTCGCCCTCCGCCCAGGCCTCCTCTGGCGGCTGGGCGTGGCCGAAGGCCCACGACAGCCACTGGCGCAGGACGGCGGGCGTGTAGATGTTGCCGGTGCGAAAGGAGAACGCGCCGTAGCCGCGTTCCTGTTGCTGCTGCCGGGTCAGGCCGGGCGGGGCGGGCTCTGCGTTGAGCCAGTTCATGCCCGAGTCGAGCAGGGCGCGGCCGATCTGCGCGGCGAAGCAGGAGCCTGCGGTGACGACTGGATCGTCCTGGCCGAGGGCGAATTTGGGCCTCCAGACGTCCTGGATGTCTAGCGGGTCCGGTTCGGCGACCGCGGGTCGCCAGAACGCCCGGACGGGCAGGGACTGGTAGGGGTTCACTGTGCGTGCTCCGATCCTTGCTCGCCGTGTGCCCGGGCACCGGCGGCCGGGCCCGCCACCGTGGCCACGATGGTCTCGGCCACGGCGTGGACGTGGGGTGGCGTGACGATTCCGTAGTGGTCGGTGACCAACGACCGCCGAACGGCGGCGGGAGGCAGGCAGGCGCTCCACTGCCGGTCCGTCTCCCTGGGGTCGCCGGGTACGGGCATGCCCGGCGTCGGTTGTTCGGCCAGCCACAGGAAAGTGGGGGTGGAGGCGAGCGGCAGCACCCGGTGCTCGCTCAGGCTGCGCAGGTTCGCCCGGCAGCAGCGGGCCAGTCTCTCGGCGTACGCCCGCGCGTGCTCGGCCGGCTGCGCCGAGACGTCGGCGCCGAGTTCGGCGGCGAAGACCCGCTCGATGGCGGTCTCGTCGTAAGCGGCGACCAGCGCGCCGGCCTCCGGCGGCGGCGGGTCCAGCAGGAAGAGCGCCTCCGCGGGCCCGCCCGCCGACTCGGCCAGCCCGGCCATCTCCATGGCCACCCGAGCGCCGTAGGACCACCCGGCCAGGTGGAGCCGGTGGTCGGAGCCGTCGAAGCGGTCACGAAGTGCCGTGTCGTAGTGACGGGCGCGTTCGGCCAGCGACCACGAGGGCATCGAGGCGTCGCGGAGCGCCGGATCGGCGATGAGGCACACGGTGGGGAGGGGTCCTAGCGCCGTCACCAGGGAACGGTAGGCCTGGATGTCCCCGCCGACAGGGTGTATCAGACACAGGACAGCCGAGCCGGTTCCCTCCTGCCAGATGTCGAGGACTACGCGGGAAGCGGGGTCCTCGGCTCGTGCGGCGAGGGGTTCCGCAGGGGCCAGCGCCGCCTCCAGGTGTTTGCAGATCTCGGTGAGGCTCACCTGGTGACTGAACGAGGCCAGGTCGAGTGCGACGCCGTGGCCCTTTTCGATCTGGACGATCAGGTCGATCATGGTCAGTGAGTCGGCACCGAGGTCGTACAGAGAGGCGTGCGGGTCCAGTTCGTTAACACCGAGCAGATCCTGGATCACCCGGGTCGTGGTTGCGGCGCGGTCTCCCGCACGGTGCGGGTCCCGGGACCCCGTCTCTGCGTCCGCAGGGCCGGACTGTGTCGAGCGCGGTTTGGTCAGGCCGTGGGCGGGCGCGTAGAACGCGCGGGAGGTCTCGAGGTCGGTGGTGGAGACGAGGAGCTGGGGCAGGCGCAGTGCTATGGCGCGAGCGAAGACCTCCGTGCCCTCCGCCACCGTCAGACCGACCCGCAGATGGGCCTGGTGGCGGCTGTCCGAGCCGAGGTTGCGGGTCGCCATCCCGGTCTCGCTCCAGATGTCCCAGTCGATGCCGATGCGGTCGGTCGTCTCCGTCTCGCTGGTCCGGTGGTGGGCGAAGCCGTCGAGGAGGCTCGCGCCGGCCGCGTAGTCGCTCTGACCGATGCCGCCGAGCAGGGCCGACATCGAGGAGCAGTACACCGCGATCTCCGGGTGGAAGCTCTCGATGAGACGTTCCATGACGAGTGCGCCGTTCTCCCTGGCCGCTGCGGCGCCGGCCATCGCGGTGGCGTCGCGGCGCACGAGCAGCGCGCCGAACCCGAGTCCGGCGGCGTGGACCACTGTGTCGAGCCGCGGAGTGTGCTCCGCCACGGCTGTCACGACCTCGCTCACGGACATGACTGCCATGTCCGCCGTGACGAGGCCGACGCGGTCGGCCCATCGGTTCAGTTCCGCGGGCAGCCGAGGATTCCTCGACAGCAGCAGGACCCGGCCACCGGTGTGCTCCAGCAGCCAGGCGGCGATGGCGCCGCCGATGCCGCCCGTGCCGCCCAGAACCAGGTGGACGGTCTCCTCACCGGAGGACACGAGGGCCTCCGTGTCGGACGGTGCCGGCACGGGTGTGGTTGCCCGCCGCCACCAGAAGCCGTCGCGCAGCGCGAGCTGCCGGGACGGAGCCGGACCGTCGGGACGTCCGCCGCGACGTGCTTCGGTGATGGCCGCCGCCACGCGGCCGGCCCAGCGGGTGAGGTCGCCGTCGGGGAGGTCCAGCCAGTGGCCGTCCAGGGCACGCTCCTGGGAGGCGACCTCGACCGGGCCCGCGAGCAGGGCCAGTTCGGGCCGCTCCACCGTGCCGGTCACAGGCTGGGCACCGTACGACAGCCACCACACACGCGGAGAGGCGCTCCGGCCGTCCAGC
>NZ_JBEXHZ010000158.1:0-4883 GCF_040608315.1 Streptomyces sp. NPDC005195
CGCAGCGCCTCCCGCAGGAGCCGGGAGGCGTGGGCGGCGGTGCCGGGGCGGCCCGTCCTGCGCAGCGCGCGGGCGCGGGCCAGTCGCAGACGGGCCAGCTGGGGCTGGGAGGAGCGCACCGGCTCGGCGGCCACGTGGAATTCGGCGAGCGCCGTGTCCGGCTCCCCCGCGGCCAGCGCGAGCAGCCCACGGGCCCGGGCGGTCGGGCCGACCAGCACGGTGGGCCAGCCCGCGAGGGCGATCTCCTCTCCGTCATGGGCGGCCAGACGGTCGCGCAGGCCCGGTACGACCTCGCGCAGTTCGGTCTCGAATCCGCCGCGAGCGTCGAGTGCGGCGCTCACCTCGGCGAGCAGGACCAGCGTGGGCACCGCCCACCCGGAGGGCGGGAAGCGGGTGAAGTCGGCGGTGTCGTGCGCGAATCCCACGAGCCGGTCCGCGCCTTCGGCGTACTGGCCCGTCTCGCACAGCGCGAGCGCCAGACCGGCCCGCCAGACCGGGAAGTAGCCGTGCCGCTCGACGGTGTCGGCCAGACCGGAGGCGAACAGGTCCGCCATCCGGCCCTGTTCCCGCAGCAGCCAGTAGGCCTGTCCGAGGCGGGTCTGCTGAAGGTTGTCGGCGGGGACGGCCAGATCGGCCGATAATCGCTCGACGAACGTCAGTGACTCGCCGAAGATCCAGCCCGCCGCCGGCTCGAACCGGCCGTGCCACAGATCGAGCAGGGCGTCCAGGGTCCGCTGCTGCCAGACGGCGAGGACGCTGCGCGTGTCGGCGGCGTGCTTGCGGTACTGGTTCGCCGTGGCCAGCGCGCTGTACACCTTGCCGACGCGCAGTTGGTCGATGGCGAGGGCCATCAGCGCCTCGCCACGGAAGTACGCGGAGTCGTGTCCCGCCGCCGCGTCGCGCAACCGTTCGGAGAGCGACAGGGATTCGGCGGTGGGGACGAAGTCGTACAGGCCCCAACGGCATTCCGTGAGCACCTCGCAGCGCACCTCGTCGTCCTTGCCGTCCACGGCCAGCCGGCGCAGCGTGCCACGCGCCAGTCGTGCCCCTTGCTCAGGCCCCGCCCGGCCCGCCGCGGTGTCCTCACTGACGGCCATGGACAGCTTCTTCGCCAGGTGCGCGTTGAGCCGCAGGCGCAGCGCGGCGGCCTCCACTCCCCCGTCCTGCCCCAGCGCGGCCAGACTCTCCCTGATCCGTTGCAGCAGTTCGTGGTCGACCTGTCCGGGATCCGACCAGCGGCGGGCCATTCTGATCACGGCCTCCGCCTGGGCCGACGGATCGCCCTCGGCACTCGCGTACGCCGCCCGATAGAGACGTTCCGCCTCCCGCATGTCCCCGGTGGCATGACTGAGGTCCCCGCGCCTGAGCAGCCGGTCGAACTCGTCGCGCCGCCGGGCGACGTCCGAACCGCCCTGGCCCGGCGATGACTTCACCACCTTTCCGGTCCGCTCCCGCGGACCGGCGCCGACCGTCTTCGAGATGCGCTCGAAAGAGGGATCGGGGACCAGGGCGAGCAGCACGCCCTTGGCGTCCAGCCGCTCGTCGCAGAGCTGCGCGAGTTCGCGGGTCACACGCCGCTGGCCCGTCTCGATCCGGCTCAGGAAACTGCGGCTGCAGTGCACCTCTTCGGCCAGTTCGCTCAACGACTTCCCGGCCGCCGTCCGACGCCGGCGCAGTTCCGCGCCGAACGCGTTCACTTCGATCGTCATCCCTCCAACGGCTCGCGCCCTGGCACCTGTTGCCAGAAATCGTTGGCAACAGCCGACCGCTCCGCGTTGGCGCGGAAACCCACCAGTCTGTGTGTGAGCGAGCTTACAGGGAGCGAGCGCGCGGACACCGGCAGACAGGAGCCTCGGGCATGGGTGCGGACGGTCCCAAAGTGGTGGCGGCGGTCGACTTCGGCACCCATGGCACCGGCTTCGCCTGGGCGGTGAGGACTCCTCTGAACGACGATCCGCGCACCAGGAGGGTGCAGTTCTTCACCCGGTTCCCCGGCCGTCAGCTGGACTACCCGAAGAACCTGACCGCGATCCTGCTGTCCGCCGGGGGCGCGACGGTCGCCTGGGGCCACCGGGCCCACGGTCTGTGGGCCGAGGCCCTCGCCAAGGGGGAGGCTGACGGGCTCGGCTACGCCTACGCCTTCAAGACGGCGTGGCAGAGCGGCGGCACGATGTCGGACATGCCGACGGTGGGCGGCTTCGTCGATCTCGACGACCGGGGCCGGGTGCGGGAACTGACCACCGCGTACCTCAAGGAGATCCGCGAGCTGGCGATGGCGGAGATCAGGGGGATGAAGTACGCGGAACGGGAGGTCCGTTGGTGCATCACGGTCCCCGCGATCTGGGACGACGAGGGCAAGGCGGTGATGCGGCGGGCCGCGGTCGACGCGGGTTTCCCCGACGATCCGGAGCGCCTGTTGCTGGCCATCGAGCCGGAAGCCGCCGCGCTGTACTGCTACTTGCGGATGGCGGACGGGGACGCGGCTCCCTCCGAGCCCGCCCGGCTGCCCCTCCATCTCGACGGATTCCGGTTCGTGGTGATCGACTGCGGCGGCGGCACCGTCGACATCACGGCCTACGAGTCGGACAGTGGGGCCGGACCGTCGATCGCGCTGCGCGAGATCGGCCTCGCCACCGGTGGACATCTCGGCTCCGAGTACGTCAACCAGGCGTTCCGGGACACGACACTCGGCGAGCGGTTCGGGCCGGCGGTCCTGAAGCGCATCGAACGGGACCATCCGGGCGAGTTGTTGAGGATGTCCCGGCAGTGGGAGCACGCCAAGCGCACGGTCGAGGTCGAGCGGGACGCCTCCTCGGTCGCGCACGTGCTGGATCCGGTGCGCATCGAGGTTCCGGCCGTCGTGTGGACCCTCCTCGACGAGCCGGTGCGGGCGCGGCTGACCCGGGACGCGGGCGGCCTGCCCCGGCAGATCGTCCTCCCGCCGGACGAGGTGGAGGGACTGCTCGACGAGATGGTGGACGGCATCCTGGACAAGGTCGCGGAGCAGCTGGCCACCATCGCGCGGACCGGGGGCACGGGCCCCGAGCCCGAGACCCTGGTCCTGGTGGGCGGGTTCGCCCGGTCCGAGTGGCTGCGCGAACGGATGCGCGCCCGCTTCGGCGGCCGGCACCGCGTCCTGGTCCCGCCCGATCCGGCCCTCGCGGTCCTGGAGGGTGCCGTCCACTTCGCCTACCGGCCCGACGTGTTCGTCTCCCGGCAGGCGAAGTACACCTACGGATTCGAGACGGCCAAGCCCTTCGAGGAGGGTGTGGACTCCGCGATGCGCATGTACCGCGACGACGAGGGCGATGTGCTGTGCGTCGGCCGTTTCGGCATCGCCGTACGCCGCACGGACGCCGTGCGGGTGAAGGACGCCTATCCCTTCCGCATCATGCCGGTCCGCGAGGAGCAGCTCGAGTTGGACGTACCTCTGTACCGCACGGCCGAGCCCGATCCCCGGTACGTCGACGAGGACGGGTGCGAGGAGATCGGCCGGCTGACCGTCGACCTGAGCAGCACCGTCGGCAGGCCGCTGCGAGAGCGCGCCGTGATGCTGCTGTTCTACTTCGGCGCCAGTGAACTCCGGGTCGAGGTGTTCGACCCGGCCACCGAGGAGACCAACCGGGTCTCCGTCGACTTCGACCGGATGTAGCCATGGCCGGACACCCCGAGGGAGGAACCGTGTTCTTCAACCGCCACAAGGCCGAAACCCCGCAGGACGCCGGGGGCGGGTCCGGCGACCGCCCCGCCGTCGGCGGACCGCGCCCCGTGGAGGAGGAGACGGCCTTCCTGATCCCGCAGTCCGAATGGAAGCAACTGACCGTCAGGCTGGACGGCCTGGAGGCGCTGGAGGCCCGGGTCCGGAAACTGGAGGCGGACGCCGACGCGGAGTGGGCCGCGCTGCGCTCGCGGACACAGTCCGAGATGGGCGGGTGGGCCGAGCGGGTGGAGCGCCGGATGCGGGGCTTCGACACCCGGCTACGGGACGCCCTGGCCGGATTCGGCCCGCTCGGCGACCGGCTCACCGAGCTGACGACGCGTCATGAACAGGTGGACGAAAGGGCTCTGGCACTGGAGAGCACCGTCGCCGACATCCGCCGTCTCCTCGACGAGGTGGGTGAGGTGCTGGACCTGGTGCGCGTCGCCCAGGTGGACGAGCGCACCGACCTCACCCGGGAGGATTTCCTCGTCCACTACGACCTCGCGGGACGACTCAAGGCGCTGTACACGCAGCGCATGCCCGATCTGATCCAGCCCCGGCTGGCGGCGGAGCGGCCCCGTGATGTCGTACGCCGTCAGGCCGAGTTGATCCGCCGGTTGTGCGTGGCGCTGTTCGGCCCGGAAGAACACGACGGGGTCGGGGAACCAGACCTCGACGAGCTGACCCGCATCACCACCGACACCGGGCGGGTGGGGCTCGATCAGCAGCACCAGAGACTGTTGGAGCGCGTGGGCGCGGAGGCCTCGAACCTGTCCCGTGCCATGAAGGAGAGCGGATACGCCAGCCGTTTCGACTTCTCGGTGGAGCCCGGCATCGTGGCGGACCCTCGGGAGCACGCACTCTGGCTCTCCTGCGAGGCGGGCCGCCCCGTCGCCTTCGTCGTGTGTCCGGGCTACCGGGCGGCGGACCGGCGGCTTCTGGAACCGTTCGTCTTCACCGAGTCCGGCGGGGAGGGCTGAGGGCCGTGCGAGACCTGCTCGCCTCGCCGGAACATCGTTCAGGTGCCCATGAGTCGGCATCCGGCAGCCGCCGCTCCCCCGCGGGGACCGGCGCCCGGGTGACGTCCTGTGCGACCGGGGTTCGGACCCGGCACAGGAAGGTTTCGGTCCGGGGCGCGCGGGGGGCGCTCCGGCCCGGAAGCCCGTACCCGCGCGGGTGGGCC
>NZ_JBEXHZ010000159.1:0-4825 GCF_040608315.1 Streptomyces sp. NPDC005195
GGGCGGCTTCCACGCCCTCGGCGCCGGCGCCGGAAGAGTCGGCGCCGCAGGCAGGCACGATCGCTCCGGCGCCCGCCGAGGCGGCGCGGGACAGGAGCGAGCGCATCTTCGCCAGCCCGCTGGCGCGACGTGTCGCGCGCGAGCTCGAAGTCGATCTGAACGATGTGGTGGGCAGCGGCCCGCACGGACGAATCCGCCGGTCCGACATCGAGGCATCGGTCGTCGGACGGGCGGAGTCGGCGGCGACGTTGCCCGTGAACGCCGACGGGGATGTCCCGCGTACCGGGACGCCGGCGGTCGATGCACGCTTTGTGGACGTGCCCAACACCCGGATGCGGGGGGCCATCGCCCGCCGGCTGACGGAGAGCAAGCAGAACACGCCGCACTTCTATCTGCGCGGCGGGGCACGCGTCGACGCATTGCTTGAGCTGCGGCAGCAGATCAACGCCGGCCGGGACGTGAAGGTGTCGATCAACGACCTGCTCATCAAGGCCGTCGCCTCGGCGCACGTGGGCGTTCCCGCGATGAACGTGCAGTGGAACGGCACCTCGATCCGCCACTTCTCGGATGTCGACATCGCCGTGGCCGTCGCCACCGACGGCGGCCTGCTCACCCCGGTGATCCGCGGCGTGGACTCCCTGTCGATGAGCGGCGTCGCCACGGCGACGAAGGACCTGATCGCCCGTGCGAAGGAGCGCCGGCTCCGGCAGGACGAACTGGAAGGCGGCACGATCACGATCACGAACCTCGGCATGTACGGAACCGAGGACTTCGCAGCGATCATCAACCCGCCACAGGCCGCGATCCTGGCCGTCGGCGCGGCGCGGCAGGAGGCAGTCGTCGAGGAGGGCGCGGTCGTCGTCGCCTCCGTTCTGCGTCTCACCCTCGCCGTCGACCATCGTTCGGTGGACGGCGCCACCGCGGCCGAGTGGATGAAGGCGTTCACGGACGTGCTCGAACACCCGCTCCGGATCCTGCTGTGAGTACTGGCGTACGCGAGGACAAGGGGAACGCACCATGACCCAGACCACTTTCGACCTCGTGATCCTCGGCGGCGGATCAGGCGGCTATGCGGCCGCGATGCGGGGTGCGCAACTGGGGTTCAGCGTTGCCCTTGTCGAAGAGGACAAGCTCGGCGGCACGTGTCTGCACAGCGGCTGCATCCCCACCAAGGCTCTGCTGCACGCCGCCGAGGTCGCGGACGTATCGAGACAGGCCGCGTCGGTCGGTGTCCGCGCCTCCTTCGAGGGCATCGACCTGCCCAGGTTGTACGCCTATCGCGACGACGTCGTCGACCGTCTGTACAAGGGGCTGCAAGGACTCGTCGCCAGCCGTGACGTGACACTGGTCCAGGGACACGGACGCCTCGTGTCACCGACGGCGGTGCAGGTCGGCGAGGTGACCTACTCCGCGGCGCGGGCCGTGGTCCTGGCCACCGGGTCCATCGCCCGCAGCCTGCCCGGACTCGAGTTCGGCGGACGGGTCCTCTCGTCGACGGAAGCGCTCTCTCTGCCGGAGCTTCCGCGCAGTGCGATCATCCTGGGCGGTGGCGTCATCGGGGTCGAGTTCGCGAGCCTGTGGCGATCGTTCGGAGTCGACGTCACGATCGTCGAGGCACTGCCGGGCCTGGTTCCGAACGAAGACCGGTCCTGTGGCAAGGCCCTGGAACGTGCCTTTCGGCGACGTGGAGTCGCTGTGCGTACCGGGGTTCGGGTCGATGCCGTCGAGCAGAACGCGAGCGGGGTGGTGGTCAGCCTCGAGGCGGGTGAACCTCTTGAGGCCGAGATCCTGCTTGTCGCGGTCGGTCGCGGACCCCGCACGGCCGGCATGGGCTTCGAGGAGGTCGGTGTGACGTTGGATCGTGGGTTCGTCCAGGTCGACGACAGCCTTCGCACCCAGGTACCCGGTGTTTTCGCCGTCGGGGACGTCGTCGATGGTCTCCAGCTCGCGCATCGGGGTTTCCAGCACGGCATATTCGTCGCGGAGGAGATCGCGGGTCTTGCCCCGGCACCGGTCGCCGACTCCTACATCCCCCGCGTCATCTACTCCGACCCGGAAGTCGCGTCTGTCGGCCTCACGGAGGCGCAGGCCAAGGAGAAGTTCGGTGCCGACCGGGTGGAGAGCATCGAGTACAACCTGGCCGGCAACGGCAAGAGCCAGATCATCGGTACGTCCGGCTTCGTGAAATTGGTTCGTGACAAGGACGGTCCGGTAGTGGGTGTCCACATCGTCGGTGCGAGGGCGGGCGAACTCATCGCGGAGGCACAGCTCGTGGTCGCCTGGGAAGCTCATCCGGGCGATGTCGCGCCTCTCGTGCACGCGCATCCGAGCCAGAACGAGGCATTGGGGGAGGCATTCCTCGCTCTCGCGGGCAAATCCTTGCATGCGCACGGATGAAGCCCGGGACATAGCTTCCCGGGCAGGTGCAGGGATTGGCTCATGCCTGTAAAGACCGGACGCCGCCTGGGCGTGTGCCATGGAGGTGGTGAGGGCGTCGTGCAAGGCCGGTGAGTGGTCGGCGAGGGCGGTGACGACCTCGCCGACCACGGCAACGAGGGCCGGTGGCACGGCAGATGGCGCGGACACGCGACGTGGTGACGTCGCTGTCGTGGCGGCACTGCCAAGAGGGCGGGTAAGTCACGATGCGGCCCGCTCGTCCGTCGGGCGGCGGCGGAGGCCTGTGTCCGTGAGAGTGGGTGGCTTCCATGCGCCGTCGGGGTGGTAGAGGTTCATGCCGGGCGGCACGATCTCGTCGATGCGGTCGAGAGCCGAATCGTCCAGGACCACCGGAGTTCCCTTCAGGAGCGCCTCCCACTGTTCCGCCGTGCGAGGGCCGACGATGACCGAGGTGACGGCAGGATGGGCGAGCGGGAAGGCGACTGCCAACTCCGGGAGGCTGCAGCCGATGTCCGCAGCCAGTTCGGCGAGTTTGCCGGCCGCCTCCAACTTGGTGATGTTCTCCGGGATGGACGGGTCGAAGCGGCCGGGGTTCAACCGCGCGCGCCCGCTGCTGAGATCGACCGTCCGCCCCGCCCGGTAGCGGCCACTCAGGAAGCCCGAGGCAAGCGGGCTCCACGTCAGCACCCCCATCCCGTACCGCCGAGCCGTCGGCAGCACCGAGGCCTCCACGCCGCGTGCGAGGACCGAGTACGGGGGCTGTTCGGTCCGGAAGCGCTGGAGACCGCGTCGCTCCGCCACGTGCTGCGCCTGCGCGATCTCCTCGGCCGGGAACGTCGACGACCCGAACGCCCGGATCTTCCCTGCTTGCACCAGGTCGCCGAGAACCCCGAGTGTCTCCTCGATGTCCGTGGTGTGATCCGGGCGGTGCACCTGGTAGAGGTCGATCCATTCGGTGTCCAGCCGCCGCAGACTCGCCTCCACGGCTTGGGTGATCCAGCGCCGGGAGTTCCCGCTGCGGTTCCTTCCCTCGCCCATCTGGAAGTGGACCTTCGTCGCGAGTACGGCCTCATCCCGCCGCCCGGATGCCCGCAGCGCCTTTCCGACGATGACCTCGGACTCGCCGGCCGAGTACATGTCCGCGGTGTCGATGAAGTTGACGCCCGCGTCCATGGCGGCGTGGATGATCCGGGCACTGTCCTCGTGGTCGGGGTTGCCGACCGAGCCGAACATCATCGTGCCCAGGCAGTAGGTGCTCACTTCGATGCCGGTGCGGCCGAGTGTGCGGTAACGCATGCTGTCTTTCCTCACTGTCGGGTCACCGTGGTGCGGCGCATCCTAGGAGCTGGAGTGCGCTCGATGGCAAGGGAGTTGGGACCCTCACGCCTCTGAGGTGGTCGAGTGGACGTGAGTTTGCGGGTTGTCCTGGGTGGATCCGTGACTCCAGCAGCCGCGAAGCGAGAACTGGGGTCTTCAGTTGGGCCATGGCTTGCTCACGCGGCAGCCGACTGAGCTTGATTTTTATCCTCGCTGCTGTTTCAGGCGGACGTGTCTGGTGAGGGTTTCGGCTCGTTTCACGGTCTTCCCGGGCTCGTAGCGTGGGGCTGGCCTGCGGTTTTGTGAGCCTGCTGGACGCCCGGAGCCTGGTCGGGAGGGTTTGGGCACAGTTGCGGGACGGGTGGTCTTCGCGCGGAGGTTCCTGAACGCGCGGCGGACCCGGGCCGGGGTGAGCCGACGGGGCTCGCTGGGTCGCTCCCAGGGCCGGTGGAGGTCCTCGGCGAGGGGGCGGGCGAGGCGGAGTTGGGTGTGGGCGGCGATGATCAGCCAGGTCCACAGGTCCACAGGTCGGCGGTCGCGGGGTCGCGGACCTTCGGCACGGTCCGGCCCAGGGTCTGCTTGAACAGCCGGAAGGTGTGTTCAAGATCGAAGCGGCGGAGGAACGCCTGCCGGCGCACATTGGCATCGTCGCTGGTCAAGCCGGTGTGTGAGGACCACAGTCAGACCGGCTTCGGGTCGCGGTCGCCGGGCAGGTGTTCGACCTTCAGCCGGATCAACGTGCCGTGGATCAGCGGGAGTTCACCGCAGTGGTCGAGCCAGGAGCCACGGGTGGTCAGGCGGGGGTGCATCCGGTCCCAGGCGAGGGCTTCGGCCCGGCCGTAGCGGTTGGTGTCGCAGGTGGTGGCCTGGTCGGGGGTGTGCCAGGAGTCCGGTTTCGAGAAGGTCAGGACGCCGCCGTGCTTGCGGGGCTGCCCGCCGCGCGGGGTGGAACGGCGCGGGCCGGCGTCACGGAGCATGACCCGGTCCGAGCGCAGCCGGCCGACCAGCTCGACGGGCAGATCCGACAGGACGTGGGCGAGGCGGGTGACGTCGTAGCCGGAGTCCATCACGATGAGGATGTCCGCGTCGCCGGGCCGCCACTGCCCGGCCC
>NZ_JBEXHZ010000160.1:0-4799 GCF_040608315.1 Streptomyces sp. NPDC005195
GCGGCGACCTGTTGGTCGTCCCGACGTCCGTGCGGTACGACAAGCGCCCCGCCCCGAGCACGTACGCCCACACCTACAGCCACGACGACGAGACCGCGACGCCCGGCTACTACCAGGTGGGGCTCGGATCCGTCTCCGGAACCGCGTCGTCGGTGACGCAGGACCCCGGCAGCGTCAAGGCCGAGATGACCGCGACGACGCGCACGGCGCTCGAACGGTACAGCTTCCCCTCCGGGTCCGACCCCGAGCTCGTCCTCGACCTGGCGAACAACTTCACCAGCCGCACCCGCTCGACCATGAAGGCGACGACGCTCCCGGACGGGACCACCTCGATCAGCGGGCTCATCGCGGGGTCGTTCAACGGCGCCTCGTACCAGCTCTATTACGACGCCACCACGAACGTTCCCGTGACCTCCCTGCGGAGTTGGGGCGGCGACGGCAAGCTGAGCGACGCGACCACGCAGGACGGCGCCGACACCGGCGCCGTCCTCGCGTTCGACAAGTCCGCCGGGCAGGACATCGAACTGCGCGTCACCCTGTCGCCGATCAGCGCCGAACAGGCCGCGACCGACCAGCGGAACGAGGTGGGCCACCTCACGTTCGACCAGGCGCGTGCGCAGTCGCAGGCGGACTGGAACCGCGCGCTCGGGGCCGTCGACGTGCGCGCCTCCGCGAAGTCCGACCCCGGGTCGACGCTGACCAGGGAGTTCTACACGCACCTGTACCGCATGTACGCGCTGCCGGTGAACGCCACCAGCACCAGCGGAACGTACCGCGGCGCCGACGGAGCGGTGCACAAGGCGAACGGCTTCACGTACTACGACGGCTGGTCCACCTGGGACGACTTCCGCAAGTACTCCGTCGAGGCCTACATCGACCCGGCCACCTACCGGGACATGGTGCAGTCGCTCGTCGAGCTCTTCGCCGACGCGCGCGCCTCCGGCAAGAGCCTCGGCAGCCTCACCCACTCGGTCCCGACCGTGCGCTGGGAGCGCTCGGCCGTGCTGGTCGCCGACGCGCTGTCGAAGGGCTTCAAGAACTTCGACCGGCTCGACGAGGCGTACCCGGCGCTGTTGTCCTATTCCGGGTACTACACGGGGGCCCAGCTGCGTCAGGGGTACGTCACCGGGGACCCCGGTACGACCGTCCAGCGCGGCTACGACCAGTGGGCTCTCGCCGTCATCGCCGACGCGCTCGGCAAGAAGGCGGACGCGAAGAAGCTGCGTACCCAGTCGACCATGGCGATCGACAACCTCGTGAAGTCCGACGCCTGGACCGCGGCCGACGGCACCAAGGTCGGTCTGCTCACCCCGCGCGCGTCCGGCGGCGACTGGCAGAGCGCGGACTACGAGAAGTTCGAGGCGGCCGGCCTCTACCAGGGCACGCTCTGGCAGTACCACTGGTACGACGCGTACGACATGGGCGGCCTCATCAAGGCCATGGGCGGCGACAAGGCCGGCAAGGCCGCGGTCAAGCACATGTTCGGCGAGGACTCCAGCGTCGACGACGGTTCGACCATGCTGCACTCCAACGCGAACGAGATCGACCTCCAGGCCCCGTACCTCTTCAACTACGTCGGTGAACCGAGCCTGACGCAGAAGTGGGTGCGTGCCATCTACACCGGCACGACCTGGAACCGCTACATCGCGACGGGCTCCACGAACGAAGCCCCCAGCTCCGGCGGCCAGTTCACCCCGCCGGTCAAGACCCAGGTCTACAAGCTCTCCCCGAACGGCTTCCTGCCGACCATGGACAACGACGCCGGCACCATGTCGACCATGTTCGTCGGCGCCGCCCTGGGTCTGTTCCCGGTGACCGCCGGTTCCAGCCAGTTCCAGATCGGCAGCCCGTTCTTCGACTCCACGACGATCACCTACGCCAACGGCAGCCGGTTCACGGTGAAGGCCGACGGCGTGTCGCCGAGCAACTACTACGTGCAGGGCGCGACCCTCAACGGCAAGCGGTTCGACAACACGTGGCTCGACTACTCGCAGATCATCTCCGGCGGAACCCTGGACTTCACCATGGGTTCCCAGCCCTCCCCGTGGGGCGCCCGTACCAAGCCCGCGTACTCCCTGAACACCGCGGGCGGCACGGGTGACGGCGGCACGGGAACGGGCAAGGGCGACACCGTCGTCTCCGCCCGTCCGGACACCGTGACCACCGCCGCGGACGGCACCGTCGACGGCGGCGTGCGGCTCACCCTGTCCGGACCGGCGGCCTTCGCCGTCCGCAAGGGAACCAGCCTCACCAGGACGGGGGCGGCGACCGTGACCGGCCTGCCGGGCGGTGTCACGGCGGACCTCCGTGTCACCGGCTCGCGCACGGCGACGCTGTCGCTCACCGGCACCACGCAGGTCGACGCGCACTTCGGCATCACGTTCGCCGACGCGGCCTTCGCTCACGGCGTGCGGGCGTCGACGGTGCGCGGCACCGGGATATCCCCGACCGACCCGCTGGTCATCTCCGCCGCCGCGGTGCACCGCGAGGCCCTTCGCATCCTCGTCGGCCAGGCGTCCCTGGTGCGCAGCGGCAACTACTCCGACGGTTCCTGGAACCTCTTCCGGTCGGCGCTCGAACGCGCGCGGACCGTGCTCGCGGACACCGCCTCCGCGACGGGCACGATCATGGCCGCGGACGACGCGCTGCGGTCCGCCGTCGACACGCTCACCATCGACGAGGGCGGTTACGCCGTCCTGCAGGCCGAGTCCCCCGACCAGAAGGAGGGCCCCAGCCTCGTCAGCGAGCGGAACAACTCGGACGGCAACCTCGGTGGCGTCACCGAGGGTTCATGGGAGCGTTACACCAAGCTGGACTTCGGCGGGGTCGCCCCGCGGACCCTCTCGGTCCGGTACGCGAACTCGCAGGCGACGAACGCGAAGCCGAGCAGCGTCGACATCCACGCCGGCGCCGCCGACGGTCCCGTCGTCGCCACCGTCCAGCTCCCCGGAACCGGCGGCTGGCAGTACTACAGCACGGTGCAGGCGGCCGTCACCGACCCGGACGCCCTGCTGGGCGCGTCGGGTGCGACGTTCGTGTTCCACGCACCGGCCGGCCAGCAGTGGGTGTCGAACTTCGACCGGTACCAGTTCTCGCCGTACGAGGTCTCCACGTCCCCGTCGACCACGCTCGCCACGCTGACCGCGGTCAACGCCACCACGACCGGCGGCGGTTCGGCCCCGCTCAACCTCTCGAACGGCATCTTCGAGAACGTGACGAACGGCGCGTGGGCCGCATGGAAGGACACCGACCTCCGAGACGGCGCCGACACCGTCACCGTCCGCTATGACAAGCCCCAGTCGCGCGCGGCGTCGGACTCGCACATCGAACTGCACCTCGGTTCGAAGGACGGCCCGAAGACCGTGGCCGTCCCGCTCGACTACAGCGGATCGGGCTGGGGAACCATCGCCACCACGAGCGTGCACCTCGACCCGAGCGTCTTCACCGGCGTCCAGGACGTGTACGCCGACTTCGTCTCCAGCACGCAGTCCGCGTCCCAGCCCTACGTGGGCAACGTCTACTCGCTGACCCTGACGCAGGACACCAACGCGCCCGTCGGCTTCGACGCCACCGCGTTCCGCTCGAACAGCGGCGGCGGGCTCAAGAGCGAGCCGGTCGGCTGGACCGGCGCGGGTTCCACCACCGACCTCGGCGGCACCTACAACGGAGCCTGGCTCAACTACGGGGACGTCGACTTCGGCGGCTCCCCGAAGAGCACCGTCACGATCACCTACGTCAACAACTCCGCCCGCTGCGGCACCGGTTCCGCAGTCCAGCTCTACCTGGACTCCTTCGACACGGCCAACCCCGGCACGCCGTACGCGACCGTGCCGCTGCCGGTCACGGGAGCCGCGTGGTCGTCCGGCGGGACGACGAGCCTGACGCTGCCCAAGGCGATCACCGGCACGCACACCGTCCACCTGCGGCTGACGACGAACCCGGACTCCTCGCACCCGTACGTCGCGAACCTGGGCCGGATCACCTTCAACCACGTCGAGACGCCCGCCGTCACGGACAAGTCCGCCCTGCGGAAGGCGATCGAGCAGTACGAGGGACTCTCCGCCGACGCGGCGCGCTACGACACGATCGACTTCGGTGTGTACCGGCGCGAACTCGCCGCCGCCCACACCCTGGCCGACGCCGACGGCGCGACCCAGCTGGAGGTCGACACCCAGACCCGCAGCCTCACCCTCGCCGCCAGGCAGCTGATCCCGGTGCCGAGGCTGCGACTGGAGGACCTGGTCACGACCGCGTCGGCCCTCCAGGACGCGCGCTACACGGACACGTCGTGGAAGGCGTTCACCAACGCACTCGCCGAGGCGAAGACCGCGGTCGCGAACGACACGGCAACGGACGCGGTCCTGGCGGCGCGGTACGACGCCCTCCAGCGCGCCATGTCCGCGCTCACCACGAAGCCCAGGACGGTGCCGGCCACGCCTGACGCGGTGTCGGCGACGTCGTCCGGCACGAGTGTGACCGTCGCCTGGTCCGCGCCCAAGGACACCGGCGGCTCGCGGGTCACCGGCTACAAGGTCACTCTGGACGACGGCCACCAGGTCGAGATCCGTGATCCGGACAGCCGGAGCACGACGTTCACCTGGCTGCGGGCCGGCAAGTCGTACACGGCGCGCGTCCGCGCGGTGAACGCCGTCGGCACCTCGAACCCGAGCACGGCCACGGCACCCGTGGTGACCGATGGCGGCAAGCCGCAGAAGCCGACCGTCACGGGCGTGATCACCGACGGCCGGCAGGTCCGTGTGACCTGGCGGCCTGCCGGTGACGGCGGGTTCCCGATCATA
>NZ_JBEXHZ010000161.1:0-4793 GCF_040608315.1 Streptomyces sp. NPDC005195
AGCCACGACGCCGACCTCTACAAGGAACGCAACACCGTCGAACGCCTCATCAACAAGCTGAAGGCCTGGCGCGGCATCGCCACCCGCTACGACAAAACCCCGGACAGCTACCTCGCCGGCCTCCACCTCCGCGCCGCAATGATCTGGATCGACGACCTCATCAAGACCACCGAATGATCACAACATCACACAGGCCCTAGCCCCGGACCCGTGTCCTGGGCGGCAATAGTGCCTGGTCGCGCTGCACGGGTTGCGGGAACTTCGGCTGCGCGGCTGGCGGATCTGCTGGAGGCCGAGGCGGACCTGGAGGCGCTGAGCTTCCCTACGACCCAGTGCGGTGGCAAGCCCGTCGGCCTCCCAGGTCGCAGACTACTGACTTCGGCTCGTCAAGGTGACGCTGGGTCGACGAGGGTCAGGCCGGTGCTCTGCTACGGCCTGCTGGGCCTCCCACTGCTGCTGACCCTGCGCGACGCCACCGGCACCTACGCCGTGGCCGGGTCGGCGGCCGGACTGTTCGGCTTGATCTCCGCCCTGCTCGGACCGGCCCGGGCCCGGCTGTATCCTCCCGCCGGCGTGGCCGCGAGGATCGAGGAAGCGGTGAAGCAGCGGTGGCAGCCCCTGGTGCGCAGGCGCCGGCACCGCCAGGCCGCCGCGACAGGCGGCATCACGGTCGAGACCCGCGCCCGGTTCGGCTACACGGCCGCGGTCGGCAGCACCGACGCCGCTTCCGCCGCCTGACCGTGCATCTCCCGCCGGCCTACGCGCAGCGCCTGTTCGACGCCCGCAATGAGGGGGCCAGCGACCAGGAGATGCGTGGAATCATCGCCGAAGGCTTCAAGGAAATCTATTTCCAGGATGGTGGATCTCGCGCTATGGGGCTGTCAGATGTGGAAATCAATGACATCGACTACCTGGATCTCGGCTACTGAATTCCGCTATAGCACTGCATGGGCTCAGAGTCCTGTGGCTGAGCGCTCCGGTTGGCCTGTGATCGTATGAGTTGGCCGTTCATAGTGCTCAGTCCGTCGTGTTCGTTGCTTCGTGGGCTGCTTCGCAGTCGCAGTCGCCGGCGTGGCCAGGTTCAAGCCGGCAGAAGAACCAGTAGGGCAAGCCCGTCAGGTGGGGCGGGTGGAAGCGCCGGTCGCAGTAGGTTTCACTCCAGTGGTCCGTGCCCCGCTTCGCCATCAGACTCACTCCTCGCATGGGTTCGGGCCTGCAGAAGACGCAACGCCCGTGCTGGAAGGATGCCAGATCGGCACGCTCGCCTTCCTCGAGAAGCGTGCGGGGAGCGGCTGAGCGATGGCCTGTCCGGCTAACGCTCAACTGGCCGAGTGAAGCGCTCAGTCACAAGCCCTCCCCATCTGGTTTGGAGCCGTCGCCGGTCGGCCAGGCCGATGCGTGTCTGGAGCGAGGTCGTCGGATTCGGTTCCCGGTGGGACTGGTCGAGTACGTCAGGGACAAACGCTCTTTCAGCGGGTTAGGCAGCTTCGTGAGGGACAGCTTCTTTCTGTATGAAGCGATTCGGGCCCGGGGCCAGTCCTGGAAGTTCAGGGGGACGGGCGGGTTTCGGCCTCCTCGGTGCCGGATGCTGCTGGGGCCACCGAGCCCAGGAACGGGAGGCACGCCACAAGGAGCAGGCCGGCCAGTGCCCAGGGGGCGTCGAGTCCGACGTGCTGAGCTAGGGCACCGCCCGCCGCAGCGCCTATGGGCATGGCCCCCCATGCGGCGAGTCGGTAGCCACTGGCCACCCGTCCCAGCATGCCCGGCGGGGCGAGACGCTGCCGAAGGGAGACCGTGCACACGTTCCACAGCACCACCCCGGCGCTGTTGAGGGCCAGCATGACGGCGACCAGCGGCCACCAGGGGAGTACCGCGACAACCAGGTAGGCGAGCGCGGAGACGGACACTGACGCTTTCACACTCCACCCAGACCCCAGCCGCTCGACGATCCGGGGCGCCGTCCTCGCCCCGGCGAGGCTGCCGACGGCTGCTGCGACCAGCATCAGGCTGTACCCGAAGGGGCGCAGATGGAGCCGCTGTTCGACGTAGACCACGAGGACCGCGTAGACCGCCTGTTGTCCCACGCCCAGGACTGCGACCACCACCATGAGGGGGCGCAGAACCCGATCGCGTGTCAGGAACCGCAACCCGGCCCAGGTGCCGCGCAGAAGGCTCCGCATTCCCCGCTCACCGTCCGCCGTGGCCGGTGCGGCCTTGTTCGGAAGCCCCGTGAGCAGCAGCGCTGATGCGAGAAACGTCGCGCCGTCCAGGAGGAAAGGGAGCGGGTGCCACGCCGTCCAGAGCGCAGCTCCCATAGGTGGGCCCACGAAGCCGGTTCCAACGATCTGCGCGGAGATGACCTGGGCGTTGGCTCGCTCGAGTTGCTGGTCGGTGGCCAACGCCGGCACGACGGCCTGTGCGGCGCTGTCGAAGAACACCTCGGCTACGCCCGAAACGAATGCCAGCAGCACCAGGACCGTCACCGGTGTCCACCCGGTCACCACGAGGGCGCACATCAGGGACAGTGTTGCGCACCGCGCCAGATCGCCTCCCACCATCGACCGGCGCCAGGGCATGCGGTCCACGAGAGTGCCGATGACCGGTGCCAGGAGCCAGGCCGCACGGCTCGCGGCCGCGACCGTGGATACCCAGAACACGTCCTCGGTGCGCCACGCTGCCAGGAGGGGAAGTGCCGCGAACCGCGCACCGTCCCCCACCGAGCTGAGCGCGTTGGCGGTGATCAATCGGCGCAGGGCCCTTGCCTGCGACTGATCCAACGAGGGTGAGGGGGAATCGGCGCAACTCATCGAGGTGAATATGCCTTTCGTCGCTGGTAGAGCGTGGCGCGGACACCGCGCGTCCGGAAGAGCCCACCTGTGCCCATCGTCTGCAGGGAGGCACAGGTAACTCGACGCAACTGCCCCGTGTGCGGCGAAACATTCCTGTTCCGGGGGAGACTTTTACCTTCTTTCGCTGAGTGGCAGAAATATTCGCCCAGGTTGTTCATGACGCTTGACTGTGCTCCTCCCGCCGTGACAGCTTCGATGGGTCTTCAGGCGCGAATCCGGTATCAACAACCCTTGCTACGAACACTGTTGGCGCTACCCCGCACATCACGCTCATCGTATTCGCGATAGGCAGGGGGTTTTCCTTCGACAGGGGCCACCGTATGCAGAAACCTGCACTCGTCACACTCGCCGAGCACCCAAGCTTCGCTCGATCGGACGGAATCGTCGATCGGTTATACGAGAGCTACGACTTCCTGCTCGAATGCGTCGCTCCTGGAATCAGCCCAATCGATTCCGCAGGGCACAGGATTCTTCGCGACACCGCCCTGGAACCTACCGTCCGTCACAAACTCGACCAGGCACTGCGGAGAATTCGGAACATCCCCGCCTGTACAGCGGAAATCATTTCGCTCACGGACGGACCTCTGCTCGGCGCAACGCTCGCGACGGAGGAGGAGAGTGCCGGCGTCCGGCAGACGGTCGAACTTCCCGGCCACCAAGTGCACCTGCTCACGGACCCCACCCTGCCGGCCGATGTCCACCAGACGTTCGAGACGCTGTTTCGCCGCCATCTCAGCGCGGGTGAGGGTGCCGACACCCTGACGAGCCTCACTGCCGAGCGGGCCACAACGCTTCGCACGGCCGTGGATCTGATGCTGGCCACCGCCCCCGACCTGTGCAGCGGTCTGTTGCGGCACGCCCGTTACGTCGTCGCTGTCGATGGTCCCGACGCTTTCGACAGCGCGTCAACTCGCGAGATCCCCGGCGCCGCTTTCGTAGCCCTCCGCTGCATGCGGACCCCCGAGCGACTGGCCGAAGCGATGGTCCACGAGTTCGTGCACCTACGCCTGTACGACCTGCAGGCGACACGGTCGATCTTCGCCCCGGCCTACGACACGGACACCGCGCCCACGGTGGCACCCGAGTGGCATGAAACGTCCCAGGTCTCCCGATGGCCCATCGACCGGGCCCTGGCCGCCGCGCACGTCTACGTCCATCTCTGCGCCTGGTTCGAGCAACGCGCCCACCACAGCCAAAAGCCCGACCTCGCGCAAGCCGCGCAGACGGCCGCGTTCCGGGCTACCAGCCTTCTCGACAAGGTCTCCCGTTACTCCGAGGAGTGTCTCGGCCCGGTAGGCAGGGACTTCCTGCACTGGCTCACAGAGCTGCACCGGACCCAGTCCGACCCGCTTGCCCACACCGTCGAGCGGGTGGCGTCCTAACCGGGGCGCCACCCCACCCGACCGGCCCGTACGGAAGCACCGTGCACACCGCTGGCCGCCCCCCGGTGTGGAGACCGCCTGAATCTCCACACGGTGCCTGCCGGGCCCGGCCTCGGTGGCGGCGGCGAGCCGTTCACCGCCCCGGCACGCCTGCACGGTCGCGGATGAGCCGTGGCCCCACCGGCCATCGGCATCCTCGCTCCGGCCACCTCAGTACCCGTGCCACACGCTACCGATCAGGACGGAGCCCCATGGATCTGGTACTCAACGAACCTCTCAAGAGCTGGTTGCAGGTCACCCAGTCGTGCAACCTCAAGTGCCGGCAGTGCTACGGCGACTGCGCGGCCGAGCCCCGCAGCCAGGAGATGCGCCGGGCCGAGTACGCCGCGCTCATCCGGGAGATGGCCGAATCCGGGGTGATCGAGGTCTTCGTGGAGGGAGGCGAACCCCTCAACCGCCCGGACGCCCTGAGCCCGGATCCACCGGCTTGATTTCGGAGTGATCGCTTCGGGTGTATTCGAGTGGTCTGGCGGCTGATCTGCGGGTTCGGGCAGGGAGTATC
>NZ_JBEXHZ010000162.1:0-4786 GCF_040608315.1 Streptomyces sp. NPDC005195
AGGTACATCACGACCGGCTCGTCGTGCTCCGAGGAGAGGTCCAGCTGCTTGATGTTGAGGATGAGGTCGGTGACGTCCTCCTTGACGCCCGGCACGGTGGTGAACTCGTGCAGGACACCGTCAACCCGGATGCTGGTGACAGCGGCACCGGGGATCGAGGAGAGGAGCGTGCGACGCAGGGAGTTGCCGAGGGTGTAGCCGAAGCCCGGCTCCAGCGGCTCGATCACGAACCGGGAGCGGAACTCGTCGACGACCTCTTCGGTCAACGACGGACGCTGAGCGATCAGCATGAAGTGTTGCCTCCAGTTTCGGCGCCCGCAATTTGACGCCGTAGACCCTGCGAAGGGTACGGGCGAAAGGGCTGGGCCTTGACCACCTTGGTCGCCGCCGGTTCTTCCAGATGCCGCTCGCGGACCTGCTGCCGAAGACCGGTCGTACGAAACCCGAACGGCTGGATTCGTTGTCAAGCGCCTCGTTCGGATGACAGCGGATCCCAGGAGCGAGCGACGGCAAGAAGAAGGAAAACAGCGGCCGCGCCGACGTCATCCTCTGGACGGAGGACAAGGTCAACATCTGGGAGGTCAAACCGAACACCGCCGTCTATGGGAGGCGCGACGGACCACTCACCAACCTCGATGCTGTGCTGCGCCGCAGGAAGCGCACGTCCCTGCGTGAAGGCCGGCGGTTCCTGCGGGGCTACGCCTGGGTGACGGTCTGTCCGGCGGAACTTGCGGCACGGCTTGGCGGCGCCGCGGCGCTTGAGAACTCGGGTGCGTTTCACCGGGTGCTCCAGCTGCGAGCGGGGGGTGTGCTGCTATAGGCTCCGGCAACTATGGCCGGGTACACGGACCAGGTGATGGAGCGGGTGTTCGAGACATTGGCTTCCGTGCTGCCGCAGGGCGAGCCGAGCCCTTACCCGGCGTACCCGTACATGCGATTCGTCCCACGAGACGCTGCCATGGTGCGCTGAGCCATCTGGGCTACCAGCGCGCCTTCCTCGCGGCCCTGTCACCTCCAAACGCACCACCTACACCTACGGCGCCGACTACACCACGGTCGCCCCGCCCGCCGGCGCGCCAGCCACCCGCACCTACGTTGACGCGCTCGGCCGCGCCGTACGCATCGACCACTACACCAACAGCAGCCGGTCCGCCTTCACCTCCACCGGCTACGCTTACGACACCCGCGGCAACCGCATTTCGGCCAAAGACAGCGCGGGCAACACCTGGAGCTGGAACTACGACGCACGAGGCCGCCAGACCAAGGCCGTCGACCCGGACACCGGCACCGCCACGACGACCTGGACCAGCCCGTCACGTCGACCACCGCAAACGACAGTGCGGACGCTGTGACCGTCTGACCGTCTGACCGTCTGACCGCGGCCCGGACCGGGCCCCGTGCTGCCGGATCTGGAAGGCCTCCGACGGCGCCGCGCACGGGTCCGACTGCCACGGCGGTCACGACCGGTGCTGCGACCGGCCCGACCTGGACCGGGCCGCACCCGAACCGACGGCGACCGCCGCCCTCGCCGAGATCCTCGCCTGTCCGCACCCGCTCACCCGGCTCGGTGACCCGACACCGATCGGCTGGCAGACCACCCACCCCATCCGTCCCGCCGACTACCAGTGGTGGCGGGGCGTACTTCAGGCCGGCGGGCGAGAAGCGGGGGAGGGAGAGTGACGTCGGCCGGAGCCGGTCGCCGCAGCCTCACCGTTGCCATCCGGCTCCTCGGTGCCCGGGCGCAGAACCTCCCCGCTAACCCGCCGCTTCGGGGCCGCACCAGCCTTCACCACGACAGCGGCACGAGCCAGCTCGGCTGTCAGCTGCTCGAACGCCCGCGCCCCTGACAGGTCCCGTAGCCTGCGACTTCTGCTCATACGCCACCAACGAGCCGGGCCCCGGGCCGTAACCGGAATGCCGCCGAACGGAGCAACGCAGCGCCGACTGTCCTGGCCGCTGAACGACGTGAGCGCGCCCGCATCCGCAGCGAGAAAGGCATCCGCTGGGGCGGACGTCCCCTCAAGGCCGCAGCATGAGCCCACTTCCCAGCCAGTGCTCAGCTCCTCGTGAAAGGCTTGGAGCATGATGGGTGGACCGTCTGAGAATCCAGAACTCTGGGCATTCCTGGAGTCAGTGCACCGCGGCGAGTTCCTCTCCGGCACCGTCACAGCGATCGAACGGTTCGGTGTGTTCGTGGCGCTGGACGACGGACCCGACCATCCGGTCTTCCCCGGCGTCGGTTTCATCTCCTTCGCTGAACTGTCCTGGCGACGTTTCGAGACAGCCTCCGACGTGGTGCAGGTTGGACAGCGCGTCGCATGCGAGTTCCTCCAGTTCGACACGTGGAACCTGGAGGCCAGACTTTCCTTGAAAGCCGCACAGCCGGACCCCTTCCAGGTATTCGCCGACACCATCACGGTGGGGCAGAAATTGCCTGGCCAGGTCACCAAGCTGATCCCGTTCGGCGTCTTCGTCCAGATCGCCGACGGAATCGAGGGACTCGTTCACCTGCGAGAGCTCGCCTGGACACCGGTGGAGACTCCATCAGATGTCGTCCAGGTCGGCGACAAGATCACGGTGGTAGTCACCGAGATCGACCGAGAGCGGCGCAGGCTAACCCTCTCCCGACGACAAGGCTCATCCGCCGAGGTGTGATGCGCAGCGCTCCTGGGGCAGCGCCCTTGCGCGAGTGTTCATGAACGTCTTCTCAGTAAAAGGAAGGCACATGCCCCAAGCCGGTGAACCTTCGCGGTCGCACTAGCGGAGCGGGACGGGGCGACGACCGATCACCTTGTGCCGCGGTTGGTCTGGCGCGCGTGGATGCAGGCGGCGCTGGTGCTGGTGTGCGGGCCATGCAATCAGGCCGAGGCCGACCGGCTGCCGTAGGCCGTACTGCGGCCGGTGCCGGTGCCGGTGCCGGGGACGTTCGGGCCGGGCCTGGTCCCCGTGACCTCGGCCGGGCGTGCGGCGGAGGCCGGCGCGGCGGCTGTCTGTCCTCCCCATGGTCCCGGCGGCCGGGGCGGGTGGGGAGCCGGGTACACCGCCCGGTCTTGACCGGCAAGGGAGAACCCCATGCCCGGGCCATCGCCGGTTGGAAGGTACTCGAAGCCGAGGCCGTGAACTGCGGGGATGACGGCTGGAATTCGTCCTTCTGGGCAGAACGGTTGCCTGTCATGCTCATCGCGTTTCGGCGAAAGAGAGCAGGGGGAGAGAATATGCAATTCCGTACTATAAGAATCAATCTGGTCGCAGGCGTGGTCGGTGCACTGACCGCCGCCACCCTCGGTCTGAGCGCTACGCCGGCCTCTGCTGCCGAGGTCCACTGCGCCTCCTTCACCTGGGTGCAGGCGGGCGGGACGGTGGGTGGGGGGAGTTTATACATCCACAGGCCGTCGACGGCCGCGAACTCAGGAAACTACAACTGCGTCGTGGCCCGGGGGGACCACAACTACGCCGTGCTGGCCTTGCAGGAGACCCTGATCACCTGCTATTCGCAGAGCATCCAGCCGGATATGGACTTCGGCCCCGCCACCGAGCAGGCGGTAAAGAACGCCCAGACAATAATCAACGGGAGGTGGAACGCGGGGCTGAGCGTGGACGGCCGTTTCGGCCCCCTCACCAACTCCTGGTTCTCCTTCAAGCAATACAAGCCGGACGGCACCCACACAGACGGCTGTTTCTGAGCGCGCGCCTGGAACGTTCATGCGTGCGCGGGGAGCAGGGCTGACCTGCCTCTTTGGAAAGTCACGTGACGGGACCATTCCCGCGTGCGCGGAGAGCAGCCGACCGGGAACATCCTGCAGTACCTGGCCTACGGACCATCCCCGCGTGCGCGGGGATGGTCCCGTGTTCGAGCCGTGGGGCTACACCGGGCAGATCTGCTCCCCGCGCACGCGGGGATGATCCCGACGTCGGCCTGCTCACGGTCTACGACGAGTCCTGCTCCTCGCGCCCGCAGGGATGATCCCAGCGTCACCGTCTGTGGACCCCACCGGCATGCTGCCCACGGATCAGGCTGCGCCACGTGCCGGGCGGCGCCGACCTGGCCCACAATTATGTACCGCGCTTTGTAGTGCTACAGGAGCTCATTGCAACGGCGCCAGAACGCCCGCCCAGGCCCGGTACTTCCACCGCGGCGGCGCGGGTAAGACCTCGATCTCCACCGACCTGGGCGCGGTGTTGGCCAGCGCGTTCGCCGAGCGGGCGAATATGATCGACCTGGACTCCCCGGGCGCCCCGGACGAAACCCCCACGGACGCTGATGAGTTCGGCCGGCTCCTCGCCGAAGCGAGCAGGCGGCCCCTCCCGTTCGACCTGCCCGGCAACTACCAGTACCTGCTCCTCCAGCCCCCGCCCATCACCGATCTTGACTGGTCGGCCGATGCCACCTGGCCGCCCACCAGCCCCGAGACCATCGATGAGATCTGGAAGTCCCTCGACATCGACCCGGGCACCGACACGGCCACAGCGATTGACGGCCGGGCGGCGTTGACGAGGACGGTCCTCGCCCCCCGCAGCGCGGTGTAAGCGCCGTACGTCGTGCGGGTGCGGGTGGTGTGGTCTGCGTCGACGCGTACTCGTTGGCTGCCGTGACGTCCTCGGGAGCGGCCCAGCCCTCGTACTGGGTCCCCAGGGCAGTCGTGAGGGTCCGGGGGACGAGGCGGCCGTGCAGGACGTCGGCGACGAACCGGGGGAACTCCCGTTCCTCGCTGTGCTCCCAGCCGGGGTGTGCCGGATGGTGGAGTCGCGTCTGCGGGTGATCGAGGGCCTGACGGTGCCCGAGATG
>NZ_JBEXHZ010000163.1:0-4626 GCF_040608315.1 Streptomyces sp. NPDC005195
GTGAGCTTCTCGACGGTCCGGATCGTGCAGGCCGAACCGCCCACCTCGAAGGCGGAGTTGAACGCCGCGAACACCGGCCCGCTGCGGGTGCACCTACAACGGGCTCAACGCCCAGCTCGGCTTCTACACCTCGATCGCGGGCCTCGGGCTGTCCCCGGACGACACCACCATCAACGGCGACGTGACCGTCGACGCGGGCTGGTTCAACGGCAACGCGACCCAGAACTTCTGGCGCTCGGCGGAGAACCTCGCCCTGAGTCCGGTCAACGGCACCAACCGGTGGGCGGTCGCGCAGGCCGCCCCCTTCCGCCGGATGCATGTCAAGGGCGGCCTCAATCTGGCGCCCAGCGGCTACGGCTGGGCCAGCGGCGGCTATATCGCCGACAGCCGCGTCGACGGCTCGGTCGGACCGTACTCGCAGCAGCAGTGGTACACCCGCGACAGTTCGGTGGGCGGCTGGGCCAACGCCGTCTGGAACATGGTGTTCTCCGGCGTCCAGGGCGCACCCGCGCAGTCCTTCCCGAACCCGCCCTACACCACGCTCGACACCACACCGGTGTCGCGGGAGAAGCCCTTCCTCTACCTGAGCGGCAGCGAGTACCGCGTCTTCCTGCCGGAGAAGCGCACCAACGCGCGCGGCACCACCTGGGGCAGTGGAACCCCGCGCGGCACGTCGCTGCCGCTCAGCCAGTTCTACGTCGCCAAACCCGGTGTCTCCGCCGCCACCCTGAACGCCGCGCTCACCCAGGGCCTCCATCTGCTGCTGACGCCGGGCATCTACCACCTCGACCAGCCGGTCCAGGTCAACCGCGCGGGCACCGTGGTCCTGGGCCTCGGGTACGCCACCCTGATCCCGGACAACGGCGTCACCGCGCTCAGGACGGCGGACGTCGACGGGGTGCGGCTGGCCGGCTTCCTGATCGACGCCGGACCCGTCAACTCCACCACGCTCCTGGAGGTCGGTCCGGCCGGAGCCTCCGCGGACCACTCCGCCAACCCGACCACCGTGCAGGACGTCTTCGTACGGATCGGCGGCGCGGGCGCCGGCAAGGCCACCACCAGCATGGTCATCAACAGCCGTCACACGATCATCGACCACACCTGGGTCTGGCGCGCCGACCACGGCACCGGCGTCGGCTGGGAGACCAACCGGGCTGACTACGGCATCCGCGTCAACGGCGCCGACGTCCTGGCCACCGGCCTGTTCGTCGAGCACTTCAACAAGTACGACGTCCAGTGGTACGGCGAGCGTGGGCGCACCATCTTCTTCCAGAACGAGAAGGCGTACGACGCGCCGAACCAGGCCGCCATCCAGAACGGCGGGATCAAGGGGTACGCGGCCTACAAGGTCGCCGACTCCGTGACCACGCACGAGGGATGGGGCCTGGGCAGCTACTGCTACTACAACGTCGATCCGGCGATCGTCCAGCACCACGGGTTCGCGGCACCGAACAAACCGGGGGTGAAGTTCCACAACCTCCTGGTCGTCTCACTGGGCGGCAACGGGCAGTACGAGCGGGTCGTCAACGACGCCGGGGCGCCCACCTCGGGGACCTCCACCGTGCCGTCCACGGTGGTCTCCTACCCCTGACCGTGCCCCGGGGGTCCCGCTCTCAGCAGGCGGTCAGGCTCCCGAGGTCCACCGCGTCGGCCATCGCCTGCATCCCCTTGTCGTTGGGGTGCAGGTGATCGCCGCCGTCGAAGAAGGGCAGGATGCGCTGCGGGTCGTAGGGGCTGCGGGTGATCCTGTCGAAGTCCGTCACGCCGTCGAGCGCGCCGCTCGTCCTGATCCACTCGTTGACGCCCTGCCGCACCGCCTCGGATGCGGCGTCGTACTCGGACCAGTCCTTGAACGGCATGACGGTCGCTCCGACGACACACTTGCCCGCCGCGTGCGCCCGGTCGATGATCTGCCGGTAGCCGGCGATCATGTCGTCCACCGTGACGCCGGTGTGGGCCTTGATGTCGTTGATCCCTTCGAACAGGAACACCGTCCGCACCCCGGGCTGGGAGAGCACATCACGGTCCAGCCGGTTCAGCGCGGCCTGTCCGGCACCGTCCGCGAGCACCTTGTTGCCCGAGATCCCCTCGTTCGCCACTCCCTTCACGGGGATGCCGGGCGCCGCCTGCAGCCGCTGGGACAGATAGTCGGGCCAGCGGCGGTCGCCGTCCGTGGTCGAGGCCCATCCGTCGGTGATGGAGTCCCCGAGGGTCACCACCGAGCCGACCGCCGTGGGTGCCTCCACGTCGACGGCGTCCAGCCAGTACCAGGAGCCCATCGGATCGGTCCAGCCGGCCGCGCCCTCCTCGGCGGCGTGGTCGCCCGCGGTCGCGTAGTTGGTCTGCATGGCCATGCCGTGACCGGTGGTCGGTCCCTGGGCGCCCGTCACGTACAGACTGATCACCAGATCGCTCCGGGCGGCCAGCTTCCCGGGCAGCGGATCGCTCAGCACCACCTGTCCGGCAGGGACGGTCACGGACGGGGCTCCGCCGTTGAAGGAGAGCCGCCGGTTGGAGCCGTGGACCAGTTCCGCACCCTGTCTGCGCAGCCCTGCGTACGCGCTGGCGAAGGTCACCGGGTGCTCACCGAAGGCGTTGGACAGCCGGATCCGCAGGTCGGTGCCGCCGACGCTGGTGCGCACGATCAGGCGGTAGCTGCGGTCGGCGGGCCCCGCGCCCTGCCGGTCGGCGCTGGCACCCCAGGTGACGACGGGGTGTCTGCCCTTGGCGGCGGCCGGATTCGCCACCGTCGCCGGGACCTTCGCCGACGGCTGGGTCACCTGCTGCGCCTGCGCCGTCGACGAAGCGGTCAGGGGTCCGCACAAGGCCATGACGAGGGCCGCGAAGACGCCCACCGCGCGGCGGCGGTACGAGGCGGCGCTCATCCGAGGTTCCGGAGCGTGACGGACTCGCCCGGCGTGAGCGTGATCTTCCGTGCGCTGCCACCCGCGACGACCGTGGTGGCACGGCCGCCGACGCTCTTCAGCGTCGCCCGCGTGACCTTGCCGTTCTTCCAGCTGAGGTCGGCGACGAAGCCTCCGCGGACACCCACACCGGTCACCGAGCCGGATGCCGACCAGGCGGCGGGCAGCGCGGGCAGCAGCTCGACGTGGCCGGGGCGCGAGTAGACCAGCATCTCCACGATCGCGGCCGGGGTGCCGAAGTTCGCGTCGATCTGGAAGATGCCGCGGCCCTGCTCGACCTCGTAGATGTCGAAGAGGTTCATCGCGCTGCCGTTGCTGCCGCCCGACGACGGCTTGAGGTTGTTGACGACGAGCTGGTACGCCTTCTCCGCGTCCTTGAGCCGCGCCCAGCACAGACTGCGCCAGGCGTTGGCCCAGCCGAAGCTGTTCATACCGCGTGCGGTGAGGAGGGCGGTCGCGCCGGCGACGATCTCCTTCGGCGTGGAGTCGTCGGGTCGGATCCGGTCGCCGGGGAAGAGCCCGATGAGCGGGGAGAGATGCCGGTGTGTGGTCTCGCCGAGGTTGTCGGGCGACATCCACTCCTCCAGCCAGCCGGTCGTGGGACTGACCACGGGGAGGTACAGGCGCTCACGGAGACCGTCGACGGTCCTGCTGTAGGCGGCGTCCCTGGCGAGCACTCCGGTCGCGGTGCGGAAGTTGCCGAAGAGGTTCCACACGAGTTCCTGGGCGTAGGTGATGCCCTTGGCGTCCAGCGGACCCTGCTCGGGCGACCAGTCGCTGTCGGCGACCAGAACCTCACGCGAGGCGCCGGACGCGTCGGTGACGGTCGTGGTGACGAGACGGGCCTCCCAGAACTCCACGGCGCCCTTGAGGAGCGGGTAGATTTTCTTCAGGTAGGTACGGTCCTGAGTATACTCGTAGTGCTCGAACAGGCTCTGGCAGAGCCAGGCGTTGCCCGCCGGATGCCACCACCAGCCGCCCCCGCCGTACGGGTTGGTGGAGATCGCCACGGTCCAGCCGGCGATCTTCCCGCTGGAGTTCCGGTACCGGTTGGCCGGGTCGTTGAACAGCCGCTGGGTGGCGTCCGTCCACGAGGACAACTGCGCGAGGCAGTAGTCCGTGAGGGCGTCGAAGCAGTCGGACAGACCCGCCCGGTCGGCCATCCAGTAGTTCATCTGGATGTTGATGTCGGTGTGGTAGTCGGCCATCCAGTCCGGGTCGTTGCCGTCCAGCCAGGGGCCCTGAAGGCCCATCGGCAGACTGCCCCGCGATCCTGAGATCATCAGGTAGCGGCCGAACTGCAGGTAGGCGGCCTCGAGTTCCGGGTCCGGGACGTCGTCCCGGTGGCGTGCCTGTATCCGCTCCCAGGTGTCCAGTTCGCGCTGCGCGGCGGACGACGTACCCAGGTTGATGTCCAGCTGTCCGAACACGTCCCGGAAGTCGGCGACATGGGTGTGGAGCAGGGTGCTCGCCGAGTGGCCCGCCGCGTTCAGGACCTTGGTCCTGGCGAGACGCTCCGGGACCAGGGACGGGTCACGGAACTTCTTCGCCGCGTCGGGCGCGTAGTCGGTGCCGCCGCTGACGACGACCGTGAGGTCCTCGCAGCCGTGGAAGGTGATCGACGTACCGTCGACGCGGACCCTGCCCGTGCCGCTGTACGCGGTGACGGCGGCGCCGTACTTGAGGCCGTTGCCGAGGGAGG
>NZ_JBEXHZ010000164.1:0-4607 GCF_040608315.1 Streptomyces sp. NPDC005195
CCCGGCGCCGCCGAGTTCACCGCCGAACTCGCCGCACTCGGCGCCCGCGCCGAGATCGCCCGCTGCGACATCGCCGACCCCGCCGACCTCGCCCGCCTGCTCGCCGCCGTACCCGCAGAACGGCCCCTGGACGCCGTCTTCCACACCGCCGCCGTCCTCGACGACGGCGTGCTCGGCTCCCTCACCCCCGAACGCCTGGCCGACGTCCTGCGCGTGAAGGTGGGCGGCGCCCTCAACCTCGACGCCGCCACCGCCGGCCTCGACCTGTCCGCCTTCGTCCTGTTCTCGTCCTCCTCCGGCGTCTTCGGCAGCCCCGGCCACGGCAACTACGCCCCCGGCAACGCCTTCCTCGACGCCCTCGCCGAGGACCGCCGCGCCCGCGGCCTGCCGGCCACCGCCGTCGCCTGGAGCGGCTGGGCCTCCGGCGGCATGGCCTCCGGCACCGTCGGCGAACGCCTCCACCGCCACGGCGTACGCCTCATGGACCCCGAGACCGCCGTCACCGCACTCCAGCGCGCCCTCGACCACGACGACACCACCCTCGTCGTCACCGACATCGACTGGGAGGTGTTCGGCGCCGAACTCGCCAAGGGCCGCCCGCGCCGCCTCTACGCCGCCCTGCCCGAACTGCAGCAGATCCTGGCCGACACCCGGCGCACCGCACCCGGGCACGAGTCCGCCGAAGCGACCGGCCTCGCCGGACAGCTCGCCCGGCTCGGCGAGAGCGAGCGCCGCAACGCCCTCCTCGCCCTCGTCCGCGCACACATCGCCTACGTGCTCAACCACCCGAGCCCCGACGACGTCGAACCCACCCGCGCCTTCCGCGAACTCGGCTTCGACTCCCTCACCGCCGTGGAACTGCGCAACACCCTCAACGAGGCCACCGGCCTGCGACTGCCGGCCACCCTCATCTACGACTACCCCACCCCCGCCGCCCTCGCCGACCACCTGAGCGCGCAGTTCGTCCCCGCGGACACCAGCACCCCGCCCGCCGACGCCCCGGCCCGGACCACGCACACCGACGCCGACGACGATCCGGTCGTCATCGTCTCCATGGCCTGCCGCTTCCCCCAACAGGCCGACACACCCGAGGAGTTCTGGCAGCTGCTCGCCGACGGCACCGACGCGCTCACCACCTTCCCCGACGACCGCGACTGGGACCTCGACGCACTCCGCGGCACCGAGCCCGGCGGCGTCGCCACCCGCGTCGGCGGCTTCCTCTCCGGCTTCGCCGACTTCGACGCCGGATTCTTCACCATCTCCCCGCGCGAGGCCGCCGCGATGGACCCGCAGCAGCGCCTGCTCCTGGAGATGTCCTGGGAGGCGTTCGAGCGGGCCGGCATCGACCCGAAGACCCTGCGCGGCAGCCGCACCGGCGTCTTCGCCGGCACCAACTACCAGGACTACTCCTCCCGCCCGCTGCTCCTCGACGCGGACGCGGGCGCCCACCTCGGCACCGGCAACTCGGCGGCCGTCATGTCCGGCCGCCTCTCCTACACCTTCGGTCTGGAGGGCCCGGCGGTCACCGTCGACACCGCCTGCTCCGCCTCGCTGGTCGCCCTGCACCTGGCCGTGCGCTCACTGCGCTCCGGCGAGTCGGACCTCGCCCTGGCCGGCGGCGTCACCATCATGTCCACCCCCGGCCTGTTCATGGACTTCACCCGCCAGGGAGGCCTGTCGCAGGACGGGCGCTGCAAGGCGTTCGCGGACGCCGCCGACGGCACCGGCTTCTCCGAGGGCGGCGGCATGCTCCTGGTGGAACGCCTCTCCGACGCCCGCCGCAACAACCACCCCGTCCTCGCCGTCGTCCGCGGCACCGCCGTCAACCAGGACGGCGCCTCCAACGGACTGACCGCCCCCAACGGCCCCTCCCAGCAGCGCGTCATCCGCGCCGCCCTCACCGACGCCGGCCTCGCCACCACGGACATCGACGCCGTCGAGGCGCACGGCACCGGCACCACCCTCGGCGACCCCATCGAGGCCCAGGCCCTGCTCGCCACCTACGGCCAGGACCGTGAGCCCGGACAGCCGCTGTGGCTCGGCTCGGTGAAGTCCAACATCGGCCACACCCAGGCCGGCGCCGGCGTCGCGGGCATCATCAAGATGGTCGAGGCGATACGGCACGGCGTCCTGCCCGCCACCCTCCACGTCGACCGGCCCTCGACCCACGTCGACTGGACGGAGGGCGACATCCGGCTGCTGACCGAGGCCGTCGACTGGCCCGAGGCGGACCGTCCCCGCCGCGCCGGTGTCTCCTCCTTCGGCATCAGCGGCACCAACGCCCACGTCATCCTCGAAGCCGCCACCGACGAGACACCCACCGACCCCGACGGGCCGGCCCCCCACGACACCCGCGACGAGGCGCCCCTCACCCCCTGGGTGCTCACCGCCCGCAGCGCCACCGCCCTGCGCGACCAGGCGAGCCGCCTGCTCGCCCACCTCGCCGACCGCCCCGAGACCGACCCCCGCGACGTGGGCCTGTCCCTCGCGACCACCCGCACCGCCTTCGAGCACCGGGCCGTCGTCCTCGGCGCCGACCGCGCCGAACTCACCGAAGGCCTCACCGCACTGGCCGACGGGCGCGCCACCCCGCACACCCCCGCCGGCATCGCACGCGGCGGCGGAAAGACCGCGTTCCTGTTCACCGGCCAGGGCGCCCAGCGCCCCGGCATGGGACGCGAACTCCACCGGGCCCACCCCGTGTTCGCCGACGCCTTCGACGCCGTCTGCGCCCACCTCCCCGGCCTGCGCGAGATCGTCCTCGGCGACGACACCGGCAGCAACACCGGCAACACCGACCGCGCCGACACCCTGAACCGCACCGAGCACGCCCAGCCCGCCCTGTTCGCCTTCGAGGTCGCCCTCTACCGACTGCTGGAGTCCTGGGGCATCGTGCCCGACCAGGTCACCGGCCACTCCGTCGGCGAGATCGCCGCGGCCCACGTCGCAGGCGTCCTGTCCCTGCGGGACGCCTGCACACTCGTGGCGGCCCGCGGCCGCCTCATGCAGCAACTGCCCGCGGGCGGCGCGATGGCCGCCCTGCAGGCCACCGAGGCGGAGGTGCTGCCCCTGCTCGCCGGACGCGAGGCCGAGATCGGCGTCGCCGCCCTCAACGGGCCCTTTGCCACCGTCGTCTCCGGCACCGAGGACGCCGTCGCCGCCGTCGCCGCACACTTCACGGCACTCGGCCGCAAGACCACCCGGCTGCGCGTCAGCCACGCCTTCCACTCACCGCTCATGGACCCCGTCCTCGACGACTTCCGCGCCGTCGCCACCACACTGGCCTACGAGGCACCACGCCTGGCCTACGTGTCCGGCACCACCGGCGAACAGGCCGACGCGCGACAGCTCACCGACCCCGAGTACTGGGTACGGCACGTCCGCGAACCCGTCCGCTTCCACGACGCGCTGCGCCACCTGCGCGACGACCTCGGCGCCACCCGCTTCCTTGAGGTCGGCCCCGACGCCCCCCTGACGGCCATGGCCCCGGCCGTCCTGGAGGACCCCGACCGCGCCGAGGTCCTCCTCACGGCGGCCGTACGCA
The DNA here is from genome assembly GCF_040608315.1 of Streptomyces sp. NPDC005195. NCBI lineage: Bacteria > Bacillati > Actinomycetota > Actinomycetes > Kitasatosporales > Streptomycetaceae > Streptomyces > Streptomyces sp. NPDC005195. The sequence goes on from NZ_JBEXHZ010000164.1 coordinate 3,545, forward strand.
AGGACGTACCGGAGACCCGCGGCGTCCTCACGGCCGTCGGCCGCCTGTTCACCTCCGGCGTCGCACCGCACTGGCCCGCCCTGTTCACCGGCGCCCGGACCGTCCCCCTGCCCACCTACGCCTTCCAGCGCGAACGCCACTGGCTGCCCAGCGCGCCCTGGTCCGGCGACCTCGAGGGCGCGGGACTGGAGACGGCGGCCCACCCCTTCCTGGGCGCCGCCCTCACCCCCGCCGGCTCCGACACCGTCCTGCTCACCGGACGCCTGTCCCTGCGCACCCACCCCTGGCTCGCCGACCACGCCGTGCTCGGCCAGGTCATCCTGCCCGCGACCGGCTATCTCGACCTCGCCGTCCACGCCGGCGACCGCACCGGCTGCGGCCACCTCACCGAACTCACCCTGCACAGCCCGCTGGTGATCCCCCGCGAGGGCGCCGTCCAGCTCCAGGTCACCGTCGGGGCACCCGACGAGCGGGGCCGGCGCGCCTTCGGCGTGTACGCCCGCCCCGGCGGCACCGACACCGGCACGCCGTGGGAACAGCACGCCCAGGGCACCCTCGCACCCGAGGCCCCGGCCGCGCCGTCCGCCGACCTGAGCGTGTGGCCCCCGCAGGGCGCCGAGACCGTGGCCGAGGGCGGCCACTACGAGCGGTTCACCGACGCCGGGTTCGCCTACGGGCCCGCCTTCCAGGGCCTGGGCACCGTGTGGCGGCGCGGCGACGAGGTGTTCGCCGAGGCCGAACTGCCCGCGGACCACCACGCCGACGCCGCACGCTTCGGCCTGCACCCCGCGCTGCTCGACGCGGCCGTCCAGGCACTCCTCGTCCAACTCCCGGGAGACACAGGGCAGTCACGCAGCCCGGAGCCCATGCTGCCCTTCGCGTGGAGCGGCCTGACCCTGCACGCGGAGGGCGCCACCGCCCTCAGGGTGCGACTGGCGCCGGCCGGACACGAGCACGGCTTCTCCGTGCTCGTCACCGACACCGACGGCCGGCCCGTCGCCACCGCCGAGTCCCTCACCCTGCGCGCCGTGGCCGCCGACCGGCTGCGCGGACCCGACGACCG
>NZ_JBEXHZ010000165.1:0-4585 GCF_040608315.1 Streptomyces sp. NPDC005195
ACGGCACCGGCCGCGTCCGGAGGTACGGGGTTTGCGGCGGCGATCCGGGGCCGCGGGCGGATGCCGCCCGCGACCGCGGGTGCCCGTTTGCGGCGGCCCGGACGGCGGGCGGCGCGAGACGGGGGCCCCGCCCACCGGGCGGAGCCCCCGTCGGCGAACCCGACACCGACCACACGTAACCGAATAATCATCTCGAAGTTACATATGTGGCGCGAAAGATCCGAATTAAACGACCGTTAAGTCTGTCGAACCCCGGGCCGGCTCCGGCCGGGCGTCAGCGGGAGAAAATCTTACGGAAGGTGCCCGAGCGGTACAGCGCGATCTGCGTGACGACCTGGAGCACGATCCAGGTGGCCGCGTACAGGGCCGCGTCGAGCGCGGGCACGCTGTCGACGGGCAGGGTGTAGGCCATGATCAGGCGCAGCAGGGCGTCCGCGAGGAGCCCCAGGCCCCACAGGACGGTCACCGCCCGCCACACGCGGCGGAACGCGACGTCCTGTTCCCACAGGCTCTCCAGGCGTTCGGCACGGCCGGGCAGCAGTGCCTTGACGGCCTGGTAGGTGAAGGGGCGGGCGGTGAAGAGGGTGACCAGCAGCCATACGCCGGCGAGGGCGGTGAACAGGCTGTTGCGTGCGAGCACGATGCGCGGGCTGGCGGTCACGACCGAGGCGAGGGCGCTCACCACGAGCAGCGTGATGGTGAAGACGCCGAGGGCGTCGACCTTGCGGTGCCGCACCGCCGAGTACAGCGTGTGCAGGGCGGGCGCCGACCCGCTGACCAGCAGCGAGGTGATCTCGTCGGCGCCCAGGTCGCGCAGCACGTAGTAGAGGGCGGCCGGCAGGACGATGTCGCAGACCACGGTGGCGAGGAAGCCCCATGCCCCGGCCGGGGCCCTGGGCGACGCGGAGGCCTCGTCCGCGTCCCCGGCGGGCGGGGGCGGCGGACTGTCGTAGGCGGAACCGGGGGAGGTGGGGGGAGTCATGAGGACACTCCTCTGGTGCGGTCGGCATCCGGGCCGGCCGGTGGGCGTGGCGGGACGGGTTACGGGGGCGTGCTCCGCTCGTCGGCTTCCGGGCCCTCCCCCTCTTCTGGGTGGTCTGCCCGGCAGTGGACCACGGGTGTGCCTACGGGGAGGGCGATTTCCGGTCGTCGTGCACGGCGGGACGTCATGATCGGGGAACGGTGCTCACCCGCCGCCGGTGTGTCTGTCCCGTTCCTCCCGGCCGTCACCCACGGGCACCCGCACGGCCACCTTGTTCACCAGGTCGACCAGGTCCATGCCCGCCACCACGGCCCGGCGCCTGTCGGCCTCCTCGGCGCCGCCCGCGTCGCCCCGCCGGACCGCCGCCGCGAACTCGGCGAGACAGTTGTGCAGTTGGTCGGCGGCCGGGAGCGTGAACCGCTCCTCGTGATCCTGCTCCTCCAGCACGAGCACGGGCTGGTACGCGGGCGGCGGGGTGAAGGCGCGCGTCACCGACAGCCGCGCCGTGTCACCCCACAGCGAGTACGTCGACGCATACGCGTGCTCGAAACCGAACGTCACGTTCGCGAGGACACCGGACGGTGAGACCAGCAGCACCTGACCCGACAGGTCCAGCCCGTCCGGACGCGTACGCAGCACCGCCCCGGCCACCTGGAGCCCCTTGCCCAGCAGCAGTTGGGCGGCGCGCAGCGGATACACCCCCACGTCCAGCAGGGCCCCGCCGCCCATGTCGGGCACGTAGCGGATGTCGTCGGCGGGCAGCGGCGGAATGCAGAAGGCGGCGTGCATCGCGCTCAGCCGGCCCAGCCGCCCCTGGCGCACCAGGTCCGCGGCGAAGGCGTGCTGCGGATGGTGCAGGAACATGAAGTTCTCCCGCAGCACCAGCCCCCGCTCCCGCGCCAGGTCGGCCAGTTCACGTGCCTCGTGCGCGTCCACCCCGACCGGCTTCTCGACCAGCACGTGCTTGCCCGCCCGCAGGGCCCGCGCCGCCCAGGTGTGGTGCAGCGCGGTCGGCGTGGAGATGTACACCGCCTCCACGTCCGGGCGCTCCAGCAGCGACGCGAGATCCGCTTCCGCCGCACAGCCGAACTGCTCGGCGAACGCCGCCGTCTTCCGCGCCGACCGGCCCGCGACGGCGACGAGTTCCACCTCCGGCGCGGCCACCGCCCTCGGCAGCGTACGACGGCGCGCGATGGACGAGGTCCCCAGCGCACCCAGCCGCAGCGGCCGTTCCACGGCGGCGCTCACAGTGACCTCAACGCCGCGACCAGTGTCCTTGCCTGCACATTCAAATGGTGGCTGTAGCACAGCAGTTCCTGAAGCTGATGCGGCGTCAGCCAGCGGAACTCGTCCGACACGGCGGGGAAGTCACTCTCCGTCTCGATGATCATGTAGTGGCTCTGTGCGTTGCGGAACCGGCCGCCCTCCTCGGACAGCACCACGTCGTAGCGGGCGCTCTCACGGCGCGCCAGCGCCTGCGCGAGATACGGCGGCCGGTCCGCCTCGGGCAGATGCTCGTAGTTCTCCGGCACACACTGCACGGTCGGACCCAGCTCCACCACGTCGAGGAAGCCCGGTTCGGCACGGGCCCGCAGCAGCGCGTGCAGAACCCCGTCGATCCGCTTCACGAACAACGCCGCGACACCCATGCCACGGGGCTCCAGCAACGGCTGCGACCAGGCGGGAACCTCACGCCCGCGGGAGGACACGTCCACCGCGACGACATCGAAGTACAGACCGTTGCAGTGCGTCACCGCGTGCTGCGTCCGCAGCCAGCCCTGCGCCTGCGCCAGCGGGATCGGCGCCACGCCCACCTCGTGCTCCGCACGCCGCCGGGTGATCCAGGTGCGGACCTCCCGGTCGGTGTGCAGCGACCAGCCGGCGTCCTCGACCAGGTTCTCCTCGCCGCCACGCCAGTCCGGCAGGCAGGACAGCACCGTACGGGCGTCCATGTTCACCAGATTGTCGTGCCGCAGCAGCAGGTTGACCTGCCCCAGCGTCAGCCAGGCGAAGTCGTCGCCGGCCTCCACCTCCGGGCCCACCTCCACGACCATGTTCCGGTTGCGCTTGTGCAGGAACCACGACCCCTGCTCCGACTGCAGGACGTCCGCCACCACCTGCCCAGGACCGGGCCTGCGGAAGAGGTCCATGTACGGAACCGCCGAACCACCGTGCACACCCGTGTAGTTGCTCTTCGTCGCCTGCACGGTCGGCGACAACTGCACGCCGTTCACGTTGCCCGGCTCCGACTTCGCCTGCATCAACAGGTGCGGAACGCCGCCGAAGTCCCGCAGCGCGATGCCCAGGATCCCGATCTCCGGCTGGTGGATGATCGGCTGCGACCACGTCCGCACCGGCCCGAAGTCCGAGTGCACCGACAGCCCCAGCACCGAGAAGAACCGCCCGCTGTCATGGCGCAGATCGCCGGTGCGGTGGTCGAAGCGCCAGCCGCGCAGAGCCGCGAACGGCACCCGCTCCACATGCTGCTGCTGCTCACGCTGCCGCTCGTCGATCCAGGCGAACACCTCCGCATTGCTCATCACCCCGCCCTCGACCACCGCCGCCGACGCCGCCAGCCGGGACACGAGGGGAGGGTCCGCGGCACGTGACGGCAACACCAGGTTCATCGCGGTCATGGATGCGCCTCTTCTCCTTCAGGGGTACAGCGATCGGCCCGCGCGCACGACGCTGTCGGCACACGGGCGCAGGCCTCGCGGCAGTCGGCTGCCGCCCCTTGAGCGTGCCGTCCCCAGTTCGGGCAGACGCCTAGACTTCCCCCCTTGTCCGGACCCGCGCCCCCTCGCTATGGAGGCAGGTCCCAGAGCCCGCGAAAGGCACTTCCCGGGCACCGGGGCACCGCTTAGGAATTCCCCTAGAGCACCTGGCAGGAGCGCGGAGCGCGCCGGACACCGTGCAACCGTGAGGGCTGCCCCGACCCCGTCGCCCTGGTGTTTGGAGTGCCATCCCATGAACGAGCCGGTACCCGCGGACGCCCGGACCACCGTTTCGGCCCACGAACCCGTGGCCGTGGTCGGCCTTGCGTGCCGGCTGCCCGGCGCGAGCGGACCGGACGCCTACTGGAGGCTGCTCGCGGAAGGCCGCAGCGCCCTCACCGACGCCCCCGAGGACCGTCGTACCGGCGCACCGCACGACAACGCCTTCACCACCGGCCGGGGCACCACGATCCCCTACCGCGGCGGCTTCATCGACGCCCCCGCGGACTTCGACGCGGCCTTCTTCGGCATCTCGCCCCGCGAGGCCGAAGCCATGGACCCGCAGGCACGGCTCGTCCTCGAACTGGGCTGGGAGGCACTGGAACACGCCGCTCTTCCGGTGACCGGCCTGCCGCACGCCACCGGCGTCTTCGTCGGCGCCGACGTCTCCGACTACGCCGCACTCGTCCACCGCCAGGGCCCCGAAGCCGTCGGCCACCACACCGCCACCGGCCTCAACCGCGGCCTCATCGCGGGCCGCCTCTCCTACGCCCTCGGCGTCAGCGGCCCCAGCCTCACCGTCGACAGCGCCCAGTCGTCCTCCCTCGTCGCCGTCCAGCTCGCCTGCGACAGCCTGCGCGCGCCCTCGCGCAGCTGCGCCTCCTGCGGG
>NZ_JBEXHZ010000166.1:0-4570 GCF_040608315.1 Streptomyces sp. NPDC005195
GGCGCGGACGCCGATCCCCGCTATGACGCGCGCCGACTGGTCGGACTCCTCATCGCGGGGCTGCGCCGGTCACCCTGACCCGGGGCCCACGCCGTCGCGCGGGCCCCGTGATTCACTACGGGTGCAGGTTCCGGACGGTCGCCGGACGGCGTACCGCCAGGCGGCACCGGCCGACGGGAATTTTCGGGCACGTCCTCGACGTCTGTGCGTGGGGGAACGGCCGATGGCCGCGCCGTCGGGTCCGCGCGTTCCGCGGTCGGACCGCGCAAAGAGACGAAAAGGGATGTGAAGAGCTATGAGCGCCACTGAGGAAAAGGCGTTGCTGGCGGGTGGCTGCTTCTGGGGGATGCAGGAACTGATCCGGACGCTCCCGGGTGTCCTGGCCACGCGGGTGGGATACAGCGGTGGCGACGTGCCCCACGCGACCTACCGCAATCACGGAACCCACGCCGAATCGATCGAGATCACCTTCGACCCCGCCGCGACCGACTACCGCGCCATCCTGGAGTACTTCTTCCAGATCCATGACCCGAGTACGGAGAACCGGCAGGGCAACGACATCGGTGTCAGCTACCGCTCCGCGATCTTCTACTTCGACGACGAGCAGCGACGCGTCGCCGAGGACACGATCGCCGATGTCGACGCCTCGGGACTGTGGCCGGGGAAGGTCGTGACCGAGGTCGTGCCGGCCGGCGCCTTCTGGGACGCGGAGCCCGAGCACCAGGACTACCTGCGGAGGTACCCCGAGGGCTACACCTGCCACTTCCCGCGGCCGAACTGGCGGTTGCCGAAGCGCGCGGAAGCCTGATTCCGGGAAGGGCCGGCCGGCGGGCGCGCGGTGTCCGTCACCGGCCGTAGGGCCGATGACGAGCACCTCGGGCGTTGTCAGGCCGGCTGCGCGGCGGGACGCAGTGCAGGCGCCGGGATCTCGGGGGCGTGGGGGTACGCGGCCGTACGGTGCTGGAACGAGAGGATCTTCGGGTTCCGTACGACGCCGTCGCGGATCTCGATGGCGTTCCTGACCGTGGCGTCGGCCTCCCAGGCGGTGGGGCCGCTCATGACCTTGCGCAGGTAGGGGAGGAGCGCCTCGCTGATTTCCCAGGTGGCCGAGTTCCACAGGTGGGACGGGCTGTGGTCGACCGCGTAGTAGTGGCAGTCCGCTCCCACCGAGGGCATGGGCTCGCCGAAGGTGGTCGGCCGGGCCCATGTGAAGCCCATGCCTTCGTCGCAGGCGACGTCGATGAAGAAGGTGCCCGGGCGGAACAGGGGCAGCTCCTCGTCGGTGACGAACATCAAAGGCGCGTCGGTGTCCTGCCGGATGCAGTTGACGATGATGTCGAACCCGGCCAGGTACTCCGCGAGCGGCACCGGACCCTTCGCGGTGAGCGCCCGGAGCCGCGACGGATCGTCCGCCTGCTCCTCGAAGTGGCCCATCACGACCGACGGCATGGGCGAGGCCACCGCCGCCGCGGCCCGCTGGGTGAGCACCGTGACGTCGGAGACCCCCATGGCGCCCAGACCGGTCACCGCTCCGCGTGCCGTGGCACCGAAGCTGAGGACCACCGCGCGCAGCCGGCGTCCGTAACTACCGGTCATGCCGCCGAGCTGCAGGGCGTGCAGCACCGAGCAGTAGCCCGCCAGCTCGTTGTTCTTGTGAAAGACGTGGACGCTGAAGGCGCCCGTGGACGTCCAGTGGTTCATCGCCTCCCATGCGACGAGGGTCAGCCGTCGGTCGATGGCGATCTGGGTCATCTTCTCGTCCTGCACACAGTGCGGCCATCCCCACAGCACCTGGCCCTCGTGCAGATCGGCGATGTCGGCGTGCGTCGGTTTGGGAAGCAGCAGCACCTCGCACTCGGCGAGGAGCCGCTCGCGGGAGCGCAGGCCCGCTACGAGCGGCAGCAGGGCATCGTCGTCGATGCCGAACCGTCGGCCGTAGCCGTGTTCCAGGAAGATCCTTGAGCGGACGTCCGGGGCGATCCGGTCGATGTGAGCGGGGTGCAAGGGGAGCCGGAGCTCGTTCTCCTTGCGGGAGGAGGCCAGGACTCCGAGACTCATGAGGGTCATGCGCTTCCTTGTCATGTAAATGTCATGCAATGGCGTTCAATGCCGTTCGCGCGCACGGCGTTTGCGTGCGCGGGCGTGCCGGCCGCAGCCGGGGGAGTCCGGGCCCGCGTTCGGCCGTGTCCACCGCCGGGCGGAGTGTTCGGGATGCCGCCCGTCTCAGCGTCTCAGTGCTGGTCGGCGCTGTGTCTGCGCAGGCGCTCGGCCAGTGGGAGGGGCGTCTCCTCCAGCCCGGTGACCGACCCGCTCGCCAGTCGCGCGCACGTTCCGTGGCAGGCGAGCAGTTGTCTGTCGTCGCGGTGCGAGACCACCACGGCGTTCGCGTCCGGTGCGTTCCGGTAGTCGGTGCCGCAGATGAGGCAGGCCAGTCCGGAGAGCGTCTCGGCGGTCGGTTCGGGGCGGCCTCGGCGGTGGCCGGAGATCGCGTCCTGTGAGTACATGAGTGCCGCATCCCTTCGTCGGTCGTCTGTCGTCGGCAGAAGGCGTGCCAGGTGCCGGAACGCGTCGGGAACCAGGAAGTCCGCTACCGCGGGGCGCCGATCGGAATGCGCGGGACGGCGCGAGCGTACGAGCCAGAAGTCATGGGGCGGCTCATTTCCGGCCGGAGCGCGGAGGCGCCGGCGTCTGCCGTTCCCCGAGGGCGACGCCGAAACGGATGACGGCATGCGAGGTGCGCTCGGTGACGCCACCGTACTCTGTCCCGGCCCCGTTGCCTCCACCGCGCGTGCTCAGGGTCTTTGGGCGGGCGGCGGAGGAGACGGGGCGGGCGGCCGTCGTGGTGGTCGGACCTGCCCGACGCCGTGGCCGGCGCGACGTTCCGCGTGCCTCTCTCCATCTATGCCTTTTATGATGATCTGTGGAAGGCGTGAAGCCGACCGGCCCGACTGTCGCGAGCACTCCCGCCCCCGCAGACCGACGAGTCCTGGAGCAGAAGCAATGGCATCGACCTCGGTGAGCAGGGTCGTCCCCGCATCCCCCGGCCGCGTGTGGGAGGTGATCGGTGGTTTCGGTTCCCTGCCCGACTGGGTTCCGCAGATCGCCGAGAGCACGCCGCTGGAAGGGGGCCGCGTCCGCCGGCTGACCATGGGGGACGGAGAGGTCGTCGTCGAACGGTTGACGGGGTTCAGCGAGGGCGGCCGACACTACTCGTACACCTTCGTAGAGGCGCCGTTCCCCGTCACCGGCTATCTCGCGACCATCCGGGTGCACACCGTGCCCGGCGAGCCCGACAGCGCGGAAGTGGAGTGGTCCGGCCGTTTCTACCCGCTGGGGGCGAGCGACGACGAGATGGTGGCCCTTTTCACCGGCATCTACCGCGACGGTCTCGACGCACTGCACACGGAGCTGGCGGACTGAACCCCCGCGAACGCCCGCGAACGGACGGCGCAGGGACGAGATCGCGTGCCCTCGGGCCCGGGAGTCTCGACGGCGGGTGTCCTCCCTGACCGGGAGGGCGAGGGGCGGCGGTGTCGTCCCGGACCGGCGTGGTCACGACGTACCACCCGTCGCGTCACGTGAAGGCGAGGCGGCCCACGCACGGGTGACCCCGTGTTCCATGGCCCGGACCCCGGACCGGCACCTCGGACGGCCACAGCAAGGGAGTCGTACATGCGTATCGATCTCACGGGACGGACCGCCCTGGTGACAGGGTCGACGCAGGGCATCGGGGCCGCCATCGCGGCGGGCCTCGCGGACGCGGGGGCGCGGGTGGGCGTCAACGGCCGCGACAAGGAAAGGGTCGACGCGGCGGTCAGGCAACTGCGGGAGGAGGTGCCGCACGGTGACTTCGTCGCCATCGGCGCGGACGTCTCCTCCGAGGAGGGTGCGGCGACCGCCCTCGACGCGTTGCCGGACGTCGACGTCCTCATCAACAATCTGGGCGTCTTCGGCTCCCAGGACCCGCTGGACATCACCGATGAGGAGTGGCGCCGGTACTTCGAGGTGAACGTGCTCGCCGCGGTCCGCCTCACCCGTGCCTGTCTGCCGCGGATGATCGAGAGCGACTGGGGCCGCATCCAGTACATCGCCAGTGAATCGGCGGTGGCCATTCCCGAAGAGATGATCCACTACGGCATGACGAAGACCGCCCTCCTGGCCGTCGGCCGCGGCTTCGCGAAGAAGGCCGCCGGAACGGGCGTCACCGTCAACTCGGTTCTCGTCGGCCCCACCCACACCGCCGGCGTCGAGGAGTTCGTGTACGAGCTGGTCGGTCGCGACCTGCCCTGGGAGGAGGCGGAGCGGATCTTCATGAGCGAACACCGACCTCAGTCGCTGCTGCGGCGCCTGATCGCCCCCGAGGAGATCGCCAACATGGTGGTGTACCTGAGTTCGGACCAGGCCTCCGCCACCACGGGCGGCGCGCTGCGGGTCGACGGAGGCTGCATCGACGCCGTGATTCCCTGACGGCCGCGCCGGACGGGCCCCCCGTCCAGGGCGGCCCTCCGTGGAGAGGTGTGGCGACCGCCGGCCCTCCGGCCGACGACGGCGGTGGCCCCCCGGGCGGGTC
>NZ_JBEXHZ010000167.1:0-4538 GCF_040608315.1 Streptomyces sp. NPDC005195
GCCTGACTTGCACTGCCGTGGGCATCGCCACGCACCTTCTTTCGTACCCGTCGCGGAGGGGACGCCTGCGGGCTGCCGAGGGCTCTTGACAGGGCCCGATTGAAGACGGGCCACATGCAAGGGGCGCTTCGGCAGGAGAGAGCTGCCACGCAGCTGGTCACGTCCCGTGCGCTCCGAGCCCGAACGGGATGTCCGGTTCGGCGCGCACAACCACCGTGCTGCATCTGAGAATTAACCTGCAAGGAAATCTGCAAACACAGGAAAACTGGAATATGCCAGTGCACCTGCATGGCTTGTCGAAGGGGGGGCTGGGAGTGGGACACTCGGCACATGCGGGCGCCATGGGTGGACACGGCTTCGGGGAGGATGCAGAGGTGGCAGCACGACGGGGTCCGACATTCCGCAGGCGGGCATTGGGCAAGGAGCTTCGACGTCTGCGTGAGAAGGCTGACCTGACGATCCAGGAGGCCGCTTCGGGACTCGGTTTCAGCGACACCAAGCTGGGCCGCGTCGAGACGGGGCACAACAGCCTTCCGCGCGTGGAGGATCTGGAGAAGTTGCTTGATCGGTATGGTGTCGACGACATCGATGACCGTGACAGCGTCCTGACCCTGCACCGGGACTCGCTGAGCCGTGACCCGTACACCCCCTACAGGGATACGATGCCGTCCGGCATGCCGATGTACGTGGGGTTGGAATCGGATGCGCGTGAGGTGCGAACGTGGCAGCCCATGTATGTTTTCGGACTCCTTCAGACCGAGCACTACGCGCGCGCCCAGTTCATGGCGGCGAAGCCGGTGGAGGAGACCACGACCGCGTTCGTCGAGAACAACGTTCGCCTGCGGATGGAACGCAAGCAACTCATCACCCGCGAGGACGGCCCGCTGACACTGCGGGTCATCCTGGACGAGTCGGCCCTGCGTCGCGTGATCGGCGGTCCTGACGTGATGGGGGAGCAGTACGAGGAGATCGAACGGCTCTCCGCACTCGATAACGTGACGATTCAGGTTCTCCCACAGAAGCTCGTCACCTTCCGCGCCGACATCAACTTCGCGGTGCTGGACTTTGATGCTCCAGTGGACCCGATCGCCCAGTCAGACATTCCAGGCACCATCACGGTCACCGACAAACCGAGTGAGGTCTGGAAGTACAACCGGAGGTTCGACGCCATGCGCGACGAAGCTTTGGGGCCCTCGGCGACAGCCGGATTCCTGCACCAACTAGCGCGAGAGATCGAGTAGCCATTAACACTCATTTGTTGGCCCTTGATGTGGCCGCCGAACGCAAGTGGAAGAAGTCCTCCTACAGCGACAGCCAGGGGGGATCTTGTGTCGAGATAGCAAACCTGGCCAGCCGGGTCGGTATTCGCGACTCTAAAAACAAGCGGGGTCCGGCCTTGCTTGTCACTGCTACGGCCTGGACTGCCTTCGTCGGCCTTGTCCAATCCGGACGGGTCGGCTTCGACAGAGGAGAAATCGACTAGCCCCAAGCCATAAGGGAGCGGGTGGCGGACGCCTGGACTGGGGGCGCAACGGCGGCCGCTCTCGCCTTCAGAAGGCCGACGGTGGGAACTCCGGTGTGCATGCTCGCTCTTCAGCGAATCAGCGGCTGCTCGACAACCGGCATGGGCCCGCGCTGCTTCCCGGCACGGCTCGCACGCGTACAGGCCCGGACCTGGGCCGGAGTCCTGCTCGCCGGTGCGCACCAGGACGGTCTGAGAGGACTCGCGGCGGGAGCCGAACAGCCAGAAGTCGGCCGTGGCCAGGTGGAACTTTGAGCGGTACTGGGATTTGTACGAGCAGCAGCGATGAGTTTCCGAACGGCACAGGTCCGCAGCTGGTGCGGGGTGGACCTCGGCGGAGGGACCAGCAGAAGTGCACCAGCTCTGCGATCCACCTCACTGGTCGGGAATACCTACTGCGCCCTGCTCAGGTTCTTCTCGGCCGACAATGACAACCGTGGGTTGAAGCAGTACCGGGCGCAGCCCGAGGCGTGGTCAGCGTCTGGGGTTTGTAAACCGGACTTCGACCATAGTTCGTAGGTATGACCCCAGATCCCATATGGTGACGCGTGGCCTGTCGATCTGCCGCTGCAGGACAGCCAACTGGTGGCGCGGCGTCAAGGTCTCGATGTCCTTGTCCGCAGCGCTCATCGGCAGCAGCCGGATGAAGGCGAACACGCTCGACACGGCCAGGTAGGGCAGTCGCAACAGCACGGTCCACCAACCTGACACACCCCTCTGGCGACCACTGACAATTCGCAACAATCTGCAGGTCACAGACCATGGATGGAGTTTCCCACGTAGGCAGGCCCGGCCGGTTGGGATCGCCGCTCGTGACGAAGTGCATCAGTCCGGACGACTTGGTCCCGGTGACGTCCCGGTCGCGCGGATACGCCACCTGACAACTGTCCGGCGATCGTCACCGGGGAAATCATGGCTAGGCTTTCCGGGCCAGTCCGGCGGCGATGAGGCGCTCCCAGACGGTGAGTTCCCTTTCCTCACCGCTGTTCCACGGGCTGTTGACCTCCTCAGGACGCCACAGGGGTGCGGGGACGATCCCGGGTTCGAGGATCTCCAGGCCGTCCAGCAGGGAGGCGATCTCCGCGTCGGTGCGCCACCGGCCGCGGCCGAACGTCTCCTGGAGGACCTTCTCGGCCTCCGCCGTCTCCGGGTTGTTTCCGGAACGGAAGTGGCTCACGAAGAAGTAGCTCCCGGAGGGCACCTGGTCGCGCCAGTACCGGACGATGCCGGCCGGGTCCTCCTCATCGTTGACGTGGTGAAGGATGGCGCTGAAAATGACGGCCACGGGACGACCGAAGTCGATCATTTCCAGGGTGTCCGGGTGGGTACGGATGCCTTCGGGGTTGCGCACATCGACCGCGACGACCCGGGTCTGATTGTTCTTCTCCAGCAGCGCCCGACCGTGGACCAGCACTTGCGGATCGGTGTCGACGTACACGACCCGTGACTCGGGAGCGTGCCGTTGCGCGACCTGGTGGACGTTGTCGGCGGTCGGCAGACCACTGCCCAGGTCGATGAACTGCCGTATGCCGGTTGTCTTCGCGATCTCCCCGACCGCCCGGGTCAGGGCCGCGCGATTGGCGAAGGCGATGGCCACCGAACCGGGCAGGTCGCGCTTGAACACGTCGCCGATCTCCCGGTCCACGGCGTAGTTGTCCTTGCCGCCCAGCAGGTAGTCGTAGACGCGGGCGATGCTGGGCCTGGTCGGGTCGATGGAGGAGCCTTCGTACGTCATGGCGGCCATTCTCCCTCGCAACGCCGCCTGTTGACCATCGTTGCGGGATCCTCCGGCCGGCCCCTGTGCAGGCGGCCCAGTCCACGGTCATGTGGCGGACGGTCCCAAGTTCCGCTTGCCGCGGAGGGCTCGGACGACGTCGGCGAGCGTTGCCAAAACGGCCGCGCGGTGCCCTGAGACAATTCCCTCAGCGCGAATCGGTCAGCTCTGGGCATTGTCACGCTGACGGTCGAGAGTTTTCCAGCGGCGTTCGAAGTCGTGGGCTTGTTTGGTGATGTCGGTGGCAGTGAGGGGGTTGTTGTATTGGGCTGTGATTCCGCGTGTTGCGCAGTCCTGCGCGACGGCGTCGGCCGAGGGGGTCTCCTCGCGTATCCGGTGCTCGGCCCAGACGTTGTAGGTACGGAAGGACAGGAGGTATCTGCGCAGCGTGGACGGGCTGATCGGCTTCCCGCCGCGGCCCTTGACACCCTTCTCGGCGAGGTAGGCGGACAGTTGTTTGTCTGTGGGCTCGGTGCCGCGCTGTTTTTGGTGCTTCATCCACGCGAGGTAGTAGCGGTCGACGGTGGTGAGGGCCCTTTCCTCGTTCGTTTCTGTGGGCGCCGTCTCCTCATCGGTGATCGCGGCGTTTGCCCGGAAGCCTTGTTTCCCCTCCGCGGCCTGTGCTCTCACGATGGCGGGTGTCTGCTGGGCATCAGTCTCGGCAGGGGCGGCAGGGGTATTTCAAAGTCCTGGTGATCACGTGAGTCCGCAGGCCAGAGAGGTCCAGCCGGGCCCGTCACGAACGCAACGAAACTCCGGTTGAACGGGGTGACCTTCCCAAGTCGCCCTGAACCACCGGAGTTTCGATGTGCCGTAAGTCTGCCACCGTGTGCCTCGTGAAGTCGCCCGCTCTGGAGGGTGTGGCGAGGCTCTCGCTGGTCGAGCGGCTGCGGGTGCTGCCCGATCCACGCCGGCGGCGCGGAGTGCGTCACCCGTTCGTGGCGGTACTGCTGATTGCCGCCTCCGCGGTGATCGCGGGCGCTCGCTCCTATGCGGCGATCGGCCAGTGGTCCGCGAGTGCACCGCAGCACGCCCTGGCCCGGCTGGGTGCCCGCGTGGTGGGCGCGCTGGGAGTGCGCGTCGCGCCGAGTGCCGCCACGATCCGACGGGTCATCGGCCTGGTCTGCCCCGGCGGCCTGGCCGACCTGACCGGCGCCGATCCCGGCGGCGCGAAGTCGGTGGCCGTGGACGGCAAGGCCGCCCGCGGTTCCCGGCACGGCCAGAGACCCGCCGCCCACCTCC
>NZ_JBEXHZ010000168.1:0-4536 GCF_040608315.1 Streptomyces sp. NPDC005195
CGGCCGGCAGCGGGGCCAGCCGCTCCGCGAGGGTCCGGGTGCCGCCGGCCGCGGTGGCGGACGTCTCGGCCCGGCGCCTGGCGGGTGTTTTGACCATGGCGCGCAGCAGCGGGGGCAGTACGTCGGCGTGTTCGCGCAGGGAGCCGTGGTCGAGGTCCATGGGCAGGAGCACCGCGCGGTCGGTGGCGGGGCCGGCGTCGAGCAGGCGCATGCCCAGGTCGGCGCCGAGCGGGACCATGCCGGTCCTGGCGTGGCGTTCGCGGTCGGCCTGGCCGAGTTCGCCGGTCATGCCCGCGTCGGGCAGCCAGGTGCCCCAGGCGAGGGAGGTGCCCGGCAGGCCCAGGTCGCGGCGGTGGTGGGCGAGGGCGTCCAGGAAGGCGTTGGCGGCGGAGTAGTTGGCCTGTCCTGCGCCGCCGAACGTGCCGGCCACGGAGGAGAAGACCACGAACCGTGCGAGGTCCAGGTCGCGGGTCAGTTCGTGCAGGTTGGTCACGGCGTCGGCCTTGGGCCGCATCGACCGGTCGATGCGTTCCGGTGTCATCGAGGAGATGACGCCGTCGGCCAGGACGCCCGCGGTGTGGATCACCGCGGTCAGCGGGTGGGCCGGGGGCAGTGCGGCGAGGAGGTCGGCGAGGGCGGCGCGGTCGCCGGTGTCGCAGGCGACGATGGCGACGTCGGCTCCCAGGGCGGTCAGTTCCTCGCGCAGTTCGGCGGCGCCGGGCGCGTCGGGTCCCTGCCGGCCGGCCAGCACGAGATGGCGCAGGCTGTGGTGGGTGACCAGGTGACGGGCGGTGATGCGGCCCAGTCCGCCGGTGCCGCCGGTGAGCAGGACCGTGCCGTCCGGGTCGGGGGCGGTCGGCAGGGTCAGGACGACCTTGCCGATGTGGCGTGCCTGGCTGAGGAAGCGGAACGCGTCGGGGGCCCGGCGGACGTCGAACGTGGTCATCGGCAGCGGCGGCAGCACCCCTTCCTCGAAGAGGGTGACCAGTTCGCGCAGCATCTCCCCGATGCGGTCGGGGCCGGCCTCGACGAGGTCGAAGGCCTGGTAGGCGACGCCCGGGTGGTCCTCGGCGACCTGGCGGGGGTCGCGGACGTCGGTCTTGCCCATCTCCAGGAAGTGTCCGCCGCGTGGCAGCAGCCGCAGTGAGGCGTCCACGAACTCGCGGGCCAGCGAGTCGAGTACGACGTCCACGCCGCGGCCCTCGGTGGTCTCCAGGAACAGTTTCTCGAAGCCGAGGTCGCGGGAGGAGGCGAGGTGGGCGTCGTCGAGGCCCGCGGCGCGCAGCGCGTCCCACTTGCCGGGGCTCGCGGTGCCGAACACCTCGGCGCCCAGGTGGCGGGCGAGCCGTACGGCGGCCGTGCCCACTCCCCCGGCGGCGGCGTGCACGAGGACGGACTGGCCGGGGCGCAGTCCGCCGAGGTCGACGAGGCCGTAGTACGCGGTCAGGTAGACGATGGGCGCGGTGGCGGCCTGTGCGAAGGTCCAGCCGCGCGGGATGCCGGCGACCATCCGTTCGTCGGCGACGGCGACGGGGCCGAAGGCTCCGGCGAACATGCCCATCACCCGGTCGCCGACGGCGAGTGAGGTGACGTCGGCGCCGGTCTCCGTCACCACGCCGGCGCCTTCCAGGCCGATCGCCGTGGCGTCGCCGGGATACATGCCCAGCGCGGTCAGGACGTCGCGGAAGTTGACGCCCGCGGCGCGCATCGAGATGCGGACCTCGCGCGGTGCGAGGGGCTCGGTCACCTCGGGGCACGCGGTGAGCCGCAGGCTCTCCAGGGTTCCCCGTTCCTCGACGGAAAGCCGCCAGGCGGCCGTGTCGGCGGGCTCGGCGAGCGCGCGCTGCACGGCGAGGGGGATGATCTTCGGTGTGGTCACCGCCCCTTCCCTGACCGCCAGTTCGAGGTGGCCGGAGGCGAGGGCGGCGGGCAGTGCGGCCGCCGAGGCGGGTGCGGTGTCGAGGTCGGCGAGGACGAAACGGCCGGGGTTCTCGGAGCGGGCCGAGCGGACCAGGCCCCAGGCGGTGGCGCGGGCGGGGTCGGCGGGCCGGGTTCCGACGCGCATGGCGTCGCGGGTGACGACCGCGAGCCGGGCGTGGGCGAAGCGGGGTTCGTCGAGCCATTGCTGCACGAGCCGCAGTGTGGTGTGCGCGGTGGCGCGTGCGGCGGCGGCCAGACCGCCGGTGTCGGTGTCGGTGTCGGGCAGGGCCAGCAGGACGGTCTCGGGGATCTGGAGGTCCGAGGCGGCGAGCGCGGTCAGGTCGGGGAAGGCCCGCACCTGTGCGCCGGCCTGTTCCAGCTCCGTGGCCAGCGGCCGGGCTTCGGGGCCGCCGACCAGGGTCCAGTCCGTGCCGGGCGTCCGGGCTCCGGTGGGCACCGGCGCCCAGTCCAGTTCGTACAGGCCTTCCTGGCGCGGTGCGCCGATGGTGGCGCCCGCGAGGTCTCCGGTGAGTTCGCGCAGGGTGAGTGAGCCGACGGTGGCGACCGGGCGTCCCGTGGTGTCGGCGAGGGCCAGGCCGATCGACTCCGGGCCGGTCTGCACCATGCGTACCCGCAGGGCGTCGGCGCCGGCGGCCTGAAGGCGGACGTCGTTCCAGGAGAACGGCAGCCGGCCCGCGTCCTTCATGGGCACGAACATCACGGCGTGCAGGGCGGCGTCGAGCAGTGCCGGGTGCAGGTCGAACGCGTCGGCGGACGGGTCGGCGTCCTCGGGCAGCGCGACCTCGGCGAACACCTCCTCGCCGCGTGTCCACACCGACTTCAGGCCCTGGAAGAGCGGCCCGTACAGGTGGCCCCGTTCGGCGAACCGCTCGTAGAAGCCGTCGAGGGGTACTTCGTCGGCGTCCCGCGGCGGCCATGCGGTGAAGTCGTAGGGGGTTTCGGGCGTTGTCGCGGCGTCGGCGGTGAGCAGGCCGGAGGCGTGCAGCGTCCACGGTGTCTCGGGGCCGGCGTCCTCGGTCCGGGAGTGCACGGTGAGGCTGCGGGCGCCGTTCGCGTCGGCGGCCTCGACGTGCAGTTGTACGTGCAGGGCGCCGCTGCCGGGGAGGGTGAGCGGGGTGAGGATGGTCAGTTCCTCCACCCGGTCGCAGCCGACGTGTTCGGCGGCGTGCAGGGCCAGGTCGAGGAAGCCGGTGGCCGGGAACAGGGCGGTGCTGGTGAGGGCGTGGTCCGCGAGCCAGGTCTGGCCGCGCAGTGACAGGCGTCCGGTGAAGAGGCGGGCGTCGCCTCCGGCCAGTTCGACCGCGGCGCCGAGCAGCGGGTGTGCGGCGGAGTCCAGGCCCGCCGAGCCGACGTCGCCGAGCAGGACGGGCGGTCCGGGCCAGAACCGCTGCCGCTGGAAGGCGTACGTCGGCAGGGCCGTGGTCCGTGCGCCGGTGCTGTCGAAGACGTGGGCCCACTCGATGTCGGCGCCCTTGGCGAACGCCTGGGCCAGGCCGAGGAGCAGTGCTTCGCGCTCGGGGCGGTCCTTGCGCAGGAGGGACGCGAAGAGCAGGTCCTCGTCGCCGGAGACACTGGTCTGGGCGAGGGCGGTGAGGGTGCCGTCCGGGCCGAGCTCCACGAACCGGCGTACGCCGCGCCCTTCGAGCCAGGCGATACCGTCGGCGAACCGTACGGCCTCCCGCACATGCCGCACCCAGTACTCGGCCGACTCCAACTCCCCGACGCCGGCGGCCTGTCCGGTCACGTTCGACACGACCGCCATCCGGGCCGGCGCGTACGCCACACTCTCGGCGACCGTACGGAACTCCGCCAGCATCGGCTCCATCAGCGGCGAGTGGAAAGCATGGGAGACGCGCAGGCGGGAGGTACGGCGACCCAGGGCGGCTGTCTCCTGCGCGACCGCCGACGCCGCGGTCTCGACACCGGAGACCACCACCGAACGCGGACCGTTGACGGCGGCGACCGACACCCCCGCCTCCCGGCCCTCCAGCAGCGCCAGGACCTCGGCTTCGGACGCCTCCAGCGCGAACATCGCACCACCAGAGGGCAGTTCCTGCATCAGACGACCCCGCGCCGACACCAGCCGGCAGGCATCCTCGAGGGAGAACACTCCCGCCACGTGTGCGGCGGCCAGCTCACCCACCGAGTGGCCCACCAGGAAGTCGGGGCTCATCCCCCACGACTCCACCAGCCGGAACAACGCCACCTCGATCGCGAACAGCGCGGGCTGCGCCCAGCCCGTCTCGTTCAGCAGATCCGCGTCCTCACCGAACACCACCTCCCGCAGACCCTCGTCGAGGTGCGCGCACACCGCGTCGAAAGCCTCCGCGAACACGGGATACGCCTCGTACAACTCCCGGCCCATACCCAGGCGTTGCGCGCCCTGGCCGGAGAAGAGGAAGGCGAGTTTGCCCTCGCCCCGGGCGGAGCCGGTCACGGTGGAGGGGTTCGGCTCGTCGTCGGCCAGTGAGCGCAGACCCTGGACGAGGGTGTCGTGGTCCTCGCCGAGGACGACCGCGCGGTGTTCGAAGACCGAGCGGTGCGCCGCCAGGGACAGGCCCACGTCGGCGGGGTCGGTCTCCGGCCGGCCGGAGA
>NZ_JBEXHZ010000169.1:0-4523 GCF_040608315.1 Streptomyces sp. NPDC005195
GAGGCGGTGTCGACGGGCCCGTCCACCCGGAAGGCCTGGTTGACGGAGTACGTCAAGGAGTCCGGCGCGCGGCGCTGCAGCAGCCACAGCCGCTGCTGCTCGCTCGTGACGGGCGCCGACCGGGCGCCGGCGGCCACCGCCACCGGGTAGGCGTTCTCCTCGCCGGGGCCGACCTCGGCGACGGCCCGGGCGATCGAGGCCAGGTCGCCGTGGAGGACGATCGCCTGCGCCACGTCACGGCCCCACCGCTGCCGGACGGCGAAGCAGAACCGCAAGGCCCTCAGCGAGTCGCCGCCGACGGCGATCCACCGGTCACCCGGTCCGAGGCCCGTGACACCAAGGATCTCCTCGGCCAGGTCCAGGATCTCGCGCTGTGCCTCCGTCACGGCCGGCTCGTCCGAGGCAGCCGGCCGCCAGGGCCGGTCCGCCTGCCCCAGCAGCGCGGCCTGGTCGACCTTTCCGTTGGCGTTGAGCGGCAGCTCCTCCACCAGGTGGATCTGGTGCGGCCGCATGTAGGCGGGCAGATGAGCCGCGAGATGGCTGTCGAAGTCCTCGTAGGGCAGCTCGTGGCGCAGGACCACGAACGCCAGCAGCTCGTTCGGGCCCTCGTCGCCGGCGCGGCGGACGCACACATGGGCCCGCCGGACCGCCGAGTGGGAGAGCACCTGCCGCTCGACCTCTCCGGGCTCGATCCGGAATCCCCTTACCTTGACTTGCCGGTCGGTACGTCCGACGTACTCGATCCGGCCCTCCTCGTCGGCCCGCACCAGATCACCGGTGCGGTAGTGCCTCTCCGCGCCGCCGTCGAGCCATGCGAGCCGCACGAAACGCCGCTCGGTCTCCTCGGGCAGGTTCCGGTAGCCGACAGCGAGGCCCGGACCGGACAGCAGGAGTTCGGCGAGCTCCCCGGGCGCCGCGACCCGTTCCTGGCCTGGCACGACCAGGACGGCGCCGGTCTGCGGCAGGGGACGGCCGACCGGCACCACGTCACCGTCGAAGTTCCGGTCGATCGGGTGGCACAGGGCGAAGGTGGTGCACTCCGTGGGCCCGTAGACGTTGAACAGACGGGTAGCGCTGTCGGGGTTGTCTCGGTACCAGCGGCGCATCACCCGGGGATTGAGCTGCTCACCGCCCACGAGAACCTCGCCGACCGTGGCGAAGCAGTCCGGCACGGCCGAGACCATGGCGTTGAACAGCGCGGTCGTGATGAACACGGTGTCCACCCGCTCGCGCCGCAGTGCCGTGGCGAAGCCTTCGGGAGTCTGCACGTCCCCGTCGCGCATGACCACACAGCAGCCACCGGTCAGCAGGGGCGCCCAGACCTCGAAGTTCAGTGCGTCGAACGCTGGGTTCGCCAGACACGAGTAGCGCAGACCGGGCTCGACGCGGATGTAGCCCGCGCGCGCCAGGCGCGTGACACCAGTGTCGCGGACCTCAACACCCTTGGGCTGCCCGGTCGTTCCGGATGTGTAGAACAGGAAGGACGACTCGCCGGCAGCGTGCGGGGTCGGCACGGCGGGCGCGGCGTCGGGAATGCCGGGCAGCAGGCTGTCCATGGCGAACACCCGCACGTCCGTGGGGAGGCCGGTGACGCTCGCGGAACCGGAATGCACCACGGCGGCGGCCGCGGAGTCCCGCAGGATGAAGTGGCGGCGTTCGGCGGGGCTCTGCTCGTCCAGAGGAACGACGCGTGCCCCGATCCGCAGGATGCCCAGCATCACACAGATCAGCTGCCAAGAGCGCGGCAGCGCCACTGCCACGGACTGCCCGGCCGTCACGCCCTGGCGGCCAAGTGTCTCGGCCACGGCGGCGGCGGCGGAGTTCAGCGCCGCGTAGTCCAGACGCGTGTCGCCGTCGGCGACTGCGTCGGCCCGCGGAGTGCTCAGAGCCCGGCGGTGTATCTCCAGGGCGAGCCCGAGCGGTGCGCTCCGCTCCTCGGCCGTGCCGGCTTGGGAAGTGTCGACGCGCGGTTTCATCATGCCTCCGACATGCCGGTAAGGGGGGTGGGCTCTGTGTTTGTCCGGTCTGGGCCGATGGCCGGCCGGTCCAGCTCGGCCGAGAGGACGGCGGCCACACGAGGCAACTCGTCGCTCTCCAGCATGTCCCAGTGACCGCAGGCCACCGGCTTGACCTCGAACGGGCCGGTGACGCGACGACGCCAGTACGAGCGTTGCCGGTCGGCTGCGCCCTCGGCGTCCTCCTCCTCCGAGGCCGTCGCCTGCAAGAGCACTACGCGGGTAGGTGACTCGGGTGCGGCATAGCTGCGTGCCGTCTCCCGGTGGTGGTTGTAGACGGCCAGGTAGCGGGCCACCTGATCGTCGTCGATGCCCGGGTACATGCCGTTGAAGCGCACCAGTTTGTCGCGGAACTCCGCCATGCCCACCGGTGCGACCATGGCGTGCTGCGCGGCGTCCTCCACGCCGTGGGTGTCGAGCAGGACCACGCTCACCCTCTCGTGTCCGGTCGCCGCCAGCCTTCGGCCCATCTCGTAGGCGATCAGACCGCCGTAGGAGAGCCCGCACAGCACCAGTGCCTCGCCTGGACGGGGATCGACGAGCCGCAGGTACTCCTCGGCCATCGCTTCGACGCTGGGCAGCGTGGACTCGCCGGGGTTGATGCCGGGCGCCTGGAGTCCCACCACGCCGACGTCGTCGGGCAGCTGGGCGGACAGTGGCAGGTAGCAGAACGCGGTACCGCCGGCGGGATGCACGCACACCACGCGCCGCGTGCCATCGCCGTTGCGGAAGCGCACGAGGCTTCCGTCCTCCGCGGACCAGGCGGCCCCGGCATTGGCGTCGCGCACCCGTTCGGCCAGCGACTCGATGGTGGGGTGCAGCATGACCTCGCGTATAGGCAGCGTCACGCCCAGTTCGTCCTGGACGGCGGACGCCATCTTGATCGCCGAGATCGATGTGCCGCCGAGTTCGAAGAAGTTGTCACTGACCCCGAGGTCTGGGTGCAGCAGCAGCTGCCGCCAAATCCGGTAGAGCGCCATCTCAACGTGGTCGCGCGGCGCAGCCGTGTTGACTCGCTCGGAGCGGGCTGCCGCGGCCGCGCGCAGCACCGCCGCACGGTCGACCTTGCCGTTGCGGTTCAACGGCAGCCGCGGGAACTCGGCCACCACGGCGGGGATCATGTAGTCCGGCAGGCGGTTCTTCAGGGCCGCCCGCCACTCGTGCGGCGTGCGCGCCGATGAGGCGGGGCATCCCACGCCGGCCACCAGGTAGGGGCCTCCCGGTGTCTCCCGGTCGGCGAGCACCACGGTCTCCCGCACGCCGGGCACCGCCAGCAGTGCCGTCTCGACCTCGGCGGGTTCGATACGGAAGCCGCGCAGCTTGAGCTGGTCGTCGCGGCGGCCGACGTACTCGGCGTTCCCGTCCGGCAGCCAGCGCGCCAAGTCGCCGGTTCGGTATACACGTTCGCCGGGCAGGAACGGGTCGGGCACGAAGCGTTCGTCGGTGAGGTCCTGCCGGTTTAGGTATCCGCGGGCCAGACTCGCCCCACCCAGGTAGACCTCACCCGCGACGCCTACGGGTACCGGGCGCATGCGGTCGTCGAGCAGGTAGAGGCGGGTACCGCGCAGCGGCCGCCCGATGGGACACGGCCGGTCGTACGGCTGCGGGTCCGTGTAGGCGGTGGCGTACAGAGTCGCCTCGGTCGGGCCGTAACCGAAGCAGATCCGCAGGCCCGGCAGCAGCTCGCGTATACGGTGCAGGGAGCTCTCGGGCAGGGACTCCACTCCGGTGAGGAGCTGGCGCAGGCTCAGACCGGCCAGTCGCGCCGCGGGGTCCTCGTCGATCCACAGGATGAAGGACGGGGGCAGGAAGGCCTGGGTGACCTCGCGTTCGCGCAGCCACCCCATCAACGCCCCGGGGTCGCTACGGAGGTCGTCAGGGACCACATGGAGCACTGCTCCCGTGGTCAGCGGTACGAGGAGTTCGTGCACCGAGGCGTCGAAGCCGATGCTCGACCAGGCTGACGATGCCTCACCAGGGGTGTCGCCCATGAGTTCACGCCAGTGGTCGAAGAGGTTGACGACGCTGCCGTGCGTCACCGCCACGCCCTTGGGGCGGCCGGTCGACCCCGAGGTGTAGATGACGTAGGCGAGCCTGCCGAGGTCCGACTCGATGGCGGGCGCCTCGTCGCGCGTTCCCTCGGCCTCCACCTTCGCCAGGTTCTGCCACGGCCGCAGGCCGTCACCGGCGACGTCGGCCGCGTCGGTCAGCACGAGCACCGGTGCGGCGTCGCTCACCATGGCAGCGAGCCGTTCGGAGGGCTGACCGGGGTCCAGAGGCAGATAAGCGGCTCCGGCCTTCAGGATTCCCATTACCCCGACGACGAGTTCGGCCGTGCGACCGGCGTGCAGCCCCACCACCCGGCCGGGGCCGGCACCGCGGGCGATCAGCGCGTCGGCCAGCCGGTTGGACCGGTGGTCCAGCGTCGCGTAGTCCAGTTCCGTGTCGCCAGCCACCACCGCGAGCTGCCGCGGGCGTTCGCGCACCTGCGCCGCGAACCGTTCCAGC
>NZ_JBEXHZ010000170.1:0-4362 GCF_040608315.1 Streptomyces sp. NPDC005195
GCTCCCTCGACCTCGAGGGCAGATTCACCTAAGTCAGCGCCACCGCCGCCGCACTCCTCGGCGGCAGCGTCCCCGATCTGATCGGCACGCGCCCCTGGCAGTCGTTGTCCTGGTGCGCCGACCCTTCCTTCGAGGACCACTACCGCGCCGCCGTGGTCAGCCGGGAGCCCGGCTACTACACCGCCATGGTCCCGCCGGACCGGTGGCTCGCGTTCGAGCTCTATCCCGACGGATCCGGGGTGAGCGTCCGCGTCTCACCCACCGATCCGGACCGGGCCCCGCCGGGAGCGCCCGCCAGGACGGGGACCCTCCAGGGCGAGCCGATCCGGCTGGGCGAGGTCTACCGGGTACTGCACCTGGCCGCCGCCCTCTCCGAAGCCGTGGGCGTGTGCGACGTGATCGATCTGATCACCGAGGAGATGCTGCCGGCCTTCGGGGCCCGGACCGTGGCCCTGCTCGCGGCCGAGGACGGCCGTATGCGGGTCATCGGCTGCCGCGGATACCAGGCCCGTCTCCTGAATCAGTTCGACGGAGCGCCGCTGACCCTGCCGATACCCGCGGTCCGGGTCCTCACCACCGGCGTGCCCAGTTTCTTCACCACCTTCGAGGAGCTGTCCCGGGCCTATCCGGCCGTCCTCCCCCAGGACGGTCTGCGTGCCTGGGCCTTTCTGCCACTGATCGCCTCCGGGCGCCCGCTGGGTTCGTGCGTGTTCGCCTTCGACAGTCCCCGCTCATTCCCCGCCGGGCAGCGGGTCGTCTTCACCGCACTCGCGGGGCTGATCGCGCAGGCGCTGGAAAGGGCCCGCCTCTACGACACCAGCAAGGAGCTCGCGCAGACCCTCCAGGCGGCTCTGCTCCCCGACTCGCTGCCCGACCTTCCCGGACTGGACGCGGCCGCCCGCTATCTCCCCAGCGTCCGCGGCATGGACATCGGCGGCGACTTCTACGATCTGGTCCGGGTGGACGACACCACCGCGGCCGCGGTCATCGGCGACGTCCAGGGCCACAACGCCACCGCCGCCGCACTCGTGGGCCGCGTACGCCCCGCCATCCGCTCCCAGGCCCTCGCCGGGGCCACACCGGCCCACGCCCTCACGCAGGCCAACCGCCTGCTGGTCGACATGGACCCGGGCCGGTTCGTCAGCTGTCTGTACGCCCATCTCGACCTCGCACACCATCGGGCCGTCCTGGCCACCGCCGGTCATCCCCCGCCGGTTGTACGCCACCCGGACGGACGCGCCGAGGTCCTCGCCCTGCCCCCCGGACTGCTGCTCGGCATCGACCCCGACGCGGACTTTCCCTCCACCGAGATCCCGCTGGCGCCCGGCACCGTCCTCGCCCTGTACACCGACGGACTCGTCGAGACTCCCGGAGTCGATCTGGACGACGCCATGAGCGGACTGGCCGCCCAACTCGCCCAGGCCGACCGGCCTCAGCCCATGGACCGCCTCGCCACAGCCCTGATCGACCATGCGCGACAGACCGCGACCCGGACGGACGACATCGCCCTGCTGCTGATCGGGCTCGCCACCGCCGGATAGGACACCCGCAGGTCCGGCCGACGGCCGGCGGCCGGACCGGTCACCGTGCGCGGCGCGCCCCTTGGGTCCGGCGCGTGTGCCCGCACCGGAAGGTCGTCCGGTGTCCGCGATGGCGCCATGACCTCCTTCGTCTCGGTCTCCTTCTCCGCTTCGGCCGCACTCTTCCGCCCGTCCGGCATGCCTTGACAGCGGAGGAACGGAAAGCAAGCATGGAAACCATGGAAACTAAATCAGTTTCGCAAGTTTCCGAGGATGGCGAGCGGCGCGCCGATGTGATCGTGGAGGCTGCCGGCCGGCTGTTCTTCGCCCCGGGTTTCGCCCGGGTGAGCATGGACGATCTCGCCCGCGAACTCGGGATGAGCAAGAAGACGATCTACCGGCACTTCCCGGACAAGCGCAGCCTGCTGACCGCGGTGCTCGACCGGCAGTTCGCCGCGGTGGAGGCCACGCTGGTGGCGGCCGCCGAGCAGACGGAAGGCCAGCCGTTCGGTGCGCGGGTGCAGCAGTTCCTGCTCGGGGCGGGCAGCGAGCTCGGACGTATCGGCGCGGCCCAACTCGCCTCGGGCCGAGGTGATGTGATGCTCCGCCAGTACGTGGAGCAGCGTGTGGACGCGGTGGTCTACGGGCGGCTCGACGAACTGTTCCGGGAAGGGCACCGGCAGGGACTGCTGCCCGCGCCGCCCGAGTTGCTCAGTGAGATCACCCGCGGCGCGGTGGAGCGGCTGCTCAGCTCCCAGTTGCCGCGCGAACTCGACTGGACCGCGGCCGATCTGCTGCGGGCGACCGTCGACACCGTGCTCTACGGGGCGATACGCCCGGCGCACCCCGACGGCGAACGACGCGAGGCGGTCATTCCGACAGCCCGCGATGACGAGCAGGAGGTGAACTCATGACCGGGGCTACCGGCAGGGTCGCATTGGTGACAGGGGCCAGCAGCGGAATCGGTGCGGCCACCGCGGGCCTTCTGGCCGCGCGGGGGATGCGCGTGGTGGTCAACTACCTCAGCAATGCCACGGCGGCCGAGGAGGTCGTGGCCGGCATCGAGGCCGCTGGCGGCCACGCCATGGCCGTACAGGCCGACGTGCGCGAGGTGGCGGCGATCGAGAGCATGGTCGAGCAGGTCCGGGCGGCATGGGGCGGCGTGGACGTGCTCGTGCACAACGCGTTGATCCCGTTCGCGGTCAAGTCGTTCCAGGACATGACGTGGGACGAACTGGGCGGCAAGCTCGACGCGGAGATGCACGCGGCGTTCGCGGTCACGAAAGCGGTCCTGCCCGCCATGGCGGAACAGGGCTGGGGACGTGTCGTCTACATCAGTACCGGCCTCAGCCGCCGGCCGCGGGAGAACATGATCGCCCTGGGCACGGCCAAGGCCGCCCTGGAGCAGTTCGCCCGGTACGTCGCCCAGGAACTGGGCCCGCAGGGCATCACGGTCAACATCGTCGCGGCAGGCCCGGTGGAGGACACCCGCATGGCCCGCATGACGGACGTGTTCGACGACGCGCACAAACAGCGGCAGATCGCCGCCACTCCTCTGGGCCGCCTCGCCCACCCGGACGACGTCGCCCAGGCGATCGCCTTCTACGCCGCCGAGGACAACTCCTTCATGACCGGCACCACGGCCGCGGTCAACGGCGGGATGGCCATGTACTGACGCCCGGCCGTCGCCCTGCGTGCAGGGGAACATACCCCCCGGATCCGGCATTCGGCATTCGGCTTTCGGCATTCGGCATTCGGCCGCGCCACTTCCAGCACACCGTCACCCCAGCACCAGGGGCCGCGGAGCCCTCCGCCCGCGGCACGCGCGGGCGCAGCGCGGCCACACGATCAAGGAAAGGCGTTCATGCACACGATCGATCTCGCCTACGTCGGGCGGGGCCTGCACGAGGAACTGGCCGCCTACATCGCCGACCAGCAGGACTACTACGCCGACGAGGGCGTCCACGTCGCACTGCGCGACGGCTGCACCTGGGACGACGAGCGGCTGCGTCGCGGCGCGACCATCGGACTCGGCCGGGCCCTGCTGTCCCGCCTGACCGACGGCACGCCCTGGGTCGCGCTCAACGTCAACACCACCCGCCCGCTGTTCTGGTTCCTCGCCCGCCCCGGCCTGACCTCCCTGGCCGACCTGGCCGGACGGCGACTGGCGGTCCACGCCCCGCACACCGCACCCGGATGTTTCACCCGGATCGTGCTGCGCCGGGCCGGTCTCGACCCGGACCGCGACATCGACACCGTCGTCCGGCCGCCCGGCGACTACGGCATGGATCTGCGCATGCTGCACGAGGGCAAGATCGACGCCGCCCTGGTCGGCAGCACCATGGCACCGGAAGCCGTGGCCGCCGAACACGGCTGGCGGGTACTGGCATGGGTCGGCGACCACTTCCGGATCCCCACCGTGGGCCTGGCCGTCGACCCCACGTACACGGACCCGGACGGTCCCGCGGTCCAGGCCGTCCTACGGGCCCACCGGCGCGCTCTGGAGGTGATCCACAACGACCCCGAGACCACGGTGCGGCACATGCAGACGTTCCTCGGCGGACACACCGCGGACGAAGTCCGGGCCCACTACGACGCGTTCATCGCTCCGCACTTCACGACCGACGGCCAAGCCGATCTGACCGTGGGCGCCACCGCGATCACCGCGGTCGCCGCCGAACTCGGCGTCCCCGCCACCGTCACCGCGGCCGAGTTCTACCGCACCGCGGCCACCACACCGTAGGGACGGCAGAGGGCGCCGGCAACCTCTTGGGCGGTCACCGGGCGCCCGTACGTCGATCGGGCGGCCGGGCGGCGACCGGGCGGCCAAGGCGCCGCGTTC
>NZ_JBEXHZ010000171.1:0-4329 GCF_040608315.1 Streptomyces sp. NPDC005195
CGGAAGCCGTACGAGCACGGCGCAAAGTCCGCCTCGAAAATCGGCTCCAGCACCAGCTTCAAGGCCGCCTGGACCACCCGATCGGCCACAGAAGGCATGGTGGCTTCATACTGCCCCTCCTGCTGTGAGTGTTCGGGTTGTGAGGTCGGATTTCACGGTCTGGGCGGCGAGTTGGCGGCCGGTGGCCTCGTTGTCCCTGGTCCAGGGGATGCTCAGGCGGCCGTCGGCCGCGCGGTGGGCGTCCAGGTAGCCGCGGGCGATCCAGTAGTAGACCGTGCCGGCGCGGACGCCGAGCCGTGCGGCGACCTGCTGGACGCTCAGTTCGCCGCGTGCGGTGGTGGTGTCGGGCAGTGGGTGGCTGCCGGGGCCGGTGGGGCCGGGGTGTTTGGGCCGGTCCAGGTCAGCCCGAAGTTTGGCCTCGACCCGGTCGTTCCAGGGGATGGCGATGCGGCCGCCGGGAGTGCGATGTGCGGGCAGGCGCCCGATACGTACTTGGTAGCGCACGGCCGCGTCGAGGACTCCGAGGCGGGCTGCTGCTTCGGGAATGCTGATCTCGTCGGCGCGGGCGGCCTCAGCGGGCAGTGGGCGGCGCCCGGTGGGCATGAACTGCTCCGGGTGGGTGATCCAGTCCCGGCAGGCAGCCTCGACCTGCGCGTCCCACGGGATGCACCAGCGGCCCCCGACGTCCTTGCGCGCGGTCAGCCGTCCGCAGCGGATCCAGTAGTAGAGGGCGTGCTCGACCACGCCCAGGCGGGCGGCGGCCTGCTGGACGCTGACCTCGCCGGGCAGGGTCAGCGGTGGTGTGCTGGGGCGGGGGGTGAGATGGCCGGAGGTGTCGATCTGGCGGCGGCAGGCGGCTTCGACCTGGTCACTCCAGGGGATGCACCAGCGGCCCCCGGCGTCCTTGCGTGCGTCGAGGCGCCCGTGGGTGAGCCAGTAGTAGACAGCGTCCGCGGTGATGCCCAGGATCTGGGCTGCCTGATTGACGTCGATCTCCCCGTCCCGGAACGGGACCGGTGCGGGGATCTTGTAGGTGTAGCTGACCCACTTGACGGCCGCCACGTCGTAGGGGCGCCCGGTCCCGGTGGACAGCTGGGCGGCGGCGAGCGCGGCGACGACCTGCTCGTCGCTGTGGTCCGGACGAAGGGTGGCGATCAGCTCCCGCGCCGCCGCCGGGGTCCGCCGAACCTCGGGCGAGGTCAGCGGCCGAGTCAGGGCGAGTTCGTCGGTGGCGCCGGTGTGCCAGCGCACCCCGACCCGCGCGCGGGCCCGGTCGGGCTCCGGCAGCAGGGTCACATCCGAGATCAGCGTCCGCAGCAGGCGTTTGCGGTCGCGGTCCCGGGTGGCGGGCGCGTGCCACAAGCCGGGCAGGTCAGCGGCCAGAGCCTGCAGCGCGGAGCGGTCCGGCAGGGCCGGCTTGGCTTCGCGGGCACTGTTCAAGGCCGACTGGGCCTGGTCGAGTGCGGCAAGTCTGGCTTCCCAGCGGGCCTCCAGCGTGCGGGCGACCATGCGGTTCTCCGGATCGACAGCGGTGAACGTCCGCTCGGCGCGATCCGCGTCGTACTGGGCTCGCTCCACCGCCAGCTCGGCGGCGCGGTGCGAGCGGGTATGCCGGCCGGCGACCTCGTCGGCGGCGGCCAGGGCCAGCTCGATCTGCCCGGGGCCGAGGACGGCCAGGAGCTTGGCGACCACGGCGTCGTCCACGACGTCGGCGCGGATCGAGCGGCAGGTCGGCGTGGCCTCGTGGTCGGCCCGTGACAGCGAGCACCCGTAGGCGGCCTGGCCGTCGTGGTGGTAGCGGGTGGTCATCGGGCGTCCGCACGAGCCGCAGAACATGATCCCCTGACACAGCGCCAGGCCCTCACGCGCCGGCCTGGCTCCGTCGTGGGTGCAGTTGGCCTTCAGTTTCGCCTCGGCCGCCACGTAGTCCGCCCAGGTCCAGTAGCCCTCGTGGTGGTCGTGCAAGACCACCGGCCACCGCTCGCGGGGCACCCGAGACTCGTGCGCACGCTGCCGTCCGGCTGGACCCGGCGCCGGGTGACGTTGCGGCCGTAGACATACGTGCCTGTGTAACAGGGGTTGCTCAGCACCCCCAGTGCTCGGGCGTGGGTGAGCTTGCCCCACCGCAACTGACCTGCCCACGCTCCTCCGTAGGCGCGCAGCGGAAAGCGCCGGCCGACGAACGCCGCGACGACCTGGTAGGCCGAACCGCCGGCCGCGAACGCGGCGAAGACATCGCGGATCGCGGCCTGCACCTCCATATCCGGGTCGATCACGCACTCGCCCTCGTCGTCGTAGACGTAACCCACCGGCAGCGGAGACCGCAGGTCGCCGCGCTCGGCCGCGGCCCGCTTCGCGCCCTGCAACCGACTCGACAGAATGTGCAATTCTGCTTCTGACATGCTCCCTTTCAAACCGAGCAGGAGCCTGTCGTTGAAATTCGTCAGGTCGTAAACGCCGTCGTCGTCGATCAGCAGCATGTCCGTCAGCCGCGCGAGTTCCAACAGCCGTGCGAAGTCGGCCGAGGACCGCGCGAGCCGCGAGACCTCCAGGCCGAAGATCGCCCCGACCTCGCCCAGGCAGACCTTGGCGACCAGGTCGCGGAAGCCCTCGCGGACCTGCCCGAACTTCCCCGACAGTCCCAGGTCGGCGTCGATGATCAGCACGTCCTCGCGGTCCCAGCCCAGCCGGACCGCCTCGTCGCCCAGCGCGTACTGCCGCAGCGTCGACTCGGTGTTGTCCCTCACCTGGATCAACGTGCTCTGCCGCAGGTAGACCGCCGCCGTCCGCGAGCGGTGAGACGCGGTGATCTTCGAGGTCCCGTTCACGATCACGGCCGCCTCCCAACACGGACTCGACCATATTGGCCAGCACCATCACCATCTCCACGCGGCACTGCGGTGATGACGGCACGGCCCCTCGCTTCCGCCCGCCCCGGGGCTGGTGCGCGACACAACTGTCGTAGCATCAGGATCCGCCTCCGACTGTGCCGACACCACGGCTCACCAGGGCATCCACCAGCGTACGAAGAGCACTCAGCCCCTCGACCGCGAGCCGGTCCCCACCCGGCTCCCCGCCGCGATCCGTCCACTCCTGCGGCAACGTCACGCTCCGGCTCACGCCGTACGCGCAGACGAACACCAGCGCACCGCTACGGCGCTTGACGAACAGAATCTCCAACTGCTGACCGGTCAGCGCGTGAAGCGGGTGGGTCACCGTCAAGGAACCCAAAGACTGCCTGGACGACGCGGCACTATGCCGTGTCCGTCGGCAGACCTAAACCTCGCCGCTTCTTCGTGCGTCCCTTCTTCTCGATGTAGACACGGCGGGTCGGCAGCCATCGGTACGACTCCGTGCGCAAAGCGCCGGTGATCGCATCGATTTTCGCCAGTGACATGCCGTCCACGGTCTCCCCGGTGACTCCCGGGGTCATCGCACCCGCATTCGCTTGGATGCGGCCGTAGGCCATGAGGAACAACTGCGGATTGAACAGTTGCCGGTAGAGCCTCTCCAGCGGCAGGCGCTGCCTGCCGCGTTCCCGGATGACGGTCAGTACCGTTTCGGCGTTCTGCATTGCGCATACCTCCCGAACCGAACATCCTGACCTCCTGTGCCCCTTCGCCCTGCGGTCCGGCTTTCCCGGCCCCCTCGGCAGGTCGTGACTCCTGCGACTACTACGGGCACTCCGTCACCATGGGGCTCGCGCCCTGTAGGTGATCCCGTGGTATGTCCTCGCTGTACGTATCGAGCGCGACGTAGGCCGCCCACTCATCTCCTTGACCGCCCTCGTTGGGCGACGCTCCCCGTCCCGGAGGTTGTCCGCCGACCGGCAACTTCGGCAGGCAGGGCGGGGTATCGGTGTCAGACGTCATACCGACGGCGGTGGTGCACGCCGCTGGAGATTAGGCTTCAGGCAGTCCAGCTTTGGCCATATCGCGCGGGTCTGACGGACGCCGCCCTGGACGCCTCCGGGCGGTCCGTAGTCCTGGCATCCTCTTGTCCCCTCGCGCTTTCGCGTCCAGGTAAGCCAGGTAACCCAGGAACATTCCTCCAAGTTCCTCCCGATTGAGTCGGGTATACAACGAGGCGCCTCACGGCGCACTGCCGGCATCCACGTTACGAAGAGCCTGCCTCACCCGATACGGGATCGGCGCTCGTGCCCCTAATCAGCGGTCTGCCAATGCCTCCGGTCCCGGTGACACCACCTTTTCGACCATGATCGACTGGGGATCTCAGCCCGGATCCACCGGCTTGATTTCGGAGTGATCGCTTCGGGTGTATTCGAGTGGTCTGGCGGCTGATCTGCGGGTTCGGGCAGGGAGTATCCGC
>NZ_JBEXHZ010000172.1:0-4234 GCF_040608315.1 Streptomyces sp. NPDC005195
GTGCAGCAACTGGGCCACCGCCCCGTGGAGCTGGGGTCCGCGGAAGGTGAGGTGGTGCGGGACGACCCGGTCGGCGGGGACGGGGACGGCGTCCAGGTGGACGGTGCCGCTCGCCGTCGTGCGCTGCCCCATGCCGTCCCAGTCGTCGACGACCGTGACCCCTTCCGCGTCCCGGGGAACGTACGCGACGTGCAGGTTGTCGTCCTCGGTGCGGGCCAGGACGGGAATCCAGTCGGCGAGGAGCGCGCCCGTGGAGTAGTGCTTGACGCCGGTCAGGAGGTACGAGCCGTCGGGCCGCGGGTCCAGACGGGTGCGGATGTCCTGGACGTGCCGGGTGCCCGCCTCCGACTGGGCGTTACCGAAGCGCCGTCCCGCCAGTATCTCGCCGAAGAAGAACGCCCTCTGCTCCGCGGTGCCCTGACGGCGGATCACGTTGACGTACACGAAATGGTTCTGCGGGATCTGGGCGAGGCTGGCGTCGGCGGATGCCAGCAGCCGGAAGATCTCCGCGAGGGTCTCCTGCCGGACGTCCGCCCCGCCGTACTGCGCGGGCACGGTGACGGCGAGCAGCCCGGAGGCCGAGAGTCGATCCAACTCGGCGCGTGGCAGCCGTCGTTCGGAGTCCCGCGTGGAGGCTCCGGCGCGGAACTCCGTGGCGAGCGCGGCGGCGGCGGCCAGTGCCTCGGCGTCGTCGGCGATCACCTCGGCGGCCGTGCGGCCGTGCGCCGTCCGGGCGGACACGTCGTCGGGGCTCGTGTGCGCGGACACGGGTCAGCCCGCCGCGGCCAGCAGAGGTGTGCGGCCCAGGGCCGCCGAGAACTGGTCGACCACCTGGGCCAGGGCCTCGGCCGTGGCCGGTGCCAGGGTGACGCCGCCGTCCTCCCCGGTGGTGATGTCCTTGTCCAGGGTGAACCAGCCCTGGACGATGTGCGCGGCGCCCATGGAGTTGAGCACAGGCCGCAGGGCGTAGTCGAGGGCGAGGACATGCGCGGTGCTGCCGCCGGTGACGAGCGGCAGGACGGTCTTCCCCGTGAGCGCGTACTGCGGGAGCAGGTCGAGCAGCGCCTTGAGGACACCGGAGTAGGCCGCCTTGTAGACGGGCGTGCCGATGACCACACCGTCGGCGCGGGCGAAGAGTCCGGTCGCCTCGACGATGGCGGGATGCCCGAAGTCCGCGCCGAGCAGCGCCTCCGCGGGGATCGTACGGACGTCGAGCGGGATCACCCGGTGCCCCTGCGCGACCAGTCGGGCGTCCAGGTGGCGCAGGAGTTTCGCGGTACGGGAGGAGACGGAGGGACTGCCGGAGACGGACAGGACGGTGGCCATGGGCCCTCTTTCGTGAGCGGCGTACGGGACGGATGTCAGACGTGCGCGGAGACGGACCCGGGCTCGGTGTCGGGCAGCCCGGCCTCCAACTCGCGTACCAGGGGCAGCACATGGCGGCCGAAGTACTCGACCTCCTCGTGGTAGTGCAGAAAGCCGAGCAGGAGGAGGTCGACGCCGAGTCGCTTGTAGGCGACGATCCGCTCGGCGATCTGCTCCGGGGTGCCGATCAGTCCCGTCCGGAAGCCGTCGTTGTACTGGACCAGGTCCTCGAAGCGGGAGTCCTGCCACATGCCCTTGCCGTCGGCGGTGGACGCCCCGGCCTGTCTCACCGCGGCGCCGAAGCCCTCGACGGCCTCGGTGTCGGCCCGGGCGACGATCTCGCGCAGGGTGTCGCGGGCCTCGGTCTCGGTGTCCCGGGCGATCAGGAAACCGTTGAGGCCGAACCGGGGTGGCCTGCGGCCGGCCTGCTCCGCCGACGCCCGTACGTCCGCGATCTGTTCGACGACTCCGGCGAAGTCCTTGCCGTTGGAGAAGTACCAGTCGGAGACCCGGCCCGCCATGGCGCGGGCGGCGGTGGAGTTGCCGCCCTGGAAGATCTCCGGGTGCGGACGCCCGGGGATGTCGAGGGGCTTGGGCTTCAGGGTGAAGTCGCGCAACCGGTAGAAGTCGCCGGCGAGTTCGGCGTGGTCCTCGGTCCAGATCCGGCGCAGGGCGTGGATGAACTCCTCCGAGCGTCGGTAGCGCTCGTCGTGCTCAAGCCACGGTTCGCCGAGCGCGGTGAACTCCCCCTTGAACCAGCCGCTGACCACGTTGACGGCGAAGCGGCCGTTCGACAGATGGTCGGCGGTGGCGCCGAACTTGGCCAGGACGCCCGGGTGCCACAGGCCGGGGTGGACGGCGGCGATGACCTTCAGCCGCTCGGTGGCCAGGAGCAGCGCGAGGCTGAAGCCGGTCGACTCGTGCTGGAACTCGGCGCCGTAGCCGGCCATGTAGCGGACCTGGCTGAGCGCGTAGTCGAAGCCGTTGTTCTCGGCGAGGACGGCCAGTTCGCGGTTGTAGTCGTAGCCCCAGTCGGTGCGCTGCTCGATCGTGCTGGTGACCAGGCCGCCGCTGACGTTGGGGACCCAGTAGGCGAAGCGGACGGGTTCGGTTGCGGACACGGAGAACTCCCGGTGTGCGGAGAGGGCATGACGAACGGGGGCCCGGCGTGTCACGGGGACCGCGGGCGGACAACGGCATGCGGCAGGGAGCGGAGAAGGCGGCGATGTGCCCCGCGGGGAGAATTCACCTGCGGGCGGGCGGCCTGTGCGAAGGGGACCCTACCGTCGGGATCGTCAGGCTTCGCGACAACAGAAGGCGCTGGAGACACGCGCGAGGTCGACATGGCGTCGTCGCGTGAGGTCCGGTCGCGTCTTCATGTGCCCGATCGTGGCAGCCGCCGGTCCGGACCGTCAAGGAACACCGGGGCGGTCTCGTATCCCGGACCGGCGAATTTCACGAAGGCGTGACAGGGCATCCCTTGAACCGCCGACGGCGGCGGCCGCATGCTGCTGCGGTGCGCACAGAGCAGCTGGAATACATCGCGGCGGTCACCCGGCTCGGCTCGTTGCGCCGGGCCGCCGAGGAACTCCATCTCTCGCAGCCCGCGCTGAGCGAGACCGTGCGGAATCTGGAGCGGGAACTCGGTGTCGACCTGCTGGAGCGCAAGCGGTCCGGCGCCCGGATGAGCGCCGAGGGACGCGAACTGCTGCCGCACATCATCAACGTGCTCGACGCGGTCGACCGGCTGCGCGGCGCGGCCGGCGAGCAGCACCGCAACAGCCGGATGGTCCGGGTCGGCACGGTGAACGCGGCGACGGTGCCGCTGCTCATCCCGGTCGTCCGGGGCTTTCGCGCGACGCACCCGCAGACACAGGTCGAAGTGGTCGGCGCCCAGCAGTCGGAGATCCACCGGGGCCTCTCGGAGGGCGGATTCGACCTGGGGCTGGTGAACCACCTGGACGGCGACGACATGCCCGCCGACTTCGAGTCCACCGAACTGCTGCGCGGACGGCCGGTGGTGTGCGTACGCCCGGACAGTCCGCTGGCCGCGTCGTCCGCCGTGTCGCCGGCCGACCTCCTCGACGGGCGCGAGCCTCTGATCGCGATGCGCTCCGGCTATGTCATGCACCGCTACCTGCACCGGTTCCTGGAGGGTCGGGGACCGTCCCTGTCGTACTCGACCGACGGCGCCGAGATGGGAAAGCTCATGGTCGCCGAGGGCCTGGGCGCCACCGTACTGCCCGACTTCAGTGTCATCGGCGATCCGCTCGAGCGGTGCGGCGCCCTCACGTACCGGCCGCTCACCGACGCCGCGACCCGGGTCCTGCTGATGCTCCGGCGCCGCAGGACGGACTCCGTCCCCCGCGCCGCGGGCGACCTGCACGACGCGTTCGTGCGCAGGTCCGAGGAGCTCGGCGGCGGCCTGGCGAGGGCCTGAACCGACCGCGCCCGCCGGGAGCGCTCGGGGTGCTCGGGGGCGCCGTGCTGTGACCATCCGAAGAGTCACTCGTTTGACGGATCGGCGTGACAGGACGCCAGCTCCTGCGGAAGGCGTTCGTTCCATGCCCCTCCCTCCGTTCGCCCGTGCCGTCCACCGCGGCAGAACCGGACTCGACCGGGCCGAGGCGGCCCTGGTCGAGGAGTACAGCGACCTGGTGCGGCTGGCGTATCTCACGCTGCCGTCGTCGCTGAACAGGCACCGCCGCATTCTCGTGGCGCACTCCCTGGTGCAGCGGTCGCTGCCGGGCGCCCGGAGCGGACGGCCGGGCCCCGTGGTGCCGGCCCCGCGTGGGGCCGTGCGCCAGGCCGTCGTGGAGAAGGACCGGCTGCGCGGTCAGGTCGTGCGCTCCGCCCTGGCGCGCGGCCG
>NZ_JBEXHZ010000173.1:0-4209 GCF_040608315.1 Streptomyces sp. NPDC005195
CATGGCCGGCCGCGCGCCCCGCGGCCGGCGCCGGTCACTGCCCGGACGCCGCGGTGAGGGCGGCCCGAGCGGCTCCCTCCACCAGCGCGACACCGTCCTTCATCGAGGCGCTGCCGTCCGAGAGGACCGCGACGAGGTAGCGGTGTCCGTCCACCACGATCCGTCCCACGCTGTTGACGTCCCAGAGTCCGGACGTACTCCGCTGCAGCCAGCCGTTCTTCAGCGCCCACCCGGAGTCCGCGGCCGCCGAGACACCCCACGCCTGCTCGCTCGCGACGTCGGTCATCAGGGTCCGGACATAGGTGCGGGACTCCTGGTTCAGCCCGCCGACGCCCGCGGCCGACCTCCCGCCCGTACCGAACACCGCGCGCAGCAGGCGGATCTGGTCACTCGCCGTCGTCCGGGTCAGTCCCCAGCGAGTGCCGGATCCACCCTTGGTCCCGGTCAGGCCCAGCCGTTCGTTCGCCGCCGCCAGACCCGGCGCCCGGCCGATCTCGCGCCACAGCGCGTTCGCCGCCGCGTTGTCGCTGCGGCGGATCATCGGTTCGGCATGGGCGCGTTCCCGCGCGGTGAGAGAGCGACCCTCGTCCTGCGCCTGCAGCAGCAGTGTCGCGAGGATGTCGACCTTGATGATGCTCGCGGTGTCGTACGTGACGTCGTCGCCGTACACCGCGGGCTCCCGGCCGGTGCCGTCGAGATCGAGCACCGCCGCCGTCACACGTGTCCTGTCGTGGGGTTCGGCGGCCGGACGTCCGGTCTCGGCTCCGGACGGTTCGGTAGCCCTGTCGACCACCGCGGTCGCGGGTGCCGCGTGCGCCGTGCCGCCCGCGAGGAGCGCCGTCGACAGCGCCAGGAGTGCGCCGGCGCCGACGAAGGCGCGCCTGCCCCGGTGTCTCGCCGGGATCTCCACGTGCTGCTGGGGGCGCGGTTGGTTCGGCATGTTCAAGCGAGCCTCGACAAGTGGTGTGGAAGGGTCACTGAGGAGCGAACATAAACAAATCGCGCGCCACTCGCGGTGACCGGGGTCACGACGGGCCTCTTCCCGGCCGGATTGTGAAAAGTGCCATAGGGCGACACCCTCGCCGAAGGCGATCATCAGGATCGAGTCCCCCGAGCGGGATCCTGGGCGTCCGGCGCCAGTGCGCGGACCATCGTGACCTGCTCACGGCACCTCGCCCCGGCGTCCGTGGGAGGCGTCGTGACTCCCGCCCGTCTCAGCCCTGAGGCGGCGCTCAACGCGCTCGGGCCGATGCTCAACGCGCCGGGCCGACGTCCACCGCGCTCCGGCCGACACCTACCGCGCTCGGGCCGGCGGCGCCTGCTCCCCCGTGCGGCGGATGGCGATGAGGGCGGCATCGTCGCCGAAGCGTCCGCCGGCGTGGGCGAGCAGATCGCGCTGCACACCCTGGAGCAGGGTCTCCGGAGGATGACCGACCCACTGGGCGACGCGGTCCGCGAGCGGATAGAAGACACCGTCGCGGTCACGGGCCTCGACGACACCGTCGGTGAACAGGAGCAGCGTGTCGTCCACGGCGAAGGGCAGCACGGCGACCGTGACCTCGCCGGGATCCGTGAGACCGACTCCGAGCGGAGGCGCCGGGGCCAGTTCCGGGGCGCTCACCGCACTGCCCGACCGCAGCAGCAGCGGCGCGAGGTGACCACAACTGACCATCCGGACGACGGGGTCGTCGTCCGGGATCTCCAGCAGCAGCGCCGTGACGAATCGTTCCCCCGCCTCGTCCGTGGGCTCGAAGTCGTCGAGGTATCTGCTGAGGCTCCGCTCCAGGGAGCCGGCCAGCGCGGGCAGCCCGGCGTTCTGGTGCACGGCCTCACGGAACGCGCCGAGCAGGAAGGCCGCCTCCCCGATGGCGGGCAGGCCCTTGCCACGCACGTCGCCGATCACGACACGGGTGCCTTGCGGGCTGCGGGCGGCCGCGTAGAGGTCACCGCCGATCTCGGCCTCCTCTTCGGCCGCCAGGTAGACGCAGGCGAGCCGCAGGGTGCCGAGCCGGCTCGGCAGCGGCCAGAGCAGTACCCGCTGTGCCGCCTCGGCGACCGACCGTACCCGGGCGAGCTCACGGCTGTGCCGGTCGCGGATCACGGACAGGATGACGATCAGCGCGGAGAGCGCGGCCAGGGCGAACAGCTGTACGAGCACATTCCGCGACAGGAGCTGGCCCGAGCGCCAGCCGATGAACGCCTGGGCCGCCATCGCCGCGGCCCCGACGCTGCCTGTGACCAGGGGGCCCTCGCCCCATGCGGTGATCGCGGGCGCGATGACCAGCAGGGGCCCGAGCACGATGTCGGAGGGGGCGACGATGTCGGCGACCGTGATGAGGACGATGAGCGCCACCGGAATCAGCAGCAGCAGACGGCTTGTCCGGCCCGTCTGCGCAAAGCCCCGATTCCACGCCGTCATGGTTTCCACAGTGCACCGCGGCGGGCGGGGTCGCGAACCCGCGGATCATTCGGAGCCGACGATGTCTTCCTGACTTCTTACCTGACGTGGCTCCCCGTCGCCCGACACGACCGCCCGCAGTCGTCGCCGCGCGCTCCGCGCCAGGAACACGGCGCACACCCGACGCGGCCGGCTCCGGTCCCGTCCATCCGGGCCCGAAGGTAAGAGTCGGGTGAGGGACGCCGGCGGCGCCCGGCCCGGCCCCCGCGGGGCGGCCCGTGGTTCACCAGTCCGCTCATGCGCACAGGATCACCGGTCCCCGGCCGCTCCCCCGGCCGGACGGCCCCGGACCACGAAGCGTGCGATCTGCGCTTCCAGGAAAGGCGGCGGGACGTACGCGTGCGCAGCGGGGGCGTGAGCGTCGGCGTCCCCGCGGCGGCTTCAACCCACCGCTCCCTCAAGGGCGTTGCCGGAGCCGCTACCGGGGGGCGGACCAGCCGGGCAGTTGCCGCGCGACGAGGCGCTCCATGGGACGCGAGCCCCGACCGGCGTACCACGCAATGGCGGCGCAGTCGGACCTGCCGCCAGGGCCCGGCCGCGCCGCCCGCCGAACGGAAGGTACGCAGAACGTACGGATCGCCCCGCTCCAGGCGCCACCGGAGCGGCCGCCCCGGATGGCCCGCG
Source organism: Streptomyces sp. NPDC005195 (assembly GCF_040608315.1). NCBI lineage: Bacteria > Bacillati > Actinomycetota > Actinomycetes > Kitasatosporales > Streptomycetaceae > Streptomyces > Streptomyces sp. NPDC005195. The sequence continues at coordinate 3,083 of NZ_JBEXHZ010000173.1, forward strand.
CCCGCCGTGGAGCCGCGGGCCATCGGCGTACGCCTTCACCTGGGCGCGCCGCGTCGCTACTGGTGCCGACGCACCCACGCATGACCGATTCCCGATCCCCGGCTCTCCCCGCTCCGGGCTCCCGGCTGGCGCGGATAGGAAAGGTGCGCGCGGTGCCGTGCGGCTCAGCCGCCGCTCTTGCGGCGGAACGACCGCTGGCTCGACGCCGGTCCGTGTGCTCCGCGGACCTTGGACGCGTCCGGTTTGCCGTTGCCGCCGGTGCCGTCCGTCTGCATCCCGCGCTTGCGCGCCAGGGCCTCCCGGAACTTGCGCTTCAGGTCGTACTGGCCGTCGTCGTCGGGCGTCAGGGCGGGGCTCTCGGCCTCGGTGGGCTCCGAACCTTCTTGTGGCTGTGACTCGGCAGTCATGCTGACCTCCTGGGTTCGGGCGCTGGAAGGTACAGCTTGTCATGCTGGCACCGCACGGACCGCCGCCGCCGAAACCGGACCCCGGCCGGCCGAGCGTGCGCCCGCCCTCCCGGCTAGCACGTCGGGTCCCGGCGCGTCACCCGGGGAGGTGTGTGCCATCGGGGAACGAAGAGATGTGAGGATGTCTTCATGAGCGACAACGTCTACTTCGACATCACCATCAACGACGAGCCCGCGGGCCGGATCGTCTTCAAGCTGTTCGACGAAGAGGTCCCCAAGACCGCGCAGAACTTCCGTGAGCTGGCCACGGGCGCGCACGGCTTCGGTTACGAGGGTTCGGGCTTTCACCGCGTCATCCCGGACTTCATGCTGCAGGGCGGCGACTTCACCCGTGGCGACGGCACGGGCGGCAAGAGCATCTACGGCGAGAAGTTCGCCGACGAGAACTTCAAGCTCAAGCACACCAAGCCGGGTCAGCTGTCGATGGCGAACGCGGGGCCGAACACCAACGGCTCGCAGTTCTTCATCACCACCATCGTGACCGACTGGCTCGACAACAAGCACGTCGTTTTCGGCGAGGTCGTCGAGGGCATGGACATCGTCAAGCAGGTCGAGGCCCTCGGCTCCCGCAACGGTTCCACCAAGGCGAAGATCATCATCGCGAAGTCCGGCATCGTCGGCGCCTGACAACCACCGTTCGCCGTATTCCCCGAGCCCGGC
>NZ_JBEXHZ010000174.1:0-4188 GCF_040608315.1 Streptomyces sp. NPDC005195
GCGGGGCCGCCCGGGGGGGGGGGGGGGGGGGGGGGGGCCCGGGGGGGGGCCCCGGGGGGCCGGCGCGGGGCCCCCGGGGTGGGCGGGTGCGGGTCAGTGCAGCGGGGCCGGGGCGCTCTCCCCCGCCGGTGTGTGCTGCCCGGCCGGGGCGCCCTGCGCGAGAGGTGCGCGGGTGGGCGCGGCGGCGGGGCGGCGGGAGGGGGCGAGCAGCATGGAGAAGGTCGCCAGCGCGACCGCGACGGCGCCCACCCACATGGCGGGGACGAGGCCGTCGACGAAGTCGCGCGGTGAGGCGTAGCCGCCGTTGGCGCTGAAGATGGAGGCGAGCAGGGCGATGCCGAGGGCGGCGCCGACCTCGCGGGTGGCGGCGGTGACGCCGGAGGCGATGCCCTGTTCGTGGTCGGCGACCGAGCCCATGGTGAGGTTCATCAGCGGGGCGTAGAACAGGGCCATGCCGGCGCCGCAGATCATCAGGGAGGGCAGCTGGGCGGCGTAGGAGACGTCCGGTTCGAGGACGAACGCCCAATAGACCATGCCGGCGGTCATCATGGCGAGGCCGAGGGTGACCACGGGTTTGCCGCCGATGCGGTCGGAGACCATGCCGCCGATGGGGGCGACGATCATCGGCATGGCGGTCCAGGCCAGCAGGCGGACGCCGGCCTGCATGGCGGTGTAGCCCTGGATGCTCTGGAGGAACTGGGTCATCAGGAAGATCGCGCCGAACATGCCGACCGACATCAGGGCGCCGGCCAGGTTGATGGCGGTGAAGGCGCGGTTGCGGAACATGCGCATCGGCACCATGGGGTGTTCGGTGCGGTTCTCCCAGGCGACGAACAGGGCCATCACGGCGGTGCCGCCGATCAGTGCGCCCAGGACCTGCGGGGACGTCCAGCCGTCGCCGTGGCCCTTGATGAGGCCCAGCACGATGCCGAACAGGCCGAGGCTGGCCAGGGCGGTGCCGACGGCGTCGAGGCGGGAGTGGGCGATGCGGCTCTCGGCGAGCTTGCGGAAGGACAGCGGGGCCAGGGCCAGGCCGATGGGCACGTTCAGCCAGAAGATCCACTGCCAGGACAGGTGCTCGACGATGGCGCCGCCCACCAGCGGGCCGGCGGCGATGGACAGTCCGTTGACGGCGCCCCAGATGCCCAGGGCGGCGCCGCGTTTCCCGGCGGGCACGGCGGCGGTCAGCAGGGTCACCGACAGCGGCATGATGATGGCGGCGCCGACGCCCTGGACGGCGCGGGCGGCGACGAGTTCGTTGATGCCGGGTGCGAGGGCGGCGGCCGCGGAGGCGGCGGTGAACAGCAGCAGGCCCAGGCTGAAGACCTTGCGGCGGCCGAAGCGGTCGCCGAGGGCGGCGCCGAACATCATCAGGACCGCGAAGGACAGGGTGTAGGCGTTGACCGTCCATTCCAGGTCGGTGAGGCTGCCGCCGAGTTTCTCCCGGATGGTGGGCAGCGCCGTGATGATGACGAGGTTGTCCAGTCCCGCCATGAACGAGGCGAGGCTGGTGGTGAGAATGGCCCAGAAGACCACCCTCTTGGTTTCACCGCCCGGGGATGGGGGGTTGACGGTGCTCATCGAGCATCCTTTCTGGAGGCTGGTCAGTGCGAGATGCTCCTCGCCGTGACCTGTCCGGCCTGCGCCGGCGCAGCCGTCGCCACCGGGCCGGTCCGGCGCCGACGACGCTACGGACGCGTACTCGACTTCTCCTCGAGCCCCGGTGGGCGCCGGTGTGCGGCGGGCACGGCGGCGCCGCGGGGCCCGCGTACCGGTGTCGGTGCGCGGGCGCCGCGGCGTGGGCGGCCGTGGGCCGGTCAGGCGAGCTGGCGCTGGAAGGTGGCGATGTCGAAGTAGAGGGTCTCGTCGATGAGGACGTCGCCGTCGAAGTGGAAGAAGACGGCGACGGGGGCGTCGATGGACTTGCCCCGGTTGGGTATGCCGCGCCAGTCCGCGTGCTGCTTGCCGCGTGCCTGGGCCTCCAGGATCACCGCGGTGGGGGTGTGGTGCACGTGGTGCAGGTCGTGCTCCAGGTCGGGGAAGGCGGCCTTGAGGTCGGCGAAGTAGCCCTTCTTGATGGCTTCTTCACCGATCAGCGGGCCCTCTTCGAAGGCCTGGATGCGGTAGACACCGCCGCGCGGGAAGGTGGCCAGCACGCCGTCGATGTCCCAGGCGATCTCGGCGACGGTGTGCTGCAGGACGACCGCCTCGCGCCTCTTGCGCAGTTCGGCGTCGGGCTGCGGGAGATCCGCGCCGGGCAGAGTGAACTCGTGTGCTTCGGTGGCCATGACCATTCCTCCACGCATCGGCCTGTTCGGTTGCCGCCGACGCTAGGGCGGCGTGCTCGCTCGGCCCTCGTTTCCGGCTCGAACCGCCTGGTGGGGGGTTTTCAGGCGGTGGGCTGCAGGCGGGGGGTGTCCTGGGGCGGGCGGTAGGTGGGGCGGTAGCCGCAGGCCAGGCCGAGCGGGGCCAGCAGCAGGCACAGGCCCATGTCGAGGGGGAAGGGGCGGCCGGTGACGACGCGGTACTCGTCGCGGAAGGCGAGGGCGAGCAGCGGCATCTGCAGGCGGGGGGTGCCGTCGGGGTGCAGCCGGCCTTCGTTGGTCAGTCCCCACAGGGTCTCGAAGACGGTTTCGGTCCGGTAGGCGGGGGTGGTGCGCCAGATGACGCGGGTGGTGCCGGGGCCGGGGTTCCACATGGAGTGGACGGCGCCCGGGGGGATGTGGAAGTCGGCGCCGGGCTCGTACTCGTGGAGGGTGCCGTCGAGCTGGAGGCTCAGGCGGCCGCTTTCCAGGCGCATGTGTTCGGTCTGGCGGGGGTGGTAGTGCTGGGGCGGTTTGATGACGGCGGGCGCGTATTCGACGGCGACCTCGACGTAGGCGCCGTCGGTCTCGGCGGCGGTGGTCAGGAAGGTGAGGGTGTCTTTTCCGAGGCGCAGGGTGTCTCCGGGGCGGGCCATCGGGTGCCTCTTCTCGTCCGGTGCGGGGGGTGGCGGGGTGGGTCAGGCGGTGCGGGTGGTGGTGGGGTGGCGGGGCAGTCCGAAGTAGGCGGTGAGGAGGTTGAGGACGCCGATGCCGGCGGCGATCCAGAAGCCGAGGTGGAGGCCGTCGAGCCAGGCCAGGGCGGGGGCGGTGTGGGCGGTGAGTTCGCTGGTGGTGCGGGTCAGGGCGCTGGTGGCGACGGTGGCGACGCCCAGCGAGGCGCCGACCTGGAAGGCGGCGACCAGGACGCCGGAGGCGATGCCCTGCTGGTGGGGCGGGATGTCGGAGACGCCGTGCACGTTGACGGGGATGCCGCAGCACTGCATGGAGGCGCCCAGGATGAGCAGGGCGGGCAGCAGGTGCAGGAGGTAGGTGCCGTCGGCGGGGGCCTGGGTGAGCAGGAGCAGGCCCAGCAGGGAGCCGGCGGCGCCGGCGAGGTAGACGGGGCGGGGGCCGGCGCGGTGCATGACGCGGGTGGCGGGGGCGGTGACCAGGATGGCGACGACGCCCAGGGGCAGGAACGCGAAGCCGGACTTGAGGGTGGAGTAGCCCAGGGTGCGTTGCAGGTAGTAGCTGCACAGGAAGAGGACGGAGGCCTGGACGGCGCTGGTCAGGACGCGGCCGAGGCCGGCGGTGGCGAGGGAGCGGGTGGCGAACAGGTGCAGCGGCATCAGCGGGTCGGCGGCGCGGTGTTCGACGAGGACGAACGCGGCCAGCAGGGCGAGGGCGGCGGCGGCCGGGGCGAGGACGTAGGGCGCGGAGGCGGCGCCGTGGTCCTGGATGTTGACGATGGCGTAGACAAGGGCGGCAAGTCCCGCGGTGACGGTGGCGGCGCCGGCGAGGTCGGGGCGGGAGCCGCGGACGGCGGTGTCGGGGCGGCCGCGGGAGAGCAGCAGGACTCCGGCGACGGCGACGGCGCCGAAGGGGAGGTTGATGTAGAAGATCCAGCGCCAGCTGAGGCTGTCGGTGATCAGGCCGCCGGCGATGACGCCGAGGGTGCCGCCGAGGCCGGCGAGGGCGGCCCAGACGGCGAGTGCGGTGGTGCGTTCGCGGCCGCGCGGGAAGGTGGTGGTGACCAGGGACATCGCGGCGGGTGAGAGGAACGCGGCGCCGCAGCCCTGCAGGGCGCGGGCGGCGATGAGCAGGCCGGCGTTCCCGGCCAGGCCGCACAGCAGGGACGCGGCGGTGAACAGCAGGGCGCCGAGCA
>NZ_JBEXHZ010000175.1:0-4035 GCF_040608315.1 Streptomyces sp. NPDC005195
CGCGCGTGCAGGAAGGGCATCGTGCACTCCCACGCGCGCTCGGCCGAATCGGCGTCGTACGTCTCGGGGCGGCCGTCGTTGAAGAAGGCGTGGTCGGCGGGGTAGAGACGGAGGTCCGGGGTGACGCCGGACTGCCCGTGGACCGCCTCGCTCAGCTGCTCCAGGCTCTCCTTGGGGATGCTCGTGTCGAGCTCCCCGTAGTGGCCGAGGATCTCCGCCTGGAGGCCGGAGAAGTCGGGCATCTCGCCCTGGATGACACCGTAGAACGGCACCGCCGCGGTGAGCCGCGGGTCAGCCGCCGCCAGGTACAGGACGAAGCCGCCGCCCATGCAGAACCCGACCGCGCCCACCGTGTCCGAGGTGACCTCGGGCAGGCCGAGCAGATGGTCGACCGCGCCGGAGAGCAGTTCGACACCTCGCGCCACAGGCAGCTCCCGCATCATCCGGAAGGCTTCCCCGCTGTCATGGGCGACGTTGCCGCCGTACAGGTCGGGAGCGAGGGCCACGAAGCCCTCCGCGGCCAGCCGGTCGGCGACCTGCGCGATGTGATCGGTCAGGCCCCACCACTCCTGGATGACGATCACACCCGGCCCCCGACCGGACGGCGGCAACGCCAGGTAGCCGTGGGCGGCTGTTCCGGCACTGGGGAAGGTCACGTTCTGATGGGCCGGGGCTCCGGTCGGCTTCGGCAGCTCGGACATGGCACTCAACTCCTGTGGGGACAGCGCTTGTCAGGGGGCCGGCGGCACCGGTCCCGGATCACCGCCAACGATGTCATGCGCGAGCGCGCTTCCCGGCTCCGGCCCGCACGACGTGGCTCGCGGCCACCTTCTGCAGCAGGCTGTAGGCCAGCACCGGCAGCAGGACGTGGGGCCGGTCGGGCAGGGCCGTGCTGATGAGGACCGCGCTCGCGCTGCTGTTGTTCATCCCGCAGGCCAGGGTCACCGAGGCACCCGAGGAACGGTCCAGGCGCAGCACCCGGACGGTGATCCGGCCCAGGCCGAACGACAGCCCGCACACGAGAGCGGCGACGGCCAGCGCGGCCGCCATCAGTACCGGCTCCGGACGGGCGAGGAAGGGACCGAGGACGCCGCTGGCGTTGATGTACGTCAGCAGCAGCGAGCCGAGCAGGGAGGCGGGGGGTGCGGCGCCGAGCAGCTGGCGCTGGGGGGGGGCGGGCAGAACGAGCCGGGCCATGATTCCGGCGCCGCACGGGAGCAGGACGCCGGTCAGCGCGAAGTCGTGCCCGGCGGTCCGGGCGGCCCCCGACAGCGCTTCCGCGTAGCCACCGTGAAGCAGGGGGCACAGGGCCGTCATGGTGACCGGGATGGTGAGCGGGCCGGCGATCGTGGACGCCAGCACGAGGCCGACGGTGGTCGGCTGGTCACCCCCGCCTCTGCTCGTCCACACGGTGGCCCCGGCGGCCACGGGCATCGCGACGATGAGGATCATCGCCGCGATCAGTCCGCTGCCGCCGTCGCTGTCCGGAGTCCGGTGCAGGGCGAAAGCCACGCCCGGGATGATCAGCAGGGGTGCGGTCAGATGGAGGACGAGACCGGTCAGCAGCGCGGTGGGCCGGGTCAGCAGGGCCCGCAGATCGTGGACCGGCACCTGGAGGCCGGCCGTGAACAGCACCAGGGACAGCAGCAGGTGCGGGGTCCGTAAGGCGACCTCGAGGAGTCCGCCGTCGCCGATCGTGTGAGGGCGGCGCAGCCACAGACCCGGCGCGGAGACCGTCGCGGCGGCGAGATAGGCCGCGCCGACGGCCCAGCCGAGATGGTCACGGAGGAGACTGAGGGGGGATTTCTCGGCGGGAGTGGGGATCATCGCGGCGCTCTTCCGTCGTCAGGGCATCGGGGCGGGGACGGAGCGCCGGTATGAAGGACCACGAGGGCGGAAGGAAGCGGGCGAGGGCGTAGACGGCGAGACTCAGCCAGCACAGGCTGAACAGCCAGCCGCCGACGACGTCGGAGAACCAGTGCACGCCCAGATAGACCCGGCTCAGCCCGACGAGGACGGACCAGCAGCCGACGACCAGGGCGAGGGGCCGGCCGCCGCGCGGGGCCCGCGCGAGCAGCGCGAGGGCCAGCAGCCCGCCGCTGACGGCGGACGTGGTGGTGTGCCCCGAGGGGAAGGACCAGCCGGACGCGTGCGTGGCCCATTCCGCGACCGCGGGCCGGGGGCGGGTGACCAGGTTCATCACGGCGTACCGCACGGTCTGGGCGACGGCGAGGCAGCCCAGACAGCCGAGGGCGCAGAGGATCCGCTCCCGCGTCGTGCGTCCCACGACGACACCGGCCAGGACGACCAGGGCGTACGGCACGACGCCCGTCCCGGTGTACGTGACCGCGCGGGCCAGCGCCAGAGCCACTGCCGGACGGTGGCCGGCCGACCAGGTGCTGAGGGCGTCGTCGCCGAAGAGTGTGGCGCCGTCCCGGCCGGTCACGACCAGGGTGAGCAGCACGAAGGCGACCAGGCTCCCCACGGCGGTCGATCCCGCGAGGTCGGCCGTGTCCGCGCGCTTCACGACGGCGCCCCGGGAGCATCGACCGCCCACGCGGACACGGGGCGCAGCGCTGCGGACATCGTGGGAGGTCCCTTCCCTTCCCTGGCGGGGCGCGGGCGTGCGAACACGCCGTCCGCGCCGACCGCAAACCCATAGACGGTCTACATAACTGTAGACGTAAGCGTGACGGGGATCGTTCCCGAGGGGGCCGAAAGGGCTGGGGTGCCCTACCCACCTTGCGCCGCCGACGGTCCGCGCGCTCGTGGGGCCGAGGAGGGAACGGGATGTCGTACGCTACGTGTTACGTATAACCCATGCTCCCCCGGAGAGGCCCTGATGAGACGCATCGCCCTGGTCACCCTCGTCGTCGACGACTACGACGAGGCGATCCGCTTCTACACCGAGGCACTCGGGTTCCGGCTGGCCGAGGACGAGCCCCGGCCCGACGGTTCCCGCTGGGTCGTCGTCGAGCCGGGCACGGAGGGCACCGGCAGCGGACTGCTCCTGGCCCGGGGCAAGAACGAGTCACAGCGCGCCCGGGTCGGCGACCAGACCGGGGGCCGCGTGGGCTTCTTCCTCCACACCGACGACTTCGCCCGCGACCACGCGCGCATGCGTGCCGCCGGCGTGACCTTCCTGGAGGAGCCGCGCCACGAGCCGTACGGCTCGGTCGCCGTCTTCCAGGACCTGTACGGAAACCGCTGGGACCTTCTCCAGCCCGCCGTATAGCCACGCTGCCCCGCCGCATGGCCCCACGGCCTTCGCACCGACGCCGCCACCCCAGATCCGACCTGCCGAGGAAACAGACACGCATGACCGCGCCCCGCATCGACACCGACATCATCCGCCGTCTCCCCAAGGCCGTACTGCACGACCACCTCGACGGCGGTCTGCGCCCGGACACCCTCGTGGAACTCGCCGGGACCGTCGGCCACACGCTGCCCACCACCGACCCGCGCGCGCTCGCCGCCTGGTACTACGAGGCCGCCAACTCCGGTGACCTGGTGCGCTACATAGCCACCTTCGAGCACACCCTCGCCGTGATGCAGACCCGCGAGGGCCTGCTGCGCACCGCCGAGGAGTACGTGCTCGACCTGGCCGGGGACGGCGTCGTCTACGGCGAGGTGCGCTACGCGCCCGAGCTGATGGTGAACGGCGGGCTGACCCTGCCCGAGGTCGTCGAGACCGTGCAGGAGGGGCTGGCGGCCGGTATGGCCAAGGCCGCCGCCGCGGGCACCCCGGTCCGGGTGGGCACGCTGCTGTGCGGGATGCGCATGTTCGACCGCACCCGGGAGATCGCCGATCTGGCGGTGGCGTTCCGGGACGCCGGGGTCGTCGGCTTCGACATCGCCGGCGCCGAGGACGGCTTCCCGCCCGCCGACCACCTGGCCGCGTTCGAGCACCTGCGGCGCGAGAGCGTGCCCTTCACCATCCACGCCGGCGAGGCCCACGGGCTGCCCAGCATCCACCAGGCCCTCCAGGTCTGCGGTGCCCAGCGCATCGGCCACGGCGTCCGCATCACCGAGGAC
>NZ_JBEXHZ010000176.1:0-4034 GCF_040608315.1 Streptomyces sp. NPDC005195
CGGGCGTCCGACAACCGCTCCACCAGCAGCACACCCACACCCTCACCCCAGCCCGTACCGTCCGCACCCTCCGCGAACGCCTTGCACAGGCCGTCCGGTGCGAGGCCGCGCTGACGGCTGAACTCGACGAACGCCGCCGGGGTCGACATCACCGTCACACCGCCGACGAGTGCCATCGAGCACTCCCCCGAGGTCAGCGCGCGGATCGCCCAGTGCAGGGCGACGAGGGAGGCCGAGCAGGCGGTGTCGACGGTGACCGCGGGACCTTCGAGGCCCAGGACGTAGGAGACCCGGCCCGAGATGACGCTCGCCGCGTTGCCGGTGCCGAGGTAGCCCTCGGTGTCGGCGTCCGACGTGCTCAGCACGTGTGCGTAGTCCTGGCCGTTGGTGCCGGTGAAGACGCCGGTGCGGCTGCCGCGCAGGGAGCGGGGGTCGATGCCGGCCCGTTCGACGGCCTCCCACGACGTCTCCAGCAGCAGGCGCTGCTGCGGGTCCATGGCGAGGGCCTCGCGGGGTGAGACGCCGAAGAAGTCCGCGTCGAAGGACGCGACGTTCTCCAGGAAGCCGCCGCGGCAGGCGTATGTCGTGCCGCGGCGCCGGGACTCGGGGTCCGGGTCGTAGAGGGCGGCCAGGTCCCAGCCGCGGTCGGCGGGGAAGTCGCTGATGCCGTCGACGCCTTTGAGGAGCATGTCCCACAGCTGTTCGGGGTTCTCGGCGCCTCCGGGGAAGCGGCAGCCCATGCCGATGATCGCGATCGGGTCGTCGGCGAGGTCGGCCGGTGCCGCGGGGTTGTGCCGTGCGGGCTGTGCCGGACCGGTCGTGGTGGGGGCGAGTTCGGCGAGGAGGAAGTCGGCGACGGCGGTCGGGTTGGGGTGGTCGAAGACCAGGGTCACGGGCAGGGTGAGGCCGGTCTCCCGGGTGAGGGCGTTGCGCAGTTCCGTGGCGGTGAGGGAGTCGAAGCCCATGTCCGCGAAGGGGCGGTCGAGGCTGATCGACGCGTCGCTGCTGTGGCCGAGGACGCCGGCGATCGTCGTACGGACCAGAGCCAGCACTGCCGTCCGGCGCTGTTCCTCGGGGAGCGCGGCGAGAGCGCCGCCCGCGGGTGCCGTGCCGTTCGCCCCGGCGCCCGCGGCCCGTCGTAGCGGGGTGCGGCCGGCCAGGGACCGCAGGACGGAGGGAAGCCCGGCCGCGTTCCGGCGCAGTGCGGGCAGGTCGACGCGCAGGGGCAGGGGGGTGCCGTCGGTGTGGGACAGGCAGCGGTCGAAGAGGGCCAGGGCTTCCCGGGTGGGCAGGGCGCCGATGCCGCTGCGGTCGATGCGGCCGCGCTGTGCGGTGTCCAGGTGACCGGTCATGCCGCTGTCCGCGGCCCACAGTCCCCAGCCGATGGAGAGGGCGGGGTGTCCTTCGCCGCGGAGGTGTCCGGCGAAGGCGTCCAGGAAGGAGTTGGCCGCGACGTAGTTGCCCTGGCCGGGGCTGCCGAGCGTGGCGGCGGCCGAGGAGAACACGACGAAGGCCGTCAGGTCGAGGGTGCGGGTCAGCTCGTGGAGGTTGACCGTGGCGTCGACCTTGGGGCGCAGTACGGCGTCGAGGCGTTCGGGGGTGAGGGAGGTGATGAGGCCGTCGTCCACGACGCCGGCGGCGTGGACGACGGCGCCCAGCGGGTGGTCGCGTGGAATGGCGGCCAGTAGTGCGGCCAGGGCGTCGCGGTCGGTGGCGTCGCAGGCGGCCGCGGTGATGTCGGCGCCCGCCTCGGCCATTTCGGAGAGGAGTTCGCGGGCGCCGGGCGCGTCGGCGCCCCTGCGTCCGGCGAGGACGAGGTGGCGTACGCCGTACTCGGTCACCAGGTGGCGGACGGTGGCGGCGCCGACGGTGCCGGTGCCGCCGGTCACCAGGACCGTGCGCTCGGGGTCGAAGACCGTCGTCCGCGAGGTCTGCCCGGTACCGGTGCGGGTGAGGCGGGGCAGCAGGACCCGGCCGTCGCGGAGGGCGACGTCGGGCTCGTCGTGGCGCAGTGCCTCGGCGACGGCTCGCGGGTCGGGCCCGGGGGCGTCGGTGTCCATGAGCAGGAAGCGGCCGGGGTTCTCCGCCTGGGCGGAGCGCACGAGTCCGCGGACGGCCGCGGCGGGCAGGTCGCGGGCCGTCTCGCCGTCGGCCGCGGCGACGGCGCCGGAGGTGAGCAGGAGCAGGCGGGAGCCGGTGAGGCGGTCGTCCGTCAGCCAGGTCTGCAGCAGGGTGAGTGCGGTGGTGGTGGCGGTGCGGACGGCTTCGGCGGTCGCTGTGCGGTCGTCGAGGGGGGTGCGGAAGGGGAGGGCGACGACCTCGGGTACGGGGCCGGTGCCGGCGGCGGCGAGGAGGTCGTCGAGGCAGGCGTGGACGGCCAGTTCGGGGGCGTTCGGCAGCACCGGTCCGGGCGAGGCGGTCCATACGAGGCCGAAGATGTCGTCGTTCCCCGCGGCCTTGGAGGCCGGCAGGTCCGCCGCTGTGAGGGTGCGTGTCCTCAGTCCGTCCGCGCTGAGGACGGGTGCGCCGGTGGTGTCGAAGAGGGCGAGCGCGACGGTGCCGTCCGGGCGGGGGCGGACCTGGACGCGTACGGACTCGGCGGCTGTGGCGTGCAGAGTGAGGCCGGACCACGACAGGGCGTGGGGTGCGGGGTGTCCGGTCGCGCAGAGAGCGAGGAGGGCGCCCTCGATCAGGGCCGGGTGCAGGGCGAAGTGGCCGGCCTCGGCGCGCTGCCGCTCGGGCAGCACGGCGTCGGCGTACACCTCGTCGCCGAGTCGCCAGGCGGCTGTCAGGGTGCGCAGGGCGGTGCCGGGTACGGTGTCGCGGTCCTCGAGGGTGAGGTACAGCTCGTCGATGTCGAGGGGGATCGCGCCGGCGGGCGGCCAGGCGGCGGGGTCCTGGTGCCCGGCGGCCGTCACGGTGTCCGGCAGCCGCTGCAGGACGCCTCGTGCGTGCTGCTGCCAGGGGCCGTCCCCCGTGTGGTCGGTGGGACCGGCGGGGCGGGAGTGCGCGGTGAACGTCCACCGGCCTTCGTCCTCGGTGCCCTCGACCACGGTCTGGATCTCGGTCTCGCCGGTCTCGGACAGGACGAGGGGCAGGTCCACGGTGAGTTCGGCCAGATGCGGGCTGCCGAGCCGGGAACCGGCGTGCAGGGCGAGGTCCGTGAAGAGCGAGGCGGGCACGAGCGGGGTGCCGAAAGCGGTGTGGTCGGCGAGCCAGGGCTGGGCCCGCAGCGAGACGTGTCCGGTGGAGACGACGGTGTGCGAGCCGGCGAGCGCGAGGGACGTGCTGAGCAGCGGGTGTCCCGTCGTCCTGGCGGTACCCTTGGCGACCGGGTCGAGCCAGTAGCGCCGGCGCTGGAAGGCGTAGGTGGGCAGGGTGACCGGCGGGCAGTCGTCGCCCTGGATCACGGCGGGCCAGTCGACGCCGATGCCGCGGGTGTGGAGGGTGGCGATCGTGCCGAGCGCCGTGAGCGGCTCGGGGCGGTCCTTGCGCAGGAGGGACGCGAAGAGCATCTCCTCGTCGCCGGAGACACTGGTCTGGGCGAGGGCGGTGAGGGTCCCGTCCGGGCCGAGCTCCACGAACCGGCGTACGCCGCGCCCTTCGAGCCAGGCGATCCCGTCGGCGAACCGTACGGCCTCCCGGACGTGGCGGACCCAGTACTCGGCCGACTCCAACTCCCCGACGCCGGCGGTCTGTCCGGTCACGTTCGAGACGACCGCGATGTGCGGTGCAGCGTAGGTCACGCTCTCCGCGACCGTACGGAACTCGGCGAGCATCGGCTCCATCAGCGGCGAATGGAAAGCATGGGAGACCCGCAGACGGGAGGTACGGCGGCCCAGGGCGGCTATCTCCTGCGCGACCGCCTCCGCCGCGGTCTCGGCACCGGAGACCACCACCGAACGCGGACCGTTGACCGCCGCGACCGACACCCCCTCCGTCAGCAGGGGGAGCACTTCATCCTCGGACGCCTCCAGCGCGAACATCGCACCACCGGACGGCAGTTCCTGCATCAGACGACCCCGCGCCGACAC
>NZ_JBEXHZ010000177.1:0-4027 GCF_040608315.1 Streptomyces sp. NPDC005195
GGCCGGCCAGGATCAGGTGGGTGGCGCCGCGTCCGACGAGCCAGCGGGCGTGGGGGCCGCCGAGGGCGCCGGTGCCGCCGGTGACCAGGACGGTGCCGCGCGGCTGCCAGGCCTGGGTGTCGGTGAGGGGGGCGGCGGCGTGGACCAGGCGGCGGCCGAAGGCGCCGGAGGGCCGGATCGCGATCTGGTCCTCGTCGCCGGTGGCGGCCAGGACGGCGCACAGGCGGGTGCCGGCCCGGCCGTCGAGTGCGGCGGGCAGGTCGACGAGGCCGCCCCAGCGTTCGGAGTGTTCCAGGGCGGCGACCCTGCCGAGGCCCCAGACGAGTGCCTGGGCGGGGCTGGTGACGGTTTCGGAGGGGCCGACGGCGACGGCGCCGCGGGTGGCGCACCACAGCGGGGTGTCGGGGTGCGTGTCGCCGAGGGCCTGGAGGAGGGCGACGGTGCCGGCGAGGCCGTGCGGGAGCGCCGGGTGGTCGGGGTGGGGGCGTTCGTCGAGGGCGAGCAGGGACAGGACGCCCGCCACGGCGGGGGTGGTGGTGTCGTCGGTGGTGAGGGCGGCCGTCAGGAGGGCGGCGAGGGCGGTGCGGTCGGTGCCGCCGTCGGGGACGGTGACCAGGCGGGTGTCGCGGGCGCCGCCGCCGGTCAGGGCGCGGTGGGCGTCGGCGACGAGGGCGTCGTGGATGCCGTCCGGGCCGGCGGGGGCGACGAGGAGCCAGGTGCCGGACAGGGCGCCCGCGGCGTCGCCGGTCAGCGGGGACCATCCGACGCCGTAGCGCCAGGAGTCGGTGGTGGAGCGTTCGCGGCTGGTGCGGCGCCAGGTGGACAGGGCCGGCAGGAAGGCGCTCAGCGGTGCGTCGGCGGGCAGGTCGAGGGCGTCGGCGAGTGCTTCCGGGTCTCCCTGGTCGACGGTCTCCCAGAAGCGGGACTCCACCGTGTCCGTGGCGGCGGTGCCGAAGGAGGCGGAGGTGTCCCGCTCCGGGACGTGGGGCCAGTACCGCTGCTGCTGGAAGGGGTAGGTCGGTACGTCGACGCGGTGGGCGCCGGCGGCGGCGAACACGGCCGTCCAGTCGAGGGCGACGCCGTTCACGTGGGCTTCGGCGACCGCGGTGAGGAACTGGCCCAGGCCGCCCTTGTCGCGGCGCAGGGAGCCGAGCGCGGCGCCTTCGACGCCGGCGTCCTCCAGGGTCTCGCGCAGGCCGACGGCGAGCACGGGGTGCGGGCTGACCTCGATGAAGGTGCGGTGTCCTTCGGCGATCAGGCCGCGGACGGCCTCCTCGAAGCGGACGGTCTCGCGCAGGTTGGTGTACCAGTACTCGGGGTCGAGGGTGGTGGTGTCCTGCCACTGGCCGGTGAGGGCCGAGCGGAAGGGGATCTCGGCGTCCCGCGGCTCGATGCCGGCGAGGGCGTCGAGGACGGTCGCGCGGATGGGTTCGACCTGCGGCGAGTGGGAGCCGTAGTCGACGGCGACCTTGCGGGCGCGTACGCCGTCGTCGGTGAGGGCGGTGAACAGGTCGTCGAGCGCGGCGGCTTCGCCGGACACCACCACCGAGGCGGGTCCGTTGACGGCGGCGACGGCGAGGCGGTCGGCCCACGGGCTCATGCGGGCGCGGGTCTCGTCGGCGCTCAGCGGCACGGACATCATGCCGCCGGTGCCGGCGATGGCGACGATGGCCCGGCTGCGCAGGGCGACGATCCGGGCGCCGTCGTCGAGGGACAGGGCCCCGGCGACGCAGGCGGCGGCGATCTCGCCCTGCGAGTGGCCGACGACGGCCGCGGGGGTGACGCCGAGGGAGCGCCACAGGCCGGCGAGGGCGACCATGACGGCCCACAGGGCGGGCTGGACGACGTCGACCCGGCCGATGTCGGCCGCGTCCTCGTCGCCGCGCAGGACCGCGGTCAGGGACCAGTCGATGTGGGGGGCGAGCGCGCGTTCGCAGTCGGCGACGAGGGCGGCGAACAGGGGGGAGCCGGTGAGGAGTTCGCGGGCCATGCCGGTCCACTGCGCGCCCTGTCCGGGGAAGACCAGGACGGGGTCGGCGGCGGTGGGCGCGGTGCCGGAGACGACGCCGGGTCCGGTGACGGGGGCGCCGGCGGCGAGGGCGGCGAGGGCCTCGTCGAGGGTGTCGCGGCCGGTGGCGAGGACGGCCGCCCGGTGTTCGAAGGCCGAGCGGGTGGTGGCCTGGGAGTAGGCGAGGTCGGTGAGCGGGGTGTCGGGGCGGGCGAGGAGGTGGGTGCGCAGGCGTGCGGCCTGGCTGCGCAGGGCGGCCTCGGTGCGGCCGGACAGCAGGGTCGGTACGACGGGCAGCGCGCCGGTGAGGACCGCGGGGTCCGGGGTGGCGGGCGAGGCGGTGGCCGGTTCGGCGGCCGGTGCCTGTTCGACGATGACGTGGGCGTTGGTGCCGCTCATGCCGAACGAGGAGACACCGGCGCGGCGCGGACGCCCGGTCTCGGGCCAGTCCAGCTGCTCGGTCAGCAGGCGGACGTCGCCGGCGGTCCAGTCGACGTGCGGGGTGGGGTTGTCGGCGTACAGGGTGCGCGGCAGGACGCCCTCGCGGATCGCCATGACCATCTTGATGATGCCGCCGACGCCCGCGGCGGCCTGGCTGTGGCCGATGTTGGACTTCAGGGAGCCCAGCCACAGGGGCCGGTCCTCGGGCCGGTCCTGGCCGTAGACCGCGATGAGCGCCTGGGCCTCGATCGGGTCGCCGAGGGTGGTGCCGGTGCCGTGTGCCTCGACCGCGTCGACCTCGCCGGGGGTCAGTCCGGCGCCGGCGAGCGCCTGGCGGATGACCCGCTGCTGCGAGGGTCCGCTGGGGGCGGTCAGTCCGTTGGAGGCGCCGTCCTGGTTGAGGGCGCTGCCGCGGAGCACGGACAGGACGGGGTGGTGGTTGCGGCGGGCGTCGGACAGCCGCTCGACGACGAGGACGCCGACGCCCTCGGCCCAGCTGGCGCCGTCGGCGTCCGCGGAGAACGGCTTGCAGCGGCCGTCGGGGGCGAGTGCCCGCTGGCGGCTGAACTCGATGAGGGAGCCGGGTGTGGACATCACGGTCACTCCGCCGGCGAGCGCGAGGGTGCATTCGCCCTGGCGCAGTGCCTGGGAGGCGAGGTGGAGGGCGACGAGGCTGGAGGAGCAGGCGGTGTCGACGGACACCGCGGGGCCTTCGAGGCCGAGGGTGTAGGCGATGCGGCCGGAGAGCACGCTGGGTGAGTTGCCGGTGCCGACGTAGCCCTCGACGTTGTCGTCGGCGGCGGCCAGGATCGTGACGTAGTCCTGGTAGGTGACGCCCGCGAAGACGCCGGTGCGGCTGCCGCGTGCGGTGGCCGGGTCGATGCCGGCGCGTTCCAGGGCCTCCCAGGACGTCTCCAGCAGCAGGCGCTGCTGGGGGTCCATGGCGAGGGCCTCGCGGGGGCTGATGCCGAAGAACGAGGGGTCGAACTGGCTGGCGTCGTGGAGGAATCCGCCCTCGCGGGTGTAGACGGTGCCCGGGTGGTCGGGGTCGGGGTGGTAGAGGGTCTCCGGGCTCCAGTTGCGGTCGCCGGGCAGCGGCGAGATGCCGTCGGCGCCGGCCACGACGAGGTCCCACAGGTCCTCGGGGCTGCGGACGCCGCCGGGGTAGCGGCAGGCCATGCCGACGATGACGATCGGGTCGTCGTCGGTGGCGGCCGGGCGGCGGGTGTGGCCGTCGTCGTCGGTGGTCGTGCCGAACAGGTCGGCGTCGAGGTGCCGGGCGAGCGCGTGCGGGGTGGGGTGGTCGAAGACGAGGGTGGCCGGGAGGGCCACGCCGAGCGCGGTGCTGAGCGCGTCGCGCAGTTCGACGGAGGTGAGGGAGGTGAAGCCGAGGGAGGAGAAGGAGTGGGCCGGTTCGATGTCGGTGGGGCCGTCGTAGCCGAGGACGTCGGCGACCTGGGTGCGCACGGTGGTGAGCAGGACACGGGCCCGTTCGGCCGGCGGCCGGTTCGACAGCCGTTCCAGCAGGCTGCCGGGCTGCTGGGCGCGGGCCGCGGTGCGGCGGGCGACGGCCCGGGT
>NZ_JBEXHZ010000178.1:0-4009 GCF_040608315.1 Streptomyces sp. NPDC005195
GGCCCGCACCGGGCCGGGCCGCCCTCGCCCCCCGGTACCCGGGCCGTCGCCCCCGCCACCCGGGTGCGGTAGGAAGTCCGGTGTGAACGACCAGACTCAGCCGGCGACCGTGCGCGTGTTCATCGCCCTCGCCCCGCCCGACCACGCGAAGGAAGAACTGGCCCGGGAGCTGCGGCCCGCCTACGACACCCACCCTCGGATGCGGTGGAACCGCATCGAGGACTGGCACATCACCCTGGCGTTCCTCGGGGAGCTGCCGGCCGGGACGGTTCCGCTCCTGCGACCGCCTCTCGCCGGCCTGGCGGCCGACCACCAGCCCCTCCCTCTGGCACTGCGCGGCAGTGGGACCTTCGACGACCGGGTGCTGTGGAGCGGAATCGACGGAGACCTCGACGGGCTGCGGATGCTCGCCGCCGCTGTGCGCACCGCCGTCAAGAACTGCGGGATCGCCTTCGAGGACCGGCCCCTGCGCCCCCATCTGACGCTGGCGCGCGCCCGCCGGGGAGACCGGTCCTCGGCGGAAGAGATCGCCGAGGGGTTCGCGGGATTCACCGGCCGCGGATGGCCTGCCGAACGTCTGCACCTGGTCGGCAGCAACGCCGGCCGCAGCCGCGGACCGATCCACTACCGCGACATCGCCGCATGGGCCCTCGGCGACAAAAGCACCACCGGCTCCTGAACGGACGGGGAGGTCGCGAGGCGCCCTGCCCGTGTCGCGGGGTGGGTCGGGCCGGGTCCCGGCCCGTCCGGGTGGCGGCGAGGCACACGGTGGCGGACGCGGCACGCCTCCGGAACGCGCGGTGTCCCTACGGACCGGTCGGGGCGGCGGACGGCCGGGGCCCCGCTGGTAAAATGAGGGACACGCTTCGATGTCGCCGGGGCCCGTACCGAAGGGGTACGGGCCCCGGCGCTTTTTCGGGCGTCGCATCGAGGAAGGTTCCCCATGAACGCGAAGCCGCCAGTCTCCGGACTCTCCCGTGCCGGCGAGCACCAGCCGGCGACGGCGCCGGCGGGTGAGCTCCCGATGCCGCAGGCGGCCTCCGCCGGTCTGCCGCCGGCCGCTTCCTTCGACGCGCTCGGGCTGCCCCCGGAGCTGGTGGGGACGATGAGCGGCCTCGGGGTGACGGAGCCCTTCCCGATCCAGGCGGCGACTCTGCCCAACGCGCTGGCCGGACGTGACGTCCTGGGCCGCGCGCGGACCGGTTCCGGCAAGACGCTGGCTTTCGGGCTCGCGCTGCTCGTGCGGACGGCGGGTCTGCGCGCGGAGCCGAAGCGGCCGCTCGCACTGGTCCTGGTGCCGACCCGGGAGCTCGCGCAGCAGGTGAGCGATGCGCTGGCGCCGTACGCGCGGATGTTGAACGTGCGCCTCGCGACGGTGGTCGGCGGTCTGTCGATCAACCGGCAGACGGCACTGCTGCGCACCGGCGCCGAGGTCGTCGTCGCGACGCCGGGACGGCTGGCCGACCTGGTGTCCCGGCGGGACTGTCATCTGGGCCAGGTGCGGATCACGGTGCTGGACGAGGCGGACCAGATGTGCGACCTGGGGTTTTTGCCGCAGGTCTCGGAGATCCTCGGCCAGGTCCGCGGCGACGGTCAGCGGCTTCTGTTCTCCGCCACGCTCGACCGCAACGTCGACCAGCTGGTCCGGGACTATCTGCACGAGCCGGTCGTCGTCTCGGTCGACCAGGTGGCCGGCTCGGTCGCCACGATGGAACATCACGTGCTGAACGTGCACGGCGCCGACAAGTACGCGACGGCGACCGAGATCGCGGCACGGGACGGCCGGGTGCTGATGTTCCTGGACACCAAGGCGGCCGTGGACCAGTTCACCCGGCATCTGCGGGCCAGTGGCGTACGGGCCTCCGCCCTGCACAGCGGGAAGTCGCAGCCGCAGCGGACGCACACGCTCGCCCAGTTCAAGGCCGGTGAGGTCACCGTGCTGGTGGCCACCAACGTCGCCGCGCGGGGCATTCACATCGACGCGCTCGACCTGGTCGTCAACGTCGATCCGCCGGCCGACGCCAAGGACTACCTGCACCGGGGCGGGCGTACGGCGCGCGCCGGGGAGTCCGGGAAGGTGGTCACCCTGGTCACCCACGGCGAGCGGCGCGAGGTGAACCGGCTGATGTCCGAGGCAGGTATCCGGCCGACGGTCACGCAGGTGCGCTCCGGCGAGGAGGCGCTGACGGCCATCACCGGGGCGAAGCGGCCGCCGGCCGGGGCGAAGGGCCAGGGTCACGTCCCCTTCGGCGGTCTCGGCACCCGTCCGGCCAAGGAGTCCCGTAAATCCTCCGAGGCCCGCAAGGTCGCGGAGGCCCGCGCGGCGGCCCGGGTGCGCAAGGGCCGCTGACACCGCGCGGGCCTGCCGGAGCGGCGGCGGCGGTACACGGTTGCTCTCGTCGATTGCTTGAATGATACCCACTGGGTATCATTCAGCATGCTCTACCAGATCCCGCGCCTCGCGGCCGTCGATCACCGCGTTCTCGACGAGATCGCCCACATGCGCCGGGAACTACGGCAGTTCGTGCAGCAGAGCCCCATGAAATGGACTGCTGACCTGCGGCGATCCCTGACCGCTTCGGCGATCGCGGCGTCCAACACGATCGAGGGCTACCAGGTCGACCCCCGGGACGTGGCAGACCTCATGGACGGCGAGCGCGAGGTCGTCGACGCGAGCGAGGAGAACAAGAGAGAGACCGTCGCCTATCAGCAGGCGATGACCTACATCCAGTCACTGTGGAACGTGGAGGACTTCGAGTACTCCAAAGGCCTCCTCAACGCCCTGCACTGGATACTGCAGAGCCACCACGCCGGCCGGCCCGCCGGCCAGTGGCGCCGCAAACCCATCTTCATCTCGGCCGCGGGCGACCCGCACGCCACAGAGTACGAAGGCCCACACGAGGACAGAATCCCTCAGCTGATGAGCGAACTGGTCGACTGGCTCAATCACGGAGACCTCGAGACCCACCCCCTCGTGCGTGCCGCGATGGCCCACCTGAATCTGGTGAAGATCCATCCGTGGATCGACGGAAACGGCCGTATGTCCCGCAGTCTGCAGACGCTCCTGATCGCACGCGAAGGAGTCCTCGCCCCGGAGTTCTCCTCGATCGAGGAGTGGCTCGGCATGCCCGGGAACACCTGGGACTACTACAAGGTGCTGCGGGAGGTGGGCGGCCCGGTGTACTCCCCCGAACGCGACACTCTGCCGTGGGTCAGATTCAATCTGCGCGCCTACCACCAGCAGTCGCAACGCGTCCAGCACCGGGTACAGCGCTCGGCGGACTGCTGGCTCCGCCTCGACGAGCAGGCCGACCATCTGCACATGACCGAACGTCAGATCACGGCGCTGCACGAGGTCGCCATGACAGGCCGGGTGCGCCGCTCCCGCTACGAGAAGGCGGAAGGGCTCACCAACCAGCAAGCCACCCGGGACATCCAGGCACTCACCAGAGCGGGCCTTTTGACGCCGGTCGGCAACACCAAGGCCCGCTACTACGTGGCAGGCCCCCACTTCCCCCGCAGCGTGCTGGAAACCGCCGGCCGCCGCCACATCATCAGCGACCCCTACCAGGGGTAGAACGGACCGGCCAAAGGGCGCCGGTCGTCTCGCCGGCGGCGTGACCACCTGTCGTCCCGGTGGGTGCATTCCGGCGGATGGATCCCGGCTCCCCGCGGCCGCGGCGGGCGAGCACGGGTCCCAGGCGCCGATCGCGGCCTGTGGGCTCAGGCCCGGATCGTGGGCGCGGCGGGCCTCAGGGCCGCCCCGTGCCCCCGGTGGATCAGGGCGCGGCGTCGGACGCGGTGCATCGCGAGGCGGAGGGGCGGCCTCCTACCGGACGGCGTTCGCGCGACGCGGCCACACGGCGCGACGCCGTAACCGGCGCCGCGTGCCCGCCGGGATCAGGGACAGCCCTCAGCCCTCAGCCGAGGTCAGCCAGACGCTGACGCCTTTCAGTGCGTCCGGGCCGGAGCCGGTGCTGACGTCGCGGGCCAGGTCGGCCACGGAGAC
>NZ_JBEXHZ010000179.1:0-3914 GCF_040608315.1 Streptomyces sp. NPDC005195
CCCGCCCGACCGGCTTGACGGTGACGCCGCCCGGAAGAGCACCCGAGCGGCGAGTCACATCGCAATAGGGCAAACATTGCCTGACGTGGCACTAGCCCGCACCATTCTGTCAACGGACACCCTGGACGAGGCCGACGCATTCAGCCGGGAGATCTGCAGCTACTGGTCGAGCAGCACCTGGTCAGTTCACTCATCACCGGGCCTCAGCCGCGCCGCCTGGTGACGTCCGTCAGCGCGAGCGGTGATGGCGGAGGCGTTGTGGTGAGGCCTTGGGTGGATGGCCTCTACGTCCCGAAGCGACTTGGTCGGCGGCCCCGCCCCGGGCTGGTGCGCCCTCACCTGCGCAGATGGTCCGCGGGCGCCCGTTTGTAAGGCGGCGTTAGCCCACGTTCATCGGTTTTGTCCCGCAGTCGGACACTCCACGCTGACATCATGATGGGTCAGTACGTGAAGGCAAGACCGTGGGTCGCGGCGATCTGACCCGAGGCGTACCCCCCATGGAGATTGAGCGGATTGCCTTCGGCGTTACTCAACTTGAGCGAAACGCGTAGCTGGGTACACCCGCCGAGCTGGGATCTGACGAGGTGGAGGACGTTCGTAGCGGTCTGGTGATGCTTGGCAGTGGAGATGCTCCACTGCGCCACGGGGCCGGTGATCGGTTCACCGCACTTGCTCCCATCGGGATTCTGCGGTTGGGCTTCGATCCAGGTCTCGGCCTGCGTTCCGGTGTAGGCCGTCGAACCGCCCGCGCAGATCGTGGAGCCAGCGACGCAGGTCGTCAAGGCCGCATCCTGCACTACCGTGACGTCGTCACCGCTGCCAGGCGTGTAGGTGTATCCGAGGGTGGTCTGCGTCGCCCCGCGCGCGATCACCACGGCGCTGGTCGCGGGCAGCGTCCAACGCGCTGTCGACGCATACGTGCCCCGAGTCAGTTCCGCACCGGCCGGCACCTTCATCGTCACACGGCGCCCACCCTGGATGATCGTGGAATAACTGGTCACAGAAAGAAGGCACTTGTATGACCCCGCACCGGGCGCGGTGAACACCCAGCGCAGTGCGGGGGACACGGACCTCTCTCCGGGCGGCACCAGGTTGGCCGCCCAGTACGCCCCGGCCTCGGAGTCGGCAGGGAGCGCTGTGCCGTCGGAATGGCCGCACCGTACCGCCACGGTGGATCCGATGTTGTCCCCGCTGCCCAGGGCCGTCACGTTCGCCACCGAGAGATTTCGCGACCATAGATAGGACTTCTCACCCGCCGCAGCGGTGAACGTCACATCGGTCCCCGGTATGTCCCGGTACGCGGCCGCTGTGCGTGTCACCTCGTACTCGAAAGTCGGTGAGACCGCCGAAGCCGGCGACGCGAGCGCGAGTGGCCCCCCGCCGAACAGTACGAGCGATGCGGCCACCACCGAACAGACGCGCTTCAGCACCCTGATGTCCCCGGGGTAGTAGGTCGGGCCGGTCCCCTGTCGGAGCAGCCGATTACGCGATCGTGGGCCTGTTCGTAGCGGGCGGGGGCGCCAGATGCTCGTGGCCTACCGAACAGGTCCGGGCCGACTGCGCCGGAAATGCCAAAGGTTGCACGGCGGCGTGCCCACGACGTCGAGCGAGATTCGTCCCGGCGGGCCGGCCGCAGACAGGCCCGCCGTCTCCCTTTCCGGCCGACCTTTTACGACTGAGGCCACGTTCCGCCAGGCCCGAGTGGGTGGCCAATCCCCTGCTGTCACGGACCGATATCAGGATCAGATGCCGGGCCAGTAGGGGCTTCGGCCACCGGTGCACACGACCACTGCGTCGTTGAAATTGCCACCTGTGTTACTGCTGAATCCGCCAGCGCTGATGGCGCCGTCGCTTATCCAGCTCTGGTCAAGGCTGCGAGTGTGCCAAAGCACTGCCTTGACCGAGAGGTTGTTGTCATAGGACATAATGTGTCGGTCGCCGATGAGCTGGAACGTCGAGAGCGCGAAACATACGCTGGTCTGCACCGTCCGCATCTTCATGTCATTGAAACCGGTGGATGAGTACAAGCACAGGTTGTCCGCCGGACAGGTCTGGGCAGCCGAAGCCGGAGTCGCCGTGGTAATGGCTCCCCCTGTCGCCAGCGCTACGGCAGCCAGCAGAGCAGCAGTGTTTTTCCGCAACATCCCCATGCAGAATCTCCCCCTTAATGATCACGATAAGACTGGTGAACGCTAACATTCGATCAAGCGGTCGACCAGCGTGTTTTCGGCCTGCTGGTTCGCCGTTCGATGTCCTTCCGGCGTCTCTAGCTAGGGCCGTGGAAGGGCGCTCAGCGTTGACCAACGTCGACAGCTACCGACAGCTCAGCAGCAGGTCAGGGCGTTGATCGATAAGGCGGCCGGTAGGTCACGGCCGCCCGTGATCAGTTGTGGCTGTACTGGGCGAGCGGCATTCAGCGATCAGCCAGCCACCAGCAAGAAGCAACTTGGCTGAGGCCGGTGGGGGTGCAGCGAGCCATCCGGGCGCCTAATCGGTTGGCGCACGCGCCGTCGTGGCTGGCTTTCGTCGGCTGCGGCGCAGACGAACCGTGCACAGGACCGCTCAGCAGATGTCAGCCCACCCGGCCTGGCCCCCTCCACAACGGGCCGGTGCTACGGGTCTACAGTGCGCCGGCCGACTCAGACGGATTGGTTGCAAGCAAGAGTCAGACCGCCTCAGCCGGGGCTACCCGATCCTTGCGGGACCCGGTGCGAAAAGACTGACAGTCGTAACTGTCCCCGACCGAAGCCATGGATGCTGCACCTCCCGCTCGCAGCAGTCGAGTTGTGAGCTTCACGGATGTGTATTGACAGCCGTGAACCGCGTGGTGAATCAGCTTGCCCGGTTCGGCTTCCCGGCTCGCGAGCGCGTACTCGAGGGTGGTCAGGACCAGGTCTGCGTCCGCGCGGGCGGAGGTTTCCCAGGCGACCACCCGGCGGGAGAACGCGTCCCGGATCGCCGAGAGCCACAAGGGCCCCTCACCGGTGGTGATCATGGTGAGGTCGGCGACCCACAGCCGGTTCGGCGCCGGTGCGGTGAAGTCCCGCGCGACCAGATCCGGGGCGAGTGTGGCCTTGGGATCGCGACGCGTGAAGCCGCTTCGGCGTTGGCTGATGCCCGCGATGTCGGCCTCGCGCATCAGGCGCTCGACCCGTTTACGGCCCACGTGGACGCCCTCGCGCTTGAGCACGGCATGCACGCATCCCGCCCGAGCCGGCATGGATCTCCTTGATCTGCTCGGTGAGTTCCACGTCCCGGCGCCGGCGTTCGCACGGCTCGCGCTCGGCACGACGCCGACGGTAGTACGTCGAAGAGGCCATGGAAAGTTCCCGGAGTACGCACTCGACCCCCAGGTGCGGGTGCTCGTCGACGAGCGCCGTCACCTGGGCCGGGTCGGGTCGAGCTGCGCCGCAAAAACGCCGAAGCCGTCCGCAGGACCTCGTTCCCCCGCTTGGGCTGGACGTTCTCCTCGCGCAGCGCGGCGAGCTCCGCTCGCTCGTCGGTGGTGAGCCGGTCATCCCGCTCGCCGGCGTCCGCCTCGGCCTGCCGGATCCAGCCGCGCAGGGCCTCCGGATGCACGCCGAGATCGACAGCAAGTTTCTTGATCTGCGGCTTCGTCTCGGAGGTGCGTTACATCCGTACCGCACGCTCACGCAACTCCAGCGAGTACTTTCTGGGAGCGGCCATGGTCGAAGTTTCTCTCATGAGTCCCATCTGACTCTCTGTCAACACACTCCGCATCCCGGGGGTGCCTCTGTGTCTTGTCAAGGTGTGGCGGCGGGAGATTGGGCTCGTCGTTCGTCGGCGAGCATGACCTTCCAGACATGATCGGCCAGGCGACGCTTCAGGCAGCGCTTGGCCTCCTTGCTGGTCTTCCCTTCGGAGACTTTCCGCTGGTAGTAGGCGTGTCCGGG
>NZ_JBEXHZ010000180.1:0-3906 GCF_040608315.1 Streptomyces sp. NPDC005195
CTCGCCTCCGCCTTTGCCGCCGCACCCGCGTCCCAGGCTGCCGCCGCACCCGCGGCAGCCACCGCCGACTTCACCTGCCAGAGCCTGGACCTCGTGGACAAGCCGTTCATACCGCCCCTGGCGTTCGGAACCAACTGCACCGGTGTCATATCCGGGGCGACCTCGCAGACCATCACCGACGGCACGCACACGTACCGTTGTGGCTACTACGAGTTCGCGCGCGCGAGCCTCCTCGTCGGTGTCGATTGCTGGTGACGCCGAAGGCCTGCCGGCCCTTGGCGCACACGTGACCGCCAAGGGCCGATTGCCACAAGCACAGGTGACCGCAAGATCCTCGCGCATGGGGTATAGGTAGCTGGTCCCGTCACCGAAGTCCTTCGTGTTCTTGCTGACGAAGTAGACCGTCTCGTCGGGATGCCCTCGCATTTACTTGCTCTTTCGAGACCTATACCATGAAGCGAACATCGCCCTTATCAGAAAGATAATTGCAACGCCGATCCATGCTCGCGGAAAACCGCTGAAAGTTGCTGCGATGCCGATGATGAGTCCGACGAGCAGCAGTCCGGTTGCGAATTGGAAGTAGCGCCGCATTGCGGCTTTCTGCCCTACATTTGACTCAAGGCCAGACACATTTCCTCCCTAGCGAATAGGAGATCCGGGGTACGACTGCTGCCGTACCCCGGATCTAAGAGGCTGTCTCACGTGGCAAGTTCCGCGAGCTTCTTGAGTAGCTCAGGGCGGTGGCCATGGCCAGGCTTCGGATCTGCCGGTCATCGCGGTCCACGTACGGGATCTTGAGGCCTCGAGTAACCCATGGCAGGCTCATGCCGCATGATCGATGAATTCGCGAAGGACAACCTGCACGGGAGACTGCGGCGGGACCGCAAAGCGCTGCTCTGGAAACTCGACGGCCTGTCCGAATACGACGCCCGCCGACCTTTGACAGTGACCGGGACCAACCTCCTCGGCCTGGTCAAACACCTAGCCAGCGTCGAGGCCAGGTACTTCGGCGAGGTCTTCGACCGCCCATCCCCGGAACCGCTGCCCCGGTGGCAGGACCACGACGGCAGCGATCTGTGGGCGGCCGAGGACGAGGCGCGCGATCAGATCATCGAGTCCTACCGGCGCACGTGGGAACACTCAGACGCAACGATCGACGAGCTTGCCCTCGATGCCCCCGGCCACGTGCCGTGGTGGCCGGAGCCTTATCTCAACACGAACCTGTTCGCCATCATGGTCCACGTCCTCGGCGAGACAAACCGGCATGCCGGGCACGCCGACATCCTGCGCGAAGGCGTCGATGGCCGAACCGGGATGCGCCCCGAACATGAGATGCAGATCGATGAGGAAGCCCGCGCTGCCTACTGCGCGAAGATCGAACGGGCCGCCAGAACGGCCGCACCAACCAAGGCATAGAAGGCTGTGCCACGTGACTTGATGTTCGAACGGCACGATGCCGGCCGTGGGTGCTGATCCGTCGAAGCGTCTGGTTCCTGATGAGCTCTGGGAGCTTGCCGCCCCGTTACTTCCCGTGTTCGCGGCTCGACCGCAAGGCGGCGGACCGCTCCGCGTGACGAGCGCGCGGCGCCCGCGTCGTCTTGACCTCCCGCAGCTACATCTACAACGAAGCTCGGCCGCTGCTGAAGTCGTACGCCTATCCCCGACTTCAAGAGCGTCATGTCACTGTGGACGTCGCCGACCTCACCCGCGCCGAACGGCAGCAGATCCTGTACAACCACCTCGGCGTCCTCGGCCCAGTCCGTACCGGACCGGGGACCATCCCCGCGCGCGCGAGGAGCAGATGATCTGGTCCGCGATGCTGGCACTGCCCCCGGGACCATCCCCGCGGGCGCGGGGAGCAGACTGGATGACCTGCGACTTTACCCGCGCGGGTAGCGCGTTTCTAGGACTTTCACCGATTCCGTCATTTCCCCCATATCGTTCGCCGCCTAACCACGGTCAACAGCCTGCGCAACTACCGGCACAACGCTGCGTCCCCGCCCAGCCTGCCCGCCGCGAAAGCCTGCTTCTCAGTCTCTGAGCGGACCACACGTCAGCCAGCAGGCCTCCTGGACCCAGAACTCCTTCGTACGGGCGTTCACGCCGCAGCCCAGCGATGCACCTGCGCCGCCGACCAGGTGCTCACACTGCCGTAGACGTCACGGCCGGAGCAGGCCACCGTGAAGCCCGCGTCAACGGCCTGGACTCGTCAGGGCACCAACTACCGCCAGCCCGTCTGCCGGCATCACCGCGCCTGGCCAACGCCGCGGCCCCAGAACCGACCACGGCAGGTCACCACGTTGTGCACCGGTACGTACGCAGACCCGGTCCGATGTCGGTCCCAGCCGGGGTCCGCGCCCGGGGACACTGTCCCCTCCGCAGCCACAAACCGGTGAACAGTGAACTTGCCCTGGCCGTTCTCTTGTTGGCGCCTCGGGCGGCGTGAGGTGGGACACCCTGGCCGCCGCCCGCGAGCTGTGCAGACCTGTTGCTGCTCAGCGGGTGCGGCCGCTACGCCGGGCTGGGCGAAACCCATGGGGATGAACGTCCAGCGAAAGCCCCGTGTAGTCTTTCCGCCGCGAGGCGGCACTGCCCGCACACCCCTTGAGCGGCCCGGGCTGGTCTCCCCCGTCCAGCCGGGGCTTTTCTGCAGCCGCTCACCCGCCAAGCACCCGCCCACGCAGGCGGATACGCCTGGCCCTGGGCTGCCCGACACCACCACCCGCCATCTTCCCCGACAGCGAAATCCACACCGCAGGATACGGATGGTCACATACCATCGGCGGCGTCCCTGCGCGTACGCCACGCCCTGGTGCGGCACTTCGGCGAGCAGTACACCGAATCCGTCCGCTTGCGGACCGAGACCGGCACCCTGCACACCGGGCAACGGCCCTGTCCCCGCAGCACCCCGCCCCTGATGACGTCACGGCTCTGCTCGGCAGCGCGCCGGTAGATCGCATCATACCACCGTACCCGCCGCCAATGACGGCCACGGCACGTCACATCGCAGTACCTCCGACTGGGGCGGCCTCCGCAGGCAGCGGCTCCCGGCACTGCGCGCACCTCCTCTCCAACTCCCTCGACATCCCACCAGCATCCCGTTCAACACCGCGAACGGGAAGGACGCCCGACCGATCACGCGGACCCTGCCCACCCACCTGCCGTGCAACCGCGCCGCCACATCCAGTCTGCAGTGCGCAACCACGCACTCAGCAGGAGAGCCGTACCGGCGCCCGCGGCCCCGACGCACCTGCACTCCCCTCAGGAAAGCGGCACGGCGCATCTGGCGGCAGCGGCTCTCGTTCGTGCTCGGGCTCACCGACGACAAGCGCCGCCTGCTGTGGGTGTCGGCGGCCAGGCCCGGTCGGACCTCGGAGGTCACTGCCTGCCGTCAGGCGCCTACGGCGCCCCGCGCGGCCATGCTGAACTGCGCGCAAAAGGACGCAGGATCAACCGCAAGCGCGTCACCCGACTGATGCGGACCAACCACATCGCCGGCCGGCACCTACGCAAGAAGAGGCGGACGACGATCGCGGACAGGACCGCGCCGCAAGCGCCGGACCTGGTGATGCGCGACTTCACCGCGGACACGCTGAACACCAGGTGGTGCGGTGACATTACGTACATAGCCGTCGGCACGACATGGCTCCGCCTCGCCACGGTGATCGACATCTGCTCGAGAAAAGTGGTGGGCTGGTCGATCGCCGACCACATGCGGACCTCCCTGGTCACCGACGCGATCGAAATGGCCATGGCCGCCCGCGGCGGCAGGGTTCACGACGTCGTTTTTCACACCGACAGGGGCTCCCAGGGTGGATTCAACCGGTCGTCGCAACACCCTGATCTCGGAGGTGTGCGGCGTGGCCACGGCGGACTGGAGTTTGAAGACCAGCGATGTTCCGGAGG
>NZ_JBEXHZ010000181.1:0-3891 GCF_040608315.1 Streptomyces sp. NPDC005195
CTGGGAGCCGCCACGCCCCGCGCGGCACCGCATAACCCGTGTCACGATGCCGATGCCGGCCGCTGGCTCGCCCGCACCATTGCCGGACCCGGACTCCAGATATCGGCGCAGAGCCTCCCGCCCTCCCGGAACGAAGAGCCATTCATCAGCGATTTCAAGCAGTTCGTCCACTGTCATCCAGTCCTGCCAGTCGATCTCAACCGGGTCCGGCGCCAGAGCTTCCGACACGACGGCCTCATGCACCCCGAACCAGACGGGGCTAATCCCTGCCCGGCAAAGGAACTTGAACAGGAACCGCACCGGCACACGAACGCCCAGCTCTTCAGTCAGCTCGCGGACTGCCGCCTGCTCATACGACTCGCCCACCTCCACGGCGCCGCCGACCATCACGTCGTAGTAGCCCGGGAACCGGGACATCGTCTCGGCCCGCCGCAGCACCAAGATCCACCCCTCGCGATCACGACAGATCGTCGTTGCAATGCGATGCGGCCAGTTCTCACGCACCGCCTCATCTCGGTCGACGACCCCCAGCACGCGGTCATGCTCATCGACATGCTCAACCAGTTCACTCACGGAGGCACGATCTCAGCCCCCACCGACAACCCTGCCCGACGAGCACCCGAGGCAAGTGATCCGCACCACAGGACATCCCGCAGAATGCAACAAGCTCGAGGATCGGCGTCGCGAACGGTGCCTCGAAGAGCGACCTGCTCAATCGCCACACGAGGTCATCCGCACACGGCCTCTGCGGACACAAGCCACAGTTGCGCGATGTCGCTGCTGCAGGCCGGCGTCGACACCACGGTCATCGCGCTCTGGCTCGGCCATGCCGGCGTTCGCTCCACCGACGCCTACGTCCACGCCGACATGACCATCAAGGAGCAGGCGCTGGCCTTGACCACGCCGGTCACCGCCCGGCCGGGCCGCTATCGGCCCACCGACAAGGTTCTCGCGTTCCTCGACCGCCTGTGACTATGCCGAGGACTACTCAAAGGGTTTGCCTTAGCGGAGGGCGGGCTGCGAGTGTCGGATCGATATTGCGGGCAGTCGAAGGAGCAGGCGATGGCGCTCGTCAAGAAGGGGTCCCGACGCATCGTCGTGGGCGGCGCCACCTACCGCTGGCGCATCCGCCACAAGCCGACCTATTGCCAGGGAAACGGCTGGACTCCGCTGACGTTCGCGGTCGAGGACGCTACCGTCCCGGGAACCACTCTCGTCGTCCGGACCAACCACCCTCACCCCGGGAACTGGTTCGGCCTGACGACCAAGCCGGTCCTTCCCGCTGATGTCATCCAGGCCATCCGGACCGCAATCGCGCGAGGATGGACACCACTCGGCAGCGGACCGCCCTTCCACCTCGACGTCTCAAACGCACACCAGACAGGCGAGGACGGAACCCTCGTCAGCGAACTGTCGGCACAGTCGCGGTGTCGGCATAGGTCGATCTATGCGGATATCGGCATAGGTCGACGAGCTCGGCTACATGGAACTCGACCGCCGCGGCGCCGAACTTCTGTTCCAGGTTCTGACCGAGCGGGAGGAAAAGAACAGTGTGGCGATCGCCTCGAACGAGTCGTTCTCTGGCTGGACAAAGACGTTCACCGACCCCCGTCTCTGCGCGGCCATCGTCGACCGCCTTACCTTCGGCGGCAACATCATCGAAACCGGCACAGACTCATACCGGCTGGCAACCACCCGTGCGCGCGCTGAACAACGGTCGGTCAGCTGACCTGCTCCTGAGGACTTGATCTTCGTAGCCAACAAGTTCTATGGTCGGTGGACCCAACGTCTTCCTTCTGGAAGTGTTCATGCCTCGCCAGTCGCCGGGCGAGATCAGGACGCAGCTCCCGCAACGCCGAAGGCACTATCGGCGGGCACCCGTGATCCGCGGACTGTCCGCCTCGGCAAACAGGCAGATCGCCGTCTTCGAACGAGGCCACGGCCTCCTCTCGGGTGAAGTCGCGCACGCGTTCCGCCGGTGGAACACGTCTGTCCGCGAGACGCGGGGAAACCTCGAGCCGTTCTACGTACGCGATGACACAGACCTCCGCAAGGGTGAGTACCACGTCCGCACCCTCCTAGAGATCACACTCCACGCTCTGAGGTCCAAGGCACGACGCGAACTGAGCGCAGTCGTCGGTCCCGCAGACGAACACGTACTTGACCGCACGCTCAACAATCCCTTCGCACCCCCAGACCTCCCCTGGTGGATGCGTCGAATCGGTGTCTGAGCCCTCAGCCGTTCCTGGTTCTGACCAACATCTCCAGGCACCTCGGGCCAGCAACGCTGCCAGGACCAGCCGACATTCGTTCTTCGTTTTCACCTACGCAGCCAGCAGGGCATCCTGTACGTCCTCTACAACGACATAGCCTGGCAACTCCTCCCGCTGGAGTTGGGATTCGGCTCCGGACAGACCTGCTGGCGCCGCCTGGTCCGTTGGCAGCAGGCTGGGGTCTTTGACCGGCTGCACCGCGTTCTGCTCGCCGAGCTGAACGCGGCCGGCGAACTCGACTGGTCCCGCGCGTGTGTGGACGGCTCCCACATCCGCGCGAAAAAGAGGGGAGCCGATACCGGTCCGTCACCGGTCGACCGCCGGAAGACGGACAGCAAGCACCACTTGATCTGCGACGGCCGTGGCACCCCGCTCAAAGTCATCACCACCGCTGCCAACGTCAACGACGTCACCCAGGCCCTCGCCCTGGTCGATTGCATCCCGCCCGTTGCCGGGCGTCCCGGCCGGCCACGCCGCCGCCCCGTTTCGCTGCTCGGCGACAAGGGCTACGACTCCAACCCCACCGCGAGGAGCTGCGCAAGCGCCGGATCCTGCCAGTCATCTCCCGCAAGGGCGCCCCCAACATCAAGGGCCTGGGCAAGCTCCGTTACGTCGTGGAGCAGACTTTCGCCCTGCTCCACCAGTTCAAACGCCTCGCCGTCCGCTGGGAACGCCGCACCGAACTCCACGACGCCTTCGCCTCATTGGCCTGCAGTCTCATCTGCTGGCGACGGCTTCGGAAGCCCCGGAGCAGCTGACCGGTGTCAGGGTAGGTCAGGGCCCCCAGCGGGCTGCTTCAGAGCGTTGGTACTCTCCGCATCCAGGAGGAGGTGGGGGAGATGATTGTGGAAGCAGAACCGTCGAGCCCTCCAAGCCGCTGGTTCAGGGGAATTGGCTTTGGTGTCTTCTTCGGCGGGCTGACCGCGGTGGTGACCATTGCTGCGATTGGGAGGGCATGGGCTGCTTGTGACATCGGCAGCAGCGCAGGAGCCAACGGCATGACGTTGGTGGTTCTTGCGCCTCTCATATGGATCGCCGCTACGGTTCCGTGGGTGATCCTGCACAACACCCTCGGAAGACGTCATCGCAGGACAGCCCTAATGGCAGGGTTCATCTTCACCCTGTGGTTCATCTGGTTCCTAGTCACATGGCTCGGGATGCCGGACTCCTATCCCGCCCCGTTTTGCCCAGGCAACGTTCCACCCCTGGTGGCCGAGCTTCATCCCGGCATGACTCCAGCATGGCTTGTGAACGACCTTGGTGCCGGCAGCGGCACCCCCTCAGCAGCGCCAGCAAGATCGTGTTACGAGCTCTTACGGGATCGAATTCATTGCAAAAAGAACCGGGTTCCGCTCTTCTGGCGCATTTCGTGATCGAATCCGCCGCAAGATCGGCATCAGCGCTCGCGCCTACCGGAAGACATTCAGGGTCACAAACAACCATTTTCTTAATCTTTCGCCTCACGTACAGGCAGATGCGGCAGGTAGGTCGACTGACTTGTAATTCGCGGCCCCTGCCGGTGCAAGAGCTGATTCAACACGGGACCCGGAAGCACGCAGTCGCCGGTGTCAAACGCCGCGGCCGTGGACTGGACACCGGTCGGCCCCCCGGCCGCGAC
>NZ_JBEXHZ010000182.1:0-3833 GCF_040608315.1 Streptomyces sp. NPDC005195
GAGCTTCGTTGTCTGCTGAACTGCCGCAGCGAAGGTTCGTCACACCCTTGTGACCAGCAGATTCTCAAATCCGCCAGGACTATGAATCAGCCCTGGTCCCTGTCCCCGGGCCAGTTCCCTACTACGACCCAACGTGGGCGAACGATCCGGCGGTCATGAACTGGGCGAACACTGCCGGCCACGGGTTTGAGAACTTCCTATTCGGCATCGGCCTGCCCTTTACCAACCTTCTGGACATCACAAGTGCGCTGTACACACCCGCCTGCGTGGTGGAAGGTCAGTGCCTGACCGATCGGTACAAGGCCTGGGGCAAGGACCACGGCCTGAGTCCCGACTCCAATGCGGCTGGCGTCGGGGCGGCGATCGGCGCCATCGCAACGGGAAAGCTGCCGAGTGCCCCCGAGGCAGCTGAAAAACCGCGACCTGGTGGCAACCTCAAGGACGTCAACCCGTCAAGATCGACAACCAACTGCTCCAAATGTGCAATGGCCACCGATAACCGACTCCAGGGGATTAACTCGGTGGCGGAAGACGGGGGCATCACTGACGCACGCGCCCTCGAAAAACACTACGGATCGACCTTCAAGGCAACGAGTGGCGGTGATGGCATAGCCGGTGAGCTGCTGCGGAGGGGAGACGGAGCACGCGGTATCGTGTACGGATTCGACACCGACGGTGCCGGAAACATCCCATATCCGGGACATTTCTACAACGCCGTGAACGACGGAGGAAGCGTCAAGTTCCTCGATGGCCAGACGGGCGGGTACGCCGTGCTGGACTGGGAGTACTACGACTTCATGTATACGGGGGGAGGGAAAAAGTAGAGTGCAGCAACAAGACGCGGCTAGCCTTGCCGAGGAATTCGGCAGGTCTAATATTCCCAAGTGGGATGAATGGGGATGTCACATTCTTCCTGCCGACAGGTTGCGCCTGCCCGGCCACCACGTCTTCGTCTACCCACCGAGCGCGGAGAGTGGCGCGCGGCTGGGCGGGAACTGGCCCATCGTCGTCAACCAAAAGACCGGTGAGTGCCGGTTCGTGCGAGGGGTCGACGAGTACAGGAAGCTGAAGGCGGCGCGTCCGCTGTAGCTCCCCGCTACCGACCGCGACCTGCCCGCTGAACTTCGCCGAGACCTCACGCAACCGTCGGGCACGCTCTGAACCATGATTCATGATTCGCGAATCAGGAAACAGATGTCAACTACCCCGTGTATTACGTGTACTTGGGGAGGTGCTGGGATCACATCCACTGGTGAAGTCCGCCTCAACCCGGGCGGATCGCTCAGGGGGAGAGGTCGAGCACCCGGACGCCGGCCTTGTCCCATGCCTTGGGCTGGACGGTGGCGACGCGTGCCCCGTCCAGGCGCTCGGGGCCGGCCATGGCCACGTGGTGAGTGTGGCACCAGCCCAGAGACCGCTCGTGGCCCGAGGCGGCCAGGACGGCGGCGAGATCGAGCGGATGGAAAACCACCTGGTCGAGCATGCCGAGGTGGCCGGCGAGTCCGGCGCGTACCCGGTCTGCTTCAGCGAGTGCGGCCAGAGCTACGTGGATGCGCCAGGCCCCGGTCTCGGCGGCCTGGTACAGAAGGCGGGAGGCCAGGACGTTGCCCGAGCCCAGGGCGAGCAGGGCGCTGTCGTCGAGGACGACATCGACAGGGGCGACAGGGTTCACGCGGCGCTGCCGAGTCGGCGCGCGAGCTCATCGTCTGCTGCGCGGTCCTGTCCGGGATCCGGGGCATAGCCGGAGAGCGTGTGCAGGACTTCGAGGGTCTTCGCGACCTGCTCGTCCCGCTCGCTCTGCGTGAGGGTGTGGGTGGCGAATTCGCCGACGAGCCCCGCGATCGTGGTGTCCTTCTCGGCGGCCAGGATCGCCAGCCGGTCCCGGATGCTGCTCTCGACCTTGATCGTTGTGTGTGCCATGCCTGACAGAATACATCGGGTATACCCGCCCGGGGGAGGTGAATCGGGGTAGCTGCTCGAGCACCATCGGCCGGGGGTGGAGGGGGCGGCTGGTAGGTGTGATGTCGCAAGCGAGTCCGGGCTGCGCGGACACGCAGTGCAGGGGTCGTCTGGGCCTCGCAGGGCATTGTCCGCAGGCTGGTTCCGCGCGGCCTGTACGGGCCGGTGCAGGACTGCCTCGACGGCGTCTTGGGTGACTGACGCGTTCCTGAAGTGTGGCTGCTGCTGTTGTGTCGGTTACAGGCGCTTCGCTGTGCGGTCGCGCAGCAGCAGCCACTGACTCGCGTCGGCGCCGCCTGAGCGCGTGGCCGGTCCGTGCAGCAGCACGGCGTAAGCCGTCCTCTCCGCCTTGCTCGGGGCGGCAGACTGGCCTGGCGCCTCCGGGGTCGGGAATGACCTCGCCATGCCTTTCCAGGCCTTGAGCCTATTCCAACCTGTTCGCCGCGAGCGTGGTGCTCGGCTGGTTACGCACCTTCGGTGTCAAGTCGCTCCGCGGACTGGAGCAGGTACTCGGGCAGTTTCGAACTGGCCGCCAACACCTCGATGCCGATGAGGCGGCCCTGCTCGTCGAAGTCGAGGTTGATCATGCCGTCGACGTCCACTGGATCGCAGGGATACATGCGCGCGGACGTCACGCGGGCCTGCGGTTCGGTGAGGTACACGTACGCTGCGTTGACGGTCTTGTCGTAGGTGACTCTGACGTCTGTCACGGTGAGCGGTCTCCCTTGCTTCGTTGATGGTGGCACTGTCCTTGTGCATGCCTCCGGCTGCAGCGATCTCAGGCTGCCGTGGCGAGGTGCAGGGCCAGGACGGCCTTGACGATGTCGGTGATGCGGGTGGTGCTGCAACGGAGTTTGCGCAGGAGCCGCCAGCTCTTCAGGGTGGCGTTGGCCTGCTCTCCGACGGCTCGGATCCTGGCGTGGGAGGAGTTCACCGCTCGCTTCCCGGCTGGGAGCGTGCTCCAGCGGCCCCGGTAAGGCACCCGGATCGTCCCCTGAGCTCCCTGATATCCCTTGTCGGCCCACGTCCGGATGCCGGCTTGGGTGAGCGCTTCGATGATGCCGTGGGTGCGTGCGGCCTTGATGTCGTGGACGGCACCTGGCAGGGCAGGTGAGGCCCAGAGCAGGCGTCCGAACGCGTCGGCGATGACCTGGACGTTCATGCCGTGGCGCTTGTGTTTGCCGGAGTAGTAGGGGCGGTCGGCAGCAATGCGGTCGATGTGCAGCAGGGTGCCGTCGAGGATCACGAATTCCTTGTTGGCGGCGATGGTCATGGCCTGCTGGAGGGTGGGGGCGAGGGCGGCCAGGACCTCAACCGCCCTCGAGCGATCAGGCATCGTCGTGGGTGGGGCCTTCAGCACCTCGCCGTGAAGCACGGGTTCTGCGACACGCCTCAGGTGATGTGAGCGGGGTGGACGTCATCTTCAACCGGGTCCGGTGCGGCCACAGGGGTGGCTTTGCCGGTGTGCCGGAGCAGGACAGCGATGGCCACAGCGGCCAGTACGGTGGCGCCCGTACCGGTGATGAGAGCCAGGTGCAGTCCGGAGGAGAAGGCGTCGCGAGCCTGTTCGACCAGCGTGGAGTTTCCGGTCTTGGCGCCCACGATGCCGGCAGCCGCGAGCGAGGATCGCGCGGCTTCGGCGGCCGGTTCGGGGAGTCCCTCGACGTTCAGGTTGCTGCGGTAGCCGGCGTTCAGTGCGCTGCCGAGGACGGCGATCCCCAGTGCGCCGCCGAGTTCGCGGGACAGGTCGTTCACCGCGGAGCCTACGTTTTGCAGGGCGGGCGGCAGGGCGTCGGTGATGGCTGCTGTCGCCGGAGTCATGGCCAAGCCCATGCCTGCGCCGAGCGGAATGAGCCCGGCCAGAATCAGCCAGT
>NZ_JBEXHZ010000183.1:0-3818 GCF_040608315.1 Streptomyces sp. NPDC005195
GCCGAGCGCCTGCGCACGGACGCGGCCGCGAACGTCGAGGGCGGTGCCGCGCTGCTGGCCGCCACACAGAAGGACCTCGGCGAACCACTGAGCGGGAACGCGGCCGACTGGTACGCCGCGGTGGCACGCTTCTCCGGCGCGGACGACAGCGCGACCGCGGCGGCGTACGCCAACGACGTCTACGGGGTGATCCGTGCGGGCGCCGAGCGCACCACGGACTCCGGCCAGCAGATCAAACTGGCCGCCCAGCCCGCCATCGGCCCCGACACGGCGCAGCTGCGGCGGGCCGGCCTGCGGACGCTCTCCACCGCCGGCACGGAGTGCCCCACGACCGTGTCCTGCGAGTGGATCCCGGCTCCCTACTCGGAGTTCGGCGACGGCGACTACGGAAACCACGACCTCGGCAACCGGCCCTCGTCGCAGAGCATCAGGTACATCGTCATCCACGACACCGAGGGCGCCTGGGACGGCGTGCTCAACCTCGTCCAGGACCCGACCTACGTGTCGTGGAACTACACCCTGCGCTCGACCGACGGGCACATCGCCCAGCACGTGAAGGCCAAGGACGTGGCCTGGCACGCGGGCAACTGGTACGTCAACGCCAAGTCGATCGGCCTGGAGCACGAGGGCTTCCTCGCCTCGCCGGACGCCTGGTACACGGAGGAGATGTACCGGGCCTCGGCACGGCTGGTGCGGTACCTGGCGAAGAAGTACAACGTGCCCCTGGACCGGCAGCACATCCTGGGGCACGACAACGTTCCTGGTCCGACGACGTCCACGGTCCCCGGGATGCACACGGACCCGGGTCCCTACTGGGACTGGGAGCACTACTTCGCGCTGCTCGACCACCCCCTGTACCACCGGACGAAGGCGGGCGGCGGCCTGGTCATGGTGCTGCCGGACTTCGCGTCGAACAAGCCGCAGTTCACCGGATGCGTCACCAGCGGCCAGGCCTGCGCCGCCCACGGCTCCAGCGAGGTGCACCTGCACACCCTGCCCTCCGACAGCTCACCGCTGATCAAGGACATCGGGCTGCGGCCGAACGGCGCCGCCTCGACCGTCGACGTGAACGACGTGGGCTCACGTGTCTCCACCGGCCAGCAGTACGCGGTCGCCGACCGTGACGGGGACTGGACGGCGATCTGGTACCTGGGTCAGAAGGCCTGGTTCAAGAACCCCAAGACCCACCCGACCGCGGTGAGCACCTCGGGGCAGGTCATCACGCCCAAGGCGGGTCTCACGGACATCCCCGTGTACGGACGTGCCTACCCGGAGAAGGGGGCGTACCCGGCGGGCATCCCGGTCCAGGCGGTGTCGCCGCTGTCGTACAAGCTCCTCGCGGGTCAGAAGTACGTGGCCGGTGACAAGGTGCCGGGCGAGTACTTCTACTCCCCGACCTTCGACACGACGTCGCACAAGGTCGTGACCGGCAAGGACATGTACTACGAGATCCAGTTCGGGCACCGCGTCGAGTTCGTGAGGGCGGCGGACGTGGACGTGACGCGCGCGCACTCCTAGCAGCGGCACGCCTGACCACACGGGGGCCGGGTCCGCTACGGCGGATCCGGCCCCCGTGTGGTCTCTCCGTCCGGCGGCGGAATTCCTCGCCATGACCGCCGTGTTGCTCTGATGATCGCCGGTCCCTGCCATTGGGAACTGGCGTTCGAAAGAGTTGCCGTCCACGATGGAGGAGCCCCGTGCCACAGACCTCGACCCCCTTGCGGAAGCTGGGCTTCCTGACCATCGGGTTGTTCGACGAGGCCGACCCCCGGCGAGGCCATGAGTCGACGCTGGAGATCATCGAGCTGGGTGAGCGGCTGGGCTTCGACAGCGCGTGGGTGCGCCACCGGCATCTTCAGTACGGCATCTCCTCCCCCGTCGCCGTCCTGGCCGCGGCCTCGCAGCGCACCAGCCGGATCGAGCTCGGCACCGCGGTCATCCCGCTGGGCTGGGAGAACCCCCTGCGGCTGGCCGAGGACCTGGCGACCGTCGACCTGCTGTCAGGGGGCCGCCTGAATCCGGGTGTCAGCGTCGGGCCGCCGATGCACTTCGACCAGGTCAGGCACGCGCTCTATCCCGACACCGCGGAGGCGGAGGACTTCGGCTACGGCCGTGTGGAGCGGCTGCTGGACTTCGTGCGCGGCACTCCGGCGACCGGCTTCAGCGGCGTCGAGGGCATCGAGGTCTTCTCCGACCGCGTCCAGCCGCAGGCACCCGGCCTCGGCAACCGCATGTGGTACGGCGGCGGCAGCCTGCGGTCGGCGCGGTGGGCGGGAGAGCACGGAATGAACCTCCTGACCAGCAGTGTCGTCAAGGCGGAGGAGTCGGAGGACTTCGCCGAGGTGCAGTTGTCGCACATCCGGACCTTCCGCGCCCACCACCCGGACCGCGACCGGGCCCGCGTCTCCCAGGGCCTCGTCGTGATCCCCACGGACAGCGCCACGCGCGAGCAGCGCAAGCGGTACGAGGAGTACGCACGGGGGCGCACACCGCGCACCGCGACGCCGCAGGGTCCGGCCCGGATGATGTTCGCGCCCGACCTGGTGGGCACCTCCGACGAGATCGCCGAACGTCTCCACGCCCACGCCGCGTTCCAGGAGGTCGACGAGGTCGCGTTCGCGCTGCCCTTCACCTTCGCGCACGAGGACTACGTCCAGATCCTCACGGACATCGCCCACGGGCTCGGTCCCGCACTGGGGTGGCGGCCGGCCGGCTGAGCGCGGCGGCTCGGCCCCGCTGCGGGAGCCGGCGGCTCAGCTCTGCTGGAAGAGCTCCGGAGGCAGCGGCTTGAGCAGCGCGTACAGGTCGTCGGTGATGGGACGGTCCCAGGCGGCGATGGTCACCAGCACGTTGTCACTGCGGTCGAACTGCACGCAGGAGATCCGGGTCTCGGAGAGCTTGAGACGGCGCACGATGAGGAGGTTGTCACCTTGCATCACCGGCATGTCCTCGACCCCGGTGACGGTGACCTCCTCGTCGTTCTCCAGCGCCAGGAGCAGCTGGGCCACCTCGAACGGGATCTCTCCCTCGTCGACCTCCCGGGCCGGCGAACCCTCGGGCAGATTACCGATGATCATCGCCGGACCACGCCCGCCGAAGAGGTCGTAGCGCAGGAAGACACCCTGGCAGCTGCCGTCGGGAGCGGGCAGCAGGCCCGCGCCGAGATTGCCCGGCCAGTCGCCCGGATCCATGGCCAGAACGTCGAAGTCGGGACCGGCGGGCGTGGCGCTGCGGCGGCGGAGGAAGGACATGCCGCAATGGTACGTGTCCGGCCGCCGTCCGGGGCCCGGGGGCGTCTGCCGCACGGGGCTACGCGGGCGGCTGTTCGCCCAGCGCCGCCGCCAGTCCCGTACGGTCCGTGCCCACCTTCCGGTAGACGGCCGACAGCAGCCGGACGACGGACTGCTCGTCGGTGTGCAGTTCCTCGGCGACCTGGTCCGCGGTGCGGCCCCGGGCGGTGAGCACGGCCGCCGTGCGTTCCCTGGCGGTGAGCGTGTCCGTCTCGGTGCCGTGCAGCCTGCGCGGGCGCAGCCCGGCGGCCGCCAGCTCGTCACGGGCCTCTTCGACGAGCCCGTCGGCGCTGCACTGTACGGCCGCGTCGAGCCCTCGGTAGAGATGTTCGGCGGCTTCCTTGGGGCGGCCCGAGCGGCGCAGCTCGGTCCCCAGGGCGACGAGGGCGCACGCGAGTTCGTACGCGGCCGGGGAGCGCTCCAGGTGGCTCACGGACTCTTCGAGGAGTTTGACGCGGGTCGAGCCGGAGGAGACCTCGGCGGCGGCCCGCAGTGCCTGGCCGACGGCCGAGGGTGCGCCGTACTGGC
>NZ_JBEXHZ010000184.1:0-3803 GCF_040608315.1 Streptomyces sp. NPDC005195
GCCGGCGGGCCGCATCAGCAGGGAGGCGATGGCGAGGACGGGTTCGCCGATCGCGTCGGCGGCTTCCAGGGTCAGGGTGTCGGGGCCGCTGCGGGAGAGGCGCACGCGCAGGGTGGTGGCGCCGGTGGCCTGGAGTGAGGCGTCGGCGAGGGAGAACAGGACGCGGCCGTCGCCGAATCCGTCGAAGGTGCCCAGGCCCAGCGGGTGCAGGGCGGCGTCCAGGAGCGCGGGGTGCAGGTCGAAGCGTCCGGCCTCCTGCGCGGTGCCTTCGGGGAGGGCGACTTCGGCGTACACGTCCTCGCCGTGGCTCCAGGCGGCCCGCAGGCCCTGGAAGACGGGCCCGTAGTCGAGTCCGGCGGCGGCGAGCCGTTCGTAGACGCCGTCGGTGTCGAGGGGTTCGGCGTCCTTCGGCGGCCAGACGGTGAAGTCGAACTCCGTCGCGTCTGTGGCGCGTTCGGGGTGCCGGGCGCTCAGCAGGCCGCCGGCGTGCCGGGTCCAGGGGCCGTCCGCGTCCAGGCTGTTCGAGTGGTCCGGGTTCTCGGGCCGGCCGTACACGCCGAAGACGCGGGAGCCCAGCGCGTCGGGTCCCTCGACCCGGACCTGGAGGTGGACGCGGCCGTGCTCGGGCAGGACGAGCGGGGATTCCAGGACGAGTTCGCGTACGTGCCCGCAGTCGGTGTGGGCACCGGCGCGCAGGGCGAGTTCGAGGAAGGCGGTGCTCGGCACGACGACGGAGCCGTTGACGCGGTGGGCGGCGAGCCAGGGCTGCGCGTGGGCCGACAGGCGTCCGGTCAGGACGACGGTGGCGCCCTCGGCGGGCGGGACGACGGCGCTCAGCAGCGGGTGGTCGGCGGCGAGGAGTCCGGCCGCGGACGGGTCGCCGGATCCGGTGGGTACGTCGAGCCAGAACGTGCGGTGCTGGAAGGCGTAGGTGGGCAGGGGTACGGGCCGGCCGCCGGGGGCGACCGCGTCCAGGCAGGCCTGCCAGTCGAGGGGGACGCCGCGGGTGAACAGGGCGCCCAGGGCGGCGACGAGGGTGGCCGGTTCGGAGCGGTCTTCGCGCAGCGCGGGCACGGTGAGGTGGCCGTGGGTCTCCCAGCAGCCCTGGGCGAGGGTGGTGAGGGTGGCGTCGGGGCCGAGTTCGAGGCAGTGCTCGACGCCGTGCTGTTCGAGCCAGGCGATCCCGTCGGCGAAGCGGACCGCCTGCCGGACGTGGCGCACCCAGTACTCGGGCGAGGTGAGTTCCCCGGCCTCGGCGGGCCTGCCGGTGAGGTCGGAGACGACCGGGATGCGCGGCTCGCCGTAGGTGATGCTTTCGGCGACGGCCCGGAAGTCGGCCAGCATCGGTTCCATGCGCGGCGAGTGGAAGGCGTGGCTGACGCGCAGCCGGGTGGTCTTGCGTCCCTCGCCCGCGAAGTGCGCGGCCACGGCGAGTACGGCGGGTTCGTCGCCGGCGACGACCACGGACCGGGGGCCGTTGAGGGCGGCGAGACCGATCTCGTCCTCCCGGCCGGCCAGCAGGGGCAGGACCTCCTCCTCGGTGGCCTGCAGCGCGATCATGGCGCCGCCCTCCGGCAGGGCCTGCATGAGCCGGCCCCGGGCGGCGACCAGCCGGCACGCGTCGGGCAGCGTGAGGACGCCCGCGACGTGGGCGGCGGCCAGTTCACCGACGGAGTGGCCCAGGAGGTGGTGGGGCCGTACGCCCCAGGACTCGACCAGGCGGTACAGGGCGACCTCGACGGCGAACAGCGCGGGCTGCGCGTACTCGGTGCGGTCGAGGAGGGCGGCGTCGTCACCGAGGACGACCTCGCGCAGCGGCCGCTCCAACTGGCCTTCGAAATGGCCGCATACGGCATCGAAGGCGTCCGCGTAGACGGGGAAGGTCTCGTGGAGTTCGCGGCCCATGCCCGGCCGCTGGGTGCCCTGGCCGGCGAAGAGGAACGCGGTGGTTCCCTCGGTGAGGGTGTCGCCGGTGACGGCGTCCGGGGAGGGTTCGCCCGCGGCGACGGCGGCGAGGCCGCGCAGGAGTCCGGCGCGTCCGGTGGCGCGGACCACGGCCCGGTGTTCGAAGCCGGGCCGGGTCGTCACCAGGGCGTGGGCGATGTCGGCGGTGTCGAGTGCGGGGTGCTCCTCGACGTGGGCGAGCAGGCGTGCGGCCTGTTCGCGCAGGGTGTGTTCGTCGCGGGCC
This sequence comes from Streptomyces sp. NPDC005195, assembly GCF_040608315.1. Taxonomy (NCBI): domain Bacteria; kingdom Bacillati; phylum Actinomycetota; class Actinomycetes; order Kitasatosporales; family Streptomycetaceae; genus Streptomyces; species Streptomyces sp. NPDC005195. Next base: position 2,189 of record NZ_JBEXHZ010000184.1, read on the forward strand.
GAGAGCACCCAGGGCAGCAGGGGCAGGCCGGCGCGGTCGGGAGCCTCGGTGGCCGGTTCGGTGGCGGGGGCCTGCTCGATGACGGCGTGGGCGTTGGTTCCGGAGACTCCGAAGGCGGACACGGCGCCGCGGCGGGGCCGGTCGGTCCGCGGCCAGTCGACGGACTCGGCGAGGAGCCTGACGTTGCCGGCGTTCCAGTCGACGTGGGAGGAGGGGTTGTCGACGTGGAGGGTGGGCGGGAGGACGCCGTGGCGGATCGCCAGGACCGTCTTGATGACGCCGACGACGCCCGCGGCGGCCTGGGTGTGGCCGATGTTGGACTTCACCGAGCCGAGCCAGAGGGGGCGGTCGGCGTCGCGGCCCTGGCCGTAGGTGGCGAGCAGGGCCTGGGCCTCGATGGGGTCGCCGAGGGCGGTGCCGGTGCCGTGGGCCTCGACGGTGTCGATCTCGGTGGCGGGTACGCCCGCGCCCGCGAGGGCGGCGAGGATGACGCGCTGCTGGGAGGGGCCGTTGGGGGCGGTCAGTCCGTTGGAGGCGCCGTCCTGGTTGACGGCGGAGCCGCGGACGACGGCGAGGATCTGGTGGCCGTTGCGGCGGGCGTCCGAGAGTCGCTCGACGACGACGACGCCGACGCCCTCGGCCCAGCCGGTGCCGTCCGCGTCCTCGGAGAACGCCTTGCAGCGGCCGTCGGAGGCGAGGCCGCCCTGCTGGCCGAACTCGATGAAGGCGCCGGGGCTCGACATGACGGTCACGCCGCCGACGGCGGCGAGTGAGCACTCGCCGGAGCGCAGGGACTGTGCGGCCAGGTGGAGGGCGACGAGGGAGGAGGAGCAGGCGGTGTCGACGGTGATCGCGGGGCCTTCGAGGCCGAGGGTGTAGGCGACGCGGCCGGAGACGACGGACATGGAGGTGCCGGTCAGCAGGTGGCCGCGGACGTCGGCGGGGACCTCCCGCAGTCCGCTGCTGTAGCCCTGGTCGCTGCATCCGACGAAGACTCCGCAGCGGCTGCCGCGCAGGGCGGCGGGGTCGATGCCCGCGCGTTCGAAGGCCTCCCAGGTCGCTTCCAGCAGCAGGCGCTGCTGGGGGTCCATGGCGAGGGCTTCGCGGGGTGAGATGCCGAAGAAGGCGGGGTCGAAGCGGTCGGCGTCGAAGACGAAGCCGCCCTGGCGGCGGGCGCCGCCGGTGGCGTCGGTGGCGAGGTCCCAGCCGCGGTCGGCGGGCCAGTCGGTGACCGCGTCGACGCCGGACACGAGCAGGTCCCAGAAGTCCTCGGGCGACCGGACACCGCCGGGCAGACGGCAGCTCATGCCGACGATGGCGACGGGTTCGTCGTCCTTGGACTCCAGCTGGCGGAGCTTGAGCCGGGTCTCGTGAAGATCGACGGTCAGTCGTTTGAGGTAGTCCCGAAGCCGCGCTTCAGTTGTCATGGACTGCCCCCATGCTGTTGTGGTGAGAAAGGGTCGCGCCTCGTGCGGCTTGGACAGCATGTCCCGGGGGTGGACCGTTTCCGTGGCCCTGGCCGGGTTGTCTGGGGAAACGCTTGGAAATCATCACCGCAGGCCGGGGACGTGGCCGCGGACACGGCGAAGCGGCGGGGGGGGGCGCCCGGGGGGGC
>NZ_JBEXHZ010000185.1:0-3726 GCF_040608315.1 Streptomyces sp. NPDC005195
AGGGTCCTACCACCTCCGGCTTGCGACCTTCGATCCCGCCTTCCATCACGACCCCGCTGCCCCCCGGCACCGGCAGCCGGGTCAGGGGCGCCGCCGCGATCGGCGCCGGCGCGCCGCGCAGGGCGCCGGCCAGTTCGTACTCGTTCTCGTCGTACCGCATCGGAGTGGAGGCGACGATCGAGATCACCGGGTCGTTGCCGACGGCGATGGCGATGGGAAGGTCCTCGCCGGATTCCTCGGCCTTCCGCAGGTGCTGGGCGATGTCGTGCACCGGTACCGGCTGGAGGGCGAGCCTGCGTTTGCCCTTCACCTCGATGCGGTAGATGCCGACATTCTGCTTGCCGCTGTCCTCCGGGTCCTCGGGGTCCTTGGACACGACCGCGGCCTTGTCGATGTAGAAGCCGCCGTCGCCGTCGTTGAGGCGGATCAGCGGAAGCACCTCGAAGATGTCGACGTCGTCCCCGTCCAGGGTGTTCCCGGCCCACAGGGGGTGCTCCCGCCACTCGGGCCGGACGGGGAACTCCGCCCAGCGGCGGATGAACTCCTCCACCTGCTCCTTGGGCCCGGTCTCCTTCGGCAGCCCCAGGGCCAGCGCGTGGTTGGCCCAGGAGCCGTGCACGTTCATGGCTATCCGGGCGTCCGTGAAACCGCTGATGTTGTCGAAGTAGAGGGCCGGCGCCGCATCCCCGAGGCGTGGTGCCGCGTTGGCGGCCGCGGCGATGTCCGGCTCCGGCTGCACCTCCTCGGTGATCCGAAGCAACTGCCCCTCCCTGTCCAGGGCTTCGAGGAAACTGCGTAGATCGTCATAGGCCATGTGAACCCCTTGATGACAGTCGTGGTGCGGAGTCAGAGCGCTGCCTTGAGCTCCTGGGCATGGGCGGCTCGCATGCCGCCCCAGCGTTTGGCGGCGGGCGCGGGGAGGTCGAACTGGTCGAGGACCCGGGCCGTGATGTGGTCGACGATGTCGTCGACGGAAGCGGGGTGGTTGTAGAAGGCGGGCATCGGAGGCACCATCCGCACGCCCATGCGCGACAGCGCCAGCATGTTCTCCAGATGGACATCGCTCAGCGGCGTCTCACGCGGAACGAGCACCAGCTTGCGGCGCTCCTTCAGCATCACGTCCGCCGCCCGGCCGATCAGACCGTCGGCGTAGCCGGCGCGGATCCCGGCGAGCGTCTTCATCGAGCACGGGACGATCACCATCCCGTCGGTCCTGAACGATCCGGAGGAGATCTTGGCGCCCTGGTCCTCGGGGGCGTGCACCTCGTCGGCGAGGGCACCGAGGTCGCGGGCGGACAGTCCGGTCTCCAACTCGATGGTGGCGCGCGCCCAGCGGCTGAGGACCAGATGGGTCTCCACCTCGGGCAGCCGGCTGAGATTCTCCAGCAGACGCACACCGAGCACCGAACCGGTCGCACCCGTCATTCCCACGATCAGTCGCACACGGCTCAGCTCCTCGGTAGATGTGAGGGGGTACGGAGGGGACGGAACGGAGGGGACGGACCACCTCGGTCACCACTTCACTCCCGCGCTTCACAGTAGGTTCGACCTGCCTGGTCAAAGCCGTACGATGAAGACAAGCCATGGACAAAAACGGACACGCTGACGTCACCGAAGTCCCCTACCGATCATCCGCGGGAGCTCCGCCGGGGGTCGAGGTCCTCGCCTTCGCCGACCTGGTCGCCCGCGCTCGTGGTCACGGAGTCGATCCCTATTCACCGGTCCGGGTCGCGTTCCACGAGTTGATCACCGTCCGTACCGGCACCTTGTGCTGCTCGCTGGATTTCACCGATCACGAGCTGACCGAGGGCGACTGGTTGTGGGCGCGCCCCGGTCAGATCCACCAGTTCCGCTCCGATCTGGCCTCGGCCGAAGGAACCGTCGTCCTCTTCCAGCCCGGTTTCCTGGACACCGCCACCGCCGAGGTCGCCCGTGTCGACCAGTACTTCCCCTACCGTCCGGTGACCCCCTCGGGCGCCGCGGGGGACGCGCTGAGGAACACCCTGGGTCTACTGGACAGCGAGTACCACGGGCTCGGCGGCCTGCCGTTGGAAGCGCACATCGAGGTGCTGCGCCACCTGCTGGCGGCCCTCGTTCTGCATCTCTCCCACCAGCGGGCCGCGGTGGGCGACGAGTCGGACGGCGGAGCGGGCACCGAGGCGTTCCGGCGCTTCCAGCAGGCCGTGGAGCGCGGTTACGCCCGCAGCCACCGGGTGGACGACTACGCCAGGGACCTGGGCTACAGCGTCCGCACGCTGACCCGGGCGACCCGTGACGCCGCCGGGTGCGGGGCCAAGCGCTTCATCGACAACCGGGTCCTGCTGGAGGCCAAGCGCCTGCTCGTGCACACCGACCTGTCGGCAGGGGTGATCGCCGAACGGGTCGGCTTCCCCGAGGCCACGGTCTTCACCAAGTTCTTCCGCAAGCTGGCCGGCGAGACCCCGACCGCCTTCCGTGACTCCTCGACGACCCACGGCCGCGTCCGGCGGGCGCGAAGCGCCGGCCCGTAGCCGCGTTCCGCCTGGTGGAGCCGACCGGTGGAGCCCACCGCTGGAGCCGACCGGCGAGCGGCGGCGGCGTTGCCGCACACGCGCGTCGTGCGCCGCCCGCCCTGCGCCCCGAGCTCGGCACGACGGCCTGCTCCGTGCGCTCTCCGCAGGGCTACGGAGATCCCGATCTCGGGAGCCGCTGCCCTGTCCCGTGAGTGCTTGACGTATCCGCCCACGCGCCGTCGTTGCGACTTCTCAGAGCAGGCGCAGCACGCCGACGACCTTGCCGAGGATCTGCGCGTCGTCGCCGGGGATCGGCTCGTAGGACGGGTTTCGGGGCATGAGCCACACCCGCCCGTCCTGGCGGAGCAGCACCTTGATGGTGGCCTCGTCCCCGAGGAGCGCGGCGACGATGTCTCCTTGGTCGGCACTGTCCTGGCGTCTGACGGTCACGATGTCGCCGTCGCAGATCGCCGCGTCGATCATGGAGTCGCCGGAGACCGTCAGGGCGAACAGGTCACCGTCGCCGACGATCTGGCGGGGCAGTGAGTAGACGTCCTCGACCATTTCCTCCGCGAGCAGGGGTGCTCCCGCGGCGATCCGCCCCACGAGGGGCACCTCGACCGGCGCCTGGCTCACACTGCCCAGGTCGGGCGCCCACGAGGGCCGCACGCGGTAGGCGCGGGGACGGTGCGGGTCACGGTAGAGGACGCCCTTGCGTTCCAGAGCCATCAGCTGGTGGGCGACCGAGGACGTGCTGGAGAGGTTGACGGCCTGGCCGATCTCCCGCATCGACGGCGGGTAGCCCTGACGCCTGACCGTGTCTGTGATGTAGCCGACGATGGCCGACTGGCGGCTCGTCAGCTCTCCCCCGGCGTTCCGGGTGCCCGGCGGACGGCCTCGGCGTGCGGGCGCGCTGTTCTCCATCCCGGGTACCTCCGTACAAGATCTTCGCAGAACGTGACCTTAACCCGCCATCCGGTGCAACCGGAACACCGGTGTCATCGTGGGCCTGCGGAACGGCGGCGGATCAGCGCGTCGACCGTGTCCGGGGGCGCACGGCGGCCGGGCCGGTCCAGTCGGCGGTGACGGCCGACGGCGGCGTCCTCGAGGGCGGGCCGAAGCCGCGCGTGACCTTCTCCCCGGTGCCGCGCGGTCGTGTGCGGTCCGGCCTGCCGTTCCGCTTGCTCGGGGGTGGCGCCGCCCCATGGCCGCCAGCGGGCACCACAGGTCATAG
>NZ_JBEXHZ010000186.1:0-3699 GCF_040608315.1 Streptomyces sp. NPDC005195
TCGGCCTGGCCGGCTGGTCCAAGGGCGAACTCGCGAGGCTGGTCAACAGGCAGGCGGCGGCCATGGGCCACCCCCAGCTGGCGACCGACACCTCTCGGGTGCGGCGCTGGATCGACGTGGGAGAGATCCCGCGCGATCCGGTTCCCCGAGTGCTGGCGGCTCTGTTCACCGAGCGTCTCGGCCGTGTCGTGACCATCGAGGACCTCGGTCTGGTCCGGCACGGGCGTGTGGGGAAGCGGCCGGGCGGCGGGAATGTGGAACATCCCGACGGAGTGCCGTGGGCGCCCGAGCGGACTGCTGCGGTCCTCACCGAATTCACGGGAATGGACCTCATGCTCAACCGACGCGGCTTGGTGGGCGCGGGTGCCGCGCTCGCCGCGGGATCCGCACTCAGCAGTGCCATGCACGATTGGCTGCACACCGATCCGGCCCTGGTGGCCGACGCACCCGACTTCGACAATCCCCTGCACGCCGACCCCGCCGGGTTCGACCGCTACGAGGCCGCCCCCATCGGGTCGCAGGAGATCGAGGAACTGGAGCGCTCGGTCGAGGTGTTCCGGGCCTGGGACGCGGCCCGCGGCGGCGGGCTGCAACGCAAGGCCGTGGTGGGCCAGCTCAACGAGGTGGGAGGCATGCTCTCCTACCGCCATCCCGACCATCTGCAGCGGCGCCTGTGGGGCGTCGCGGCCAATCTCGCCGTCCTCGCGGGCTGGATGTCGCACGACGTCGGCCTGGAGCCCACGGCACAGAAGTACTTCGTCATCGCCGCCCACGCGGCCCGGGAAGGCGGTGACCGGCCCCGTGCCGGGGAGGCGCTCTCCCGCGCCGCGCGCCAGATGGTGCACCTGGGGCGCCCGGACGACGCCCTGGACCTGATGAAGCTCGCCAAGTCGGGCTCGGGTTCGGAGATGCTGCCGCGCACCCGGGCCATGCTCTACACCATCGAGGCCTGGGCACAGGCGTCGCTGGGCAAGGGGCAGGCCATGCGGCGCACCCTGGGCGAGGCGGAGGACCTCTTCGTCTCCGACCGGGGTGACGTGCCACCGCCGAGCTGGATGCAGATGTTCGACGAGGCGGACATGCACGGCATGCAGGCCCTGGCCTACCGGACGCTCGCGGAGCACGACGCGGCCGCGGCGGCCACGGCGCAGCGCCACGCCAAGGAGGCACTGCACCTGCGGGAGAACGGCAGGCAGCGGTCGCAGATCTTCGACTGGCTGTCACTGGCCTCGGCGTGCTTCATCGCCGACGATCCCGAACAGGCGGACCGCTATGCCCGGCTGGCGCTGGTGTCGATGGGGGCGAACTCCTCCCACCGCACCTGGGACCGGCTGCGCGAGATGTACCGGCTCACCGGTCAGTACTCCGGCTACCCGAAGATCCACGAACTGCGTGAGGAGATCCAACTCGCCCTCCCCCAGCCGGTGCTGAAGCCGAGGCGTGAGGGAGACGCACAGGTCTGAAGCCGCCTGTGCGAGGAGACCCGGTGGGGTGGCCCCGTGGGCCGAGCCCGGTTGTCCGGCGTGGTCGACCGCCCGCCAAGCCGACTGTCCAGCCGACCGCTCAGCCGCCGACCCTGGCGATGAGCACGCAGGCGTCGTCCTCGCGTCGGGTCTCACCGAACTCCTCTACAACCATCCGTGCGCAGTCCTGGGCCGTGCGGGCTCCGTCGAGACGCGGGGCCAGGTCGAGCAGCCTCTGGACGGCCGCCGCTCCGTGACATCGGGGGACCAGTCCGTCGGTGTGCAGGAGCAGCAGGTCGCCGTCCTCCAGGGTCTCTTCGGCCTGCCCGTAGGCGGCACCCGAGGTCGCGCCGAGCAGCACGCCGTGCGGTGGCGTGAGGATGCGCCCCGTCCCGTTGCGGAACAGCAAGGGGGCGGGGTGTCCCGCCTGCGCCCAGGTGAGGGTGCGGGTTCCGGGCCGGTAGCGGCAGCAGACGGCGCTGCCGAGAGCCGGCTGCACCGAAGCGTCCACCAACCGGTTCAGCCAGGAGAGGAGTTGACCCGGCTGGGTGCCCGCCATGGCCATGCCGCGCAGGGCGCCCAGCAGCATCGCCATGCCGGAGGCGACGGTGACGCCATGTCCGGTCAGGTCTCCGACGCTCAACAGGGTGTCGCCATCCGGAAGTTCCAGTGCGTCGTACCAGTCGCCGCCGATCAGGGCGGTGGCCGAGGAGGGGAGGAAGTGGGCGGCCAGGTCCAGTGTCCCAGGGCCCCGCCCGGTGGACCGCAGGCTGCCCTGCCAGGGCGGCAGGACGGCCTCCTGCAACTCGACCGCGAGCCGGTGCTCGTCCTGTGCGAAGTGCCGGTCGTGCCGCAGCGAGTCGCGGGTCTCGCCCACCGTCCGCTGGCTGCGCCGCAGTTCGCTGACATCGCGCAGCACCGCCCACATCGCCGCGGTACTGCCGTCGGTGTCGAGCACGGGCTCACCCATGATGTGCACGGTCCGCACTCCGCCGTCCGGGCGCACGACGCGGAACTCTCCGTCGATCGGCTTCGCGTCGATGAGACAGTCGGTGACCATCGTCGTCAGCATCGGCCGGTCCTCGTCGAGCACCAGCGACGGCAGCTCGTCGAGGGTGAGCGGAGGTGCGCCGGGGTCGCGGCCCAGGATCTGGTAGAGCTCCCCGGACCAACTGGCCTCGTCCGTCAGCAGGTTCCACTCGGCGCTGCCGACCCGGCTGAGCAGGGACCCCTCGCCGGGTGGGGTGGGTGCGGTGGGTGCGACAGCGGGTTCCACGGGGGCCGACGGGGGGCCGTCCCGCAGCTGCGCCAGGTGCTGGTCCAGGTCGTTGAGCTGGTGCATCGCGAGATCGCACAGTGCGCGCTGCCAGCGTCCCCGGGCGTCCACGCCGTCCACGGGTGCGTCTCGTCGTACGGCGTCCATCTCGCCGCGCAGTTGCCGCGTCTGCGAGATCAGCGCGTCGACCGCGCCGCGCCGGGGCGGCTGCGCGGCGGGGCGGTCCGCGGAGAGATGGGGCGGCATGGCGCACTCCGATGAGGGGACGGTTCGACCAGAGCTGGGCGGAAGGACCGTTACGACTGTGGCACAGCCCGCGACGCCCTGTAAGGGATTTGGCAACACACGATCCGGTGGTGCTTCTGGTATATGCCGCAGTCCATTCGGAGGGGTCGACCGGGATCGATGAGGTACGTGTGTCGCTTGTTCAAGTCGTAGACGGAGTACGTGACTTGCCGGTTCGCGGGGGTGGCCGGGGCTGTTTCTCAGTCTTGTGTTCGAGGGTCATCTGTGCGGGTCATGTCCAGGGCATGTTCGGATTCAGAGGCCGTGGGTGAACTCTCCCGCCTCCGCCTCGTAGAAGGGGCCCGGATCGATGCCCATGGAAGCGAAGTTGTCCTCGATCTCCAGGCTCGCGAGACCGTGCAGACGGGCCCAGAGCATCATGGTCCGTGCGGCGACCGCCGGCGGGACGTCGTCGACGCCGCGGCGCTCCATCCACTCCTGGACCTGATTCCGCGCACCCTGTGGAACGGCCGAGTCCGGCGCCGCCAGCGCGTTCGCCACGTTCAGTACGACGTTCATCGCCCGCTGGGCCGCCTCGACCAGGCCGGTGGAGTGGGCGTCGTAGCCCTTGAAAGGGGCCCGGAACAGCAGCCGGTAGCGGTGCGGCTCGGTCCGCGCCCAGTCGCGGTAGGCGCGTACGACCGCGGCCAGGCGGTCGGCCCCGTCCCGCGCGGG
>NZ_JBEXHZ010000187.1:0-3679 GCF_040608315.1 Streptomyces sp. NPDC005195
CCGCACGGAGTACGGCGGTGGCCCGCGGCCGCTCGACCGGCCGAGTCGCGATGAGTCCCGCGGCCTCCGGCGGTCATACTGTCGAACCCGTTGCCGAAGGGGGCTACTGATGCGCCGCGTCACCTATTCGATGAACGTCTCACTCGACGGCTACATCGCCGGACCGGACGGCGGCTTGAACTGGACGGAGCCCGACGAGGAGGTCTTCCGCTTCTGGATCGACGAGATCCGAGAGGTCGGCGTCCATCTGCTGGGACGACGGCTGTACGAGACGATGCTGTACTGGGAGACCGCCGACCAGGATCCATCGCTGGACGAGTCGAAGCTCGAGTGGACCGCGCTCTGGAAGCCGCTCCCGAAGGTGGTGTTCTCCACCACGCTCCCGGCGGTGCAAGGAAATGCCCGATCGGCCTCCGGTAGCCTGGCGGAGGAGATCGAGCGCTTGCGGGCCGAGCCGGGCGAGGGCGACATCGCGATCGGCGGCGCGACTCTCGCCGCCGAGGCGGCCGCGTCGGGTCTCATCGACGAGTACCGGCTCATGGTCCACCCGGTACTGGTCGGCGGTGGCATTCCGTTCTTTCCCCGGCACGAGCGCCGGGCGGATCTCGAACTCGTCGGGACCCGCACCTTCAACTCGAAATTCGTCCATCTCCGCTACCGCGTGGCGCGCCGGCCCGTGTCCACGAGGCCGGGACAGCCGGAGTCGTAGAGGGGCGACGACGGCTCGGCCCCGGCTGCGGGACAACCCTCGGACCGCGTCCCGCGATTGATCCACATCCACATCTACGTCCACGTCTACGTCGGCACCGGCACACCCGCGCATGAACAGCGCCCGGGTCCCGAGGACTTGCGGGAAGGCAAGCCCTTGATTCCCCGGAAGTCCTCAGATCCAGCCCCTCTTCGCGGCCTCGGCCCCGACCTGGAAGCGGGTGTCGAGGCCGAGCCCGGACGCGATCGCCGCGATCCGGCGGGTCACGGTGCGCGCGCTCGTCCCCAACTGCCGGGCGATCGCGTGGTCCTTGTAACCCGCCTGCATCATCTTCAGCAGCAGGAGATCCTGCGGGCTCGGCCCGTCGGGCGTCGCCGGATCGGTCGCGACGACGGTCTGCGCACGCTGCCAGTAGGAGTCGAACAACTCCAGGAGCGCGTCGAGCAGCCCCGACCGGTGGACCACGGCGATCATGTCGTAGCGGCCCGGGACCAGCGCGACCAGCGCGACGCGTCGGTCCATGATGCGCAGTCTGAACGGCAGGGCCGGCAGGATCCGGGCCTGCTCGCCGATCCCGGCGAGGTGGCTGATCAGCTCGAAACGGCCGGGCTGCGCCAGCGCCTCCGGAGTGTAGACCGACCGTATGTCGACGCCGCGGCCCAGCAGGTCCATCGTCAGGTCCTCCTCCAACTCGGTGCTGTAGGCGCCGAGATAGGGGGGACGGTCGAGGACCCAGAAATGGGTGCGGACCGACTGCATCAGTTCGGCGACGCGCAGCGTGATCTCCGCCTCGCCGGTGATCACCTCCACCAGTCCGGTCGGATCCTCCCGCAGTCGTCGGGCACGGTACTCGTCAGCCAGGTCGTCGACGGTGCCCCACACCGCACTGAACGCCGCCTCGGTCTCGGCCCGGCGTCTGGCGAGCAGCGCGCTCAGCGCGGTGTGCGGGCCGACCGGCCGGTACTGGCCGTGCCCTTCCTTCCGCAGCATGCCCAGCTCCACCAACCGGGAGACGGTGCGCCTGATCCGGCTGGGCGTGGTGCCAAGGCTCTCGGCGATCTCCGCAGTCGTCCGGTCCGATCTGGTCAGATAGGTGCGGTAGACCCGTTCGTCGAACTCGCTGATCCCCAGGGTGCTCAGCACCGGCGGCCCTCCCCGTGATCACCGCCCGGCGAGCCGTCGGGACGCTCGTGACGCGAATCGCCAGCTGGCGATGTACGACATGAGTTTGATCTAGACAACCGTCGTTCACAAGCCTTCACTTCGAACGTTCACGCCACCTGTGGAAGGGCTCCGAGCACCCTCGATGCCGACGACCGGTCAGGCGGCGCCACGTGGACGGCAGAGGACGACCGTGCTCTGCCCGACCGCACAGCCGGGAGAGACCTTGTGAAAGCACACCACCGCAGACGCTGGAGTGTGCCGGTTGCCGCCGGCGCTCTGGTACTCGCGCTGGCCGGCCCCTACCAGGCGGCGGCCTCGGCGCCCTCACCAGCCCGCTTTGACGCCGACGCCTCCCCGTCCACCGCATCCGCGTCCGACCGGGTGCCCGCGGGCGACCACTCCGTCACACTGATCACCGGTGACGTGGTCACCACCCGGCAGAGCCCTGGCACCGACGGCAGGGCCGGAGGCACCGTCGGCGTCCGCGGTGCCGACGGGCGCCCCGTACAGACCCACATCCTGACGTCCGGCGACGACCTCTACGTGTTCCCCGAGTCCGTCCTGCCCTACGTGGCCGAGGGCACCCTGGACCGGCAGCTGTTCAACATCACGGACATGATCGCCGACGGGTACGACGACGCGCACCGTGACCGGCTGCCGCTCATCGTCTCCTACACGCACTCCGCCGACACGCGCCGCAAGGCCGCCGCCCTGCCCGACGGGGCGACCCGGGTCCGCACCCTCGACGGCATCGACGGCGCCGCTCTCACCGCGGACCGTGCGCACGCCGCGGACTTCTGGAAGTCCGTGGCCGGGACGTCGACGACCGACGGAGCCCGCAAGCAGGCCACCGCACCGGCCTTCGCCGACGGGATCGCGCACATCTGGCTGGACGGCCTCGTCCACGCCGACCTCGCCGACAGCACGAAGCAGATCGGCGCGCCCCAGGTCTGGGCGGACGGCAACACCGGACAGGGCGTGGACGTCGCCGTTCTCGACACCGGCGTCGACGCGGGACACCCCGACCTCGCGGACCGCGTCGCGAGCCGGCAGAGCTTCGTACCGGACGAGAACACCGACGACCACGTCGGCCACGGCACGCATGTCGCGTCCATCATCGCCGGCACCGGCGCGGCCTCCGACGGCAAGGAGAAGGGCGTCGCCCCCGGCGCCCGCCTCGACATCGGCAAGGTCCTCGACAACACCGGATCCGGACAGACCTCCTGGGTCCTGGCCGGCATGGAATGGGCCGCGGTCGACCAGCACGCCAAGGTCATCAACATGAGCCTCGGCGACGGCCAGGTGTCCGACGGGACCGACCCCCTCAGCCAGGCTGTCGACCGGCTCAGCACCGAGACCGGCGCGCTGTTCGTCGTCGCCGCCGGCAACGCGGGCGCACCCGGCACCATCGGCTCACCGGGCGCGGCGAACGACGCGCTGACCGTGGGCGCCGTCGACTCCGACGACTCCGTGGCCGTCTTCTCCAGCCAGGGTCCCCGCGTGGACGGCGCCCTGAAGCCGGAGATCACCGCCCCCGGCGTCGGCATCCTCGCGGCCAACTCCCAGTTCGACGGCAACGACGCGGGCGCCTACCAGACCATGAGCGGCACCTCCATGGCCACGCCCCACGTCACGGGCGCCGCCGCGCTGATGGCCGCCGCCCACCCGGACCTCACCGGAAGCGCGCTGAAGGACCTGCTGACCAGCAGCTCCCGGCAGACCCCGCAGTACGACGCCTTCCAGGCGGGCAGCGGCACCCTCGACGTCGCCGCGGCCGCGCACGCCGGAGTCTTCGCCACGGCGACC
>NZ_JBEXHZ010000188.1:0-3606 GCF_040608315.1 Streptomyces sp. NPDC005195
GGCACGACGGGATCGCCGCCGTGATCTCGGCGGCGCACGAGCGGTTCCCGGGGTTCTCCTTCCGGCTCGCGGGGGCGGTCGACGGGCACCACGGCATCGCCCGGTTCGGCTGGGAACTGGTCGACGGGGCGGACGGCTCGGCTCCCGTCGCCGGATTCGACGTGATCACCCTGGACGCCGACGACCGGATCCGCGCTGTGCACGGCTTCCTGGACCGCGTGCCGGCGTAGACCGGGGGTTGCCTCTTCGGACCGCACCGGCAGGAGAAGGAGGAGGGCGGCACGGTCGCGGTCCGGCTGGAGGAGCGGTTCAGCCCGTGAGGGCGGCCCGTGCGATATCCCGGTAGCGCCTCGGAGCCACGCCGGTCGTTCGCTTGAAGGCGTTGCTGAACGCGCTCTCGGAGGTGTAGCCCACCTTCTGCGCGAGGGCCGACACGGACGTCTCGCCGTCCCGCAGCGCACGCCTGGCCACACTCATCCGCCAGTCCAGCAGATAGGTGAGGGGCGGGACGCCGGCCACCGTCCGGAAACGCTGGGCGAAGCTGGTGCGGGACATGGCCGCGGCCCTGGCCAGCTCCTCCAGCTGCCAGGGGCGGCCCGGATCGGCGTGCATGAGACGCAGCGCCGGGGAGATGCGCTCGTCGGCGAGGGCCCGCAGCCTTCCGGCGGGCAGGGCGTCGGCGTCCGCGAGATAGGCGCGCAGCACCTGGACGAACATCAGCTGGGCGAGCTGGTCGGCGGCGAAATCGGCACCCGCCCGGCCGGCCGTGAGTTCACGCAGCAGCTGGTCGAGCAGCCAGCGCAGCACGGGGGCCTCCTCCGCGGCGGCCCGCACATGGAGCAGCGGTGGCAGGGCGTGCAGCAGCAGCTCCTCGCCCGCCCGGCCCAGTTCGACATGGCCGCCGACGAAGACGACGTCCTCGCCACCGCCGTAGCGGATCATCGGCCCGGGTGTGTCGGCGAAGAGCCTCGTCGCGTCCACCGGGTCCGACGTGGAATCGCTCGCGACGACGAACGCCCGGCTGCCGTCGAACACGGCCACGTCGCCGCGTTCGAGGCGGACGGCGTCCGGCATGCCCTCGACGGCCACCCACATGCTTCCCCTCACCACCGCGGTGATCTTGAGCCGGTCGGGCCGGGGGAAGCGCAGCGCCCAGTCGCCGCCGGCGGTGAAGCCGCCGGAGATGACACAGCGGGCGTCCATCAGGCCGAGGGTGTCGGAGAGCGGGTCGACAGGCATGTCCGTACTATCGCGCAAGTTATGCGGACTCTCAAGCATTCATCGTACGGACGACCGGTCCTACGGTGGTCGGGAAGGCCCACACAAGGAGATCCGAACCATGACCACCACCGTCCAAGAACCCCTCCACTCCGGCTTCGACGCCGCCTCCACCGCCGAGGACGTCATCAAGGGAATCGACCTGACCGGCAAGGTCGCCGTCGTCACCGGGGGCTATTCCGGCATCGGCCTGGAGACCGCGCGCGTCCTGCGTGCCGCGGGCGCCGAGGTCGTCGTGCCGGCCCGGGACACCGAGAGGGCCGAGGCCGCGCTGAAGGGGATCGACGGCGTCGGGATCGAGGCCATGGACCTGCTGGACCCCGCCTCGATCGACGCCTTCGCCGAGCGTTTCCTCGCCTCCGGCCGCCCGCTGCACATCCTCGTGAACAGCGCGGGAGTCATGGCGACCCCGCTGACCCGGGACGCCCGGGGCTACGAGGTGCAGTTCGCCACGAACCACCTCGGCCACTTCCAGCTGGTGGCGCGTCTGCGGCCCGCGCTGCGCCGGGCGCAGGGGGCCCGGGTCGTGTCGGTGTCGTCCTGGGGACACCGGTTCTCGCCCGTCCTCTTCGACGACCCGCACTTCGAGCACGGCACGTACGACCGCTGGATCGCCTACGGACAGTCGAAAACGGCGAACATCCTCTTCGCGCTCGCGCTCGACGAGCGGGGCAGGGCGGACGGCATCCGCGCCTACTCCCTGCACCCGGGCAGCATCGTCGACACCAACCTGAAGAAGTACCTCGCCGAGGAGGACCTGAAGGCGGCCGGTGTCCTCGACGCGGACGGCCGGACGGTCCTGGACCCGGAGCGGCAGCTCAAGACCGTCGAGCAGGGGGCGGCCACCAGCGTGTGGTGCGCGACCAGCCCCCTGCTGGCGGGCAGGGGCGGTGTCTACTGCGAGAACAGCGACATCGCGCCCCCGATGTCGGCCGAGGAGGGGCGCGCGTGGACACTCACGAGCAGGACGCCGAAGCCCGGCGTGCTGTCCTACGCCGTCGACCCGGTGACGGCCGACCGCCTCTGGGAGCTCAGTGAGCGCCTCACGGCATGACCAGCGGGGCCCGGCGGGCCCGGCCGGCCTGCGTCACGCCTTGATGACCGCGTCGATCCGGGCCAGTTCCTCCTCGTCGAAGTCCAGCGCGCGGGTCGCCGTCACGCTGTCCTCCAGCTGCTGGGTGCTGCTCGCGCCGATGAGGGCGGAGGTCACCCGGCCACCGCGCAAAACCCAGGCCAGGGCCATCTGCGCCAGGGACTGACCACGCGCCTCGGCGATCTCCGCGAGGGCGCGCAGCTGCCCCACGAGGTCCTCGGTGACCGTGTCGGCGCTCAGGAAGGGGCTGTCGCTCGCGGCGCGCGACCCCTCCGGGATGCCGTCGAGGTAACGGCTGGTGAGCAGTCCCTGCTCCAGCGGGGAGTAGGCGATGGAGCCGACCCGCAGCTCGTCCAGCGTGTCCAGGAGCCCGTCCTCGGGCCGGCGGTCGAGCATCGAGTAGCGCGGCTGGTGGATGAGGAGCGGGGTGCCCAGCTCTCCGAGGATGCGGGCGGCCTCCCGGGTCTCCTCGGGCGAGTAGTTGGACACGCCGACGTAGAGGGCCTTGCCCTGCTGGACCGCCGAGTGCAGGGCCCCCATCGTCTCCTCGAAGGGGGTCTCGGGGTCGGGGCGGTGCGAGTAGAAGATGTCCACGTAGTCCAGGCCCATCCGGGCCAGGCTCTGGTCGAGCGAGGACAGCAGGTACTTTCGCGAGCCCCATTCGCCGTACGGGCCCGGCCACATCAGGTATCCGGCCTTGGTCGAGATGACCAGTTCGTCGCGGTAGGGCGCGAAGTCGGCCTTCAGGGCGTCGCCGAGGGCCGACTCGGCGGCGCCGGGCGGCGGACCGTAGTTGTTGGCCAGGTCGAAGTGGGTGACGCCCAGGTCGAACGCGCGGCGCAGGATCGCGCGTTGGGTCTCCACCGGCCGGTCGGGGCCGAAGTTGTGCCACAGACCGAGGGACAGCGCGGGAAGTTTCAGGCCGCTGCGTCCGGTGCGCCGGTAGGGCATGTCCGCGTAACGGTCGGGGTGTGCGGTGTACAACGCGTGCTCCTGGAAGGCCGGGAAAACAGATGTCCACTCTCGCGCGCGCACGGTGCAGAGGTCCAACGGGAGAATCGGATCGGATTCAGCGACAGGGACTCTCAATCGGCCGGTAGGCTTGTGCCCCATGGAACTGCGCCACCTCCAGCACTTCGTCGCCGTCGCGGAGGACCAGCACTTCACCCGGGCGGCCGAGCCTTCGCCTACATCAACGGTTTCTGACTCGTCTCACGGCCGGCAGACCGTGAAAG
>NZ_JBEXHZ010000189.1:0-3589 GCF_040608315.1 Streptomyces sp. NPDC005195
TTCTACCCCGCGGGCCCCCCCGTGGGGGGCGGGGGGGGGGGGGGGGCGCCGCGGGGGGGGGGGGGGGGGGGGCGCCCCCCCCCCCCCCCCCGCGGCGCTAGCGACCGGCGCTGTCCACGACGGCCGCCCATTCGTCGAGCAGGGCCTCCGCCGACGCGACATCGGGGCCTTCGGCCCACAGATGCGTCACGGCCTCGGCGGGGTCGGGCAGCACCATCACCCAGCGCCCGTCGGCCTCCACGACCCGAACACCGTCGGTGGTGTCCACGAACCGGTCCCCCGCCTCCTCCACGACCCGGCGCATCACGAGCCCCTTGACC
Source organism: Streptomyces sp. NPDC005195 (assembly GCF_040608315.1). NCBI lineage: Bacteria > Bacillati > Actinomycetota > Actinomycetes > Kitasatosporales > Streptomycetaceae > Streptomyces > Streptomyces sp. NPDC005195. The sequence continues at coordinate 321 of NZ_JBEXHZ010000189.1, forward strand.
GCCCAAGGAGTCGCGAGGTCCCGTTTGAGGACATGCGCCCGCGGAATCCGCGCGTCGATCTGGCTGAGCGTGAGCTGCGTCCGCGCCACCAGCCCGATGAGGCGTACGAAAGCGGCGGCGCCGTCGAACACACTGCTGAACTCCGGAATGATGAAGCCGCCGCGGCCGTCACCACCGAAGATCGTCGACTCGTCCCGTCCGACCCGGGTCAGGTCGTCCGGAGACGTGGTCGTCCACTCCACCTGGGTCCCGTGGTAGGCCGCGACCTGCTCGGCGATCCGCGTGGTGGTCACCGGCAGCGCCACTCGCCCACTGCGCCGCTCCGCGGCCACGAGGTCGAGCATCACGAGCAGAGCCCGGTCGTCCTCGACGATCCGCCCCTTCTCGTCGACCAGCGAGAGCCGCTCGCCCACCGGGTCGAAGCGCACGCCGAAGGCGGCCCGCGCGGACGCGACGATCTCGCCGAGCCGCACCAGTCCGGCCCGCCGGGTGTCGGCGGTCTCCGTCGGCCTGGACTCGTCCAGGCCGGGGTTGATCGTCAGGGAGTCGACACCGAGCTTGCCCAGCAGGCTGGGAAGCACCAGACCGGCACTGCCGTTCGAGGCGTCCACCACCACCTTCAGCCCGGACTCGGCGACCCCCGTCGTGTCCACGTTCCTCAGCAAGGAACCCGTGTACGAGTCGAAGACGCTGGCCGGGAAATGCAGGTCCCCGATCTCACCCGGGAACGCGCGCCGGTACTCCTGTCGCGCGAACACCCGGTCGAGCTTCCGCTGTCCACCCTGAGACAGGTCGGCGCCCTCCCCGTCGAAGAACATGATGTCGACGGAGTCCGGCACCCCGGGAGTCGTGCGGATCATGATCCCGCCCGCACTGCCTCGCGCCGTCTGCTGCCTGGCCACCGGCAGCGGTACGTTCTCCAGGTCGCGTACGTCGATGGCGCTGGCCTGCAGCGCCGAGATGACCGCCCTTTTCAGCGCCCGCGCGCCTCGGGAGTGGTCACGGGCCGTGGTGACCGTGGAGCCCTTCTTGAGTGTCGTCGCGTACGCCCCGGCGAGGCGCACCGCCAGCTCCGGAGTGATCTCCACGTTCAGAATGCCGGACACACCGCGTGCTCCGAAGAGATGCGCCTGACCACGCGACTCCCAGATCACCGAGGTGTTGACGAAGGCGCCGGCCTCGATGGTCTTGAACGGATAGACGCGTACGTTCCCCTGAATGATCGATTCTTCACCGACGAGGCACTCGTCGCCGATGACGGCGCCGTCCTCGATCCGCGCGGCTCGCATGATGTCGGTGTTCTTGCCGATGACACAGCCCCGAAGATTGCTGTGCTGGCCGACGTACACGTTGTCGTGCACGACGGCTCTGTGCAGGAAGGCACCGCTTTTGACGACGACGTTGGACCCGATGACCGAGTGTTCGCGGATTTCGGCGTCCGCCTCGACCTTCGCGTAGTCCCCGATGTAGAGCGGGCCGCGCAGCACGGCGTCAGGGTGCACTTCCGCGCCCTCGGCGACCCATACGCCCGGGGAGATCTCGAAGCCGTCGATCTCGACGTCGACCTTGCCCTCCAGGACGTCGGCCTGCGCCTTCACGTAGCTCTCGTGGGTGCCCACGTCCTCCCAGTAGCCCTCGGCGATGTATCCGAAGACCGGCTTTCCTTCCTTCATCAGCTGAGGGAAGACATCACCCGACCAGTCGACGGAGACATCCGCCTCGACGTAGTCGAAGACCTCGGGCTCCATGACGTAGATACCCGTGTTCACGGTGTCCGAGAAGACCTGACCCCAGGTCGGCTTCTCCAGGAAGCGCTCGACCTTGCCCTCTTCGTCCACGATGGTGATGCCGAATTCGAGGGGGTTGGGAACACGCGTCAGGCAGACGGTGACCAGCGCACCCTTTTCCTTGTGGAAATTGATGAGATCCGTGAGATCGAAGTCGGTCAGGGCATCGCCGGAGATCACCAGGAAGGTGTCGTCCTTCAACGCCTCCTCGGCGTTCTTGACGCTACCGGCAGTACCGAGTGGCTTCTCCTCATTGGCATAGGTGAGCTCCATGCCGAGCTCCTCGCCGTCACCGAAGTAGTTCTTGACCAGAGAGGCCAAGAACTGAACAGTCACGACGGTCTCGTTGAGCCCATGCCTTTTGAGCAGCCTGAGCACGTGCTCCATGATCGGGCGATTCGCCACGGGCAGGAGCGGCTTGGGCATGCTTGAGGTCATGGGACGAAGGCGAGTACCTTCGCCTCCGGCCATCACTACGGCCTTCATGTCGGAAGCGTCCTCCTTTAAGAGACGACGGACTAGCCGACTTCACCCGTCCAGATTGTCCCGCAGTTCTCGAGCGCGGGCCATCGGGGCGCTTCAACTGCCCCTGCGGGCCGAGCTCAATCGGCCGTGGTGTCCGCTCGGACAAGCCGGCGGACCTGCACCACGTACAGGACTCCTGCCCACCAGTACAGGGTTGTACCCCACCCGGCGAACGCCCATCCGAAAATCGCACCGAAGGACGCGAGCCATCCGTGTCCGTCGCTGAGCAGCAACAACGGGAAGGCGTACATCAGGTTGAAGGTGGCGGCCTTCCCCAGGAAGTTCACCTGGGGCGGCGGATAGCCGTGGCGCCTGAGGATGCCCACCATGACCAGGAGGATCAGTTCACGCGCCAGAAGTGCGGCGGTCAGCCAGATCGGCAGAATCTCGCGCCAGGTGAGGCCCACAAGAGTGGACAGGATGTAGAGACGGTCGGCCGCGGGATCCAGCAGCCGGCCGAGGCTGCTGATCTGGTTCCAGCGCCGTGCGAGCTTCCCGTCGAGATAGTCACTGATGCCGCTCAGCATCAGCACGAGCAGGGCCCAGCCGTCGCTCTTGGGGCCTCCGAACTCCGGCCTGAGGATCAGCCACAGGAAGATGGGTACGCCGACCAGGCGTGCCATGCTGAGGATGTTCGGGATGGTGAGGACCCGGTCCGTCTGAACTCGAGTCTCCTGGACCTCCACCCGGGGGCCTCCTGTGGGAAATGTGCCGACGATGCTCCCTGACCTTACCCGCAGCCCTGACAGCTCGACGCGGCGGGTGCGAGCCCTGCCGAAAACCACCCCTGCTGGACGGCGCGGAAAACCCGGAAAACAAAAAAGCTCCGGCTCTCGGGCAGATTGCCCGAGAGCCGGAGCTCTAAAATTTGTTCGGCGGCGTCCTACTCTCCCACAGGGTCCCCCCTGCAGTACCATCGGCGCTGTAAGGCTTAGCTTCCGGGTTCGGAATGTAACC
>NZ_JBEXHZ010000190.1:0-3582 GCF_040608315.1 Streptomyces sp. NPDC005195
GCACACCCCACCCTCCAGCACCCCAGCACCCGGCTCACCGGCCGCCGTTACCCAGCAGGCCCGCCCGCTCGTCCCGCCCCGGCGGCGCTCGACCGTCGCACCCGAGCGCGGTCAAGGACCGCGCGAGGCCCCGCTGGCATGCTCCAGGGCAGCTCACCGCACCACCGCGGTGAGAACCCCGCCGCCTGTGGAGGCTGACATGGGTATCCGCGACACGAAGAACGCGATCGACAACTCCGAGAACCCGGAGGAGCTGGCGCAGACGAACATCAGCGCCGAGGAGGAGGACGCCTTCGACTCCCCGAAGACGATCATGAACCAGATCTCCAACGCCTGACACGCCACACGGCTCCGCCCGGCCGGAACGCCCGCACTCAGCCGAGCGCTCCGGCCGGCGCCCGGACACCGAAGACACCAGAGCCCTGGGGGTCGGGTTGAACACGTCGCTCGTGGACACTCTGCGCGGCGAGGGCATCTTCGCCGACGCATGGAACAAGGAATTCAGGATCCTCCGCGGCGCGGTCGATCCCGCCGGCCACCTCTCCTCCGCCTTCATCGAACAGAAGCTGGACGCCAGCCTGCTGCGCTGGCCCTACTTCTCGGTGCTGCGCCACGGAGCCGTCCCGCCGGAAAGCGCCTACACCCGCTCCCGGGACGTCATCGGGCACCAGCGCCCCGGCTTCCCCGACGCCGCGGCCGTCCGCCGGCTGATGTCGGCCGGCGGCACCCTCAAGCTCAACCAGCTCTCCGACTGGCACCGCCCCACCCGCACCGTCGTCGAACAGCTCCAGGCCGCCGCCCAGGTCGCGGTGGCCTCCTACGTGTTCTGGACCCCGCCCGAGAGCCGCGGCATGCTCCCGCACCGCGACGCCTCCCACGTCGTGGCCCTCCAGCTCGAAGGCCGCAAGGAGTGGCAGCTGTACGCCGGTTCGCAGCAGGTCCGCGCCGACGCGGGCCTCGACGTCGACGCCGCCCACCCCACCCACACCTTCGTCCTGGAACCCGGTGACGTGCTCTACCTTCCGCACGGCTGGCCCCACGACGCCGTCGCCCGCGACGGCGACTCCCTCCACCTCACCTTCACCCTCACCGAACCCACCCCCGACGACCTCCTCGAAGCGCTCGGCCGCCACCTCCTGGACGCGGACCCCGGCCTCGCCCACCGCTTCCACACCACCACCCTCGAACAGCGCACCGAGCACGTCCGCACCGCCCTGCTCGCACACACCCGCCGCCTCGACGACGGCACCTGGGCCCACGCAGCCCTCACCGCCATGCGGGAGGTGACGGGATGACCGCCACCCCGAACCCCCGTACCGCAGCGCCCACTTCGGCCGCACAAGACACCCCGGACACCCCGGGCGACGCCCCGGCCGCCCGGATCACCCTCAAGGACCTGGTCGGCGACACCGACGCGTTCTTCCGCGACCACTGGGCCACCCAGCCCGCCGTCTTCCGCGCCTCGGCCGACCTGACCGGCCTGATCACCGAGCGGGAGATGTGGGAGGAGGTGGACTGCGGGCTGCTGATCCGCCCCTACTTCACCGCCTTCGACGAAGGCGTGCGCACCGCCGTCTCCGAGATGACACGCCCGCGCACCATCGTCGGCCACCACGTCTCCGGCTACATCAACCCCGCCCAGATCAAGGCGGACTTCGCCGCGGGCGGCACCTTCAAGTTCAGCCAGCCCGAACACTGGCACCCCCGCCTGCGCGCCCTCGTCCAGGCACTGGCACCCGAATTCCGCGCCGAACTCGAGTCGTTCGTCTTCCTCAGCCCGCCCGGCAAGACCGCCATCGCCGCCCACATGGACGGCTCCCACGTCCTCGTCCTGCAGATCGCCGGCGTCAAGGACTGGGTGGTGGGCCGCCTCGACGAGACCTCGACCAGCGACTCCGACCGCTACACCGGCGGTGTCATCCCCTACGACCGGCGTATGGAGGTCACCCTGCGCCCCGGCGACGTGCTCTACATGCCGCACGGCACCCCGCACTCCGCCACCGCCCGCATCGGCACCTCCCTCCACATCGCCGTCACCATCGAGGAACCCACCCCCCAGGACCTCGCCGACGTCTTCCTCGCCGAACTCCTCGGCCTGCCCGAGTTCGAGGCCCTCACCCGGCACCACCACGAACTGTCCCTGGCCGAACGCCTCACCCGGCTGCGCGCCCTGCTCACCCGCACCCTCGGCGCGGCGGACGGGACCCAGGTGCTCAAACAGGCCGTACGACTCAAGGCCGGGCACCTCGGATGAGACCGGTGCTGCGCCCGGCGACCGTGCTGCGCCCGGTGACCTCCGCGGACCTCGACCGGTTCGACACGGAGTTCGCCGGGCCCGACGGCCCTGGCCCCTACCAGTGGTTCGGGCACACGCCGACCCTGCGGCTGCGCCGGCTGCTCGACGAGCGAGGCCTGCTCGGCGGTGACGAGAACATGCTGTCCGTCACCGTCGACGACACCCTCGCCGGGCGCGTCGAGTGGTTTTGCCGCGCATGGGGACGCGTGGAGACCTCCGCCTGCTGGGAGATCGCGATCGGCCTGTTCGCCGCCCACCGCGGCCAGGGCATCGGAACCCAGGCGCAGCGCCTGCTCGTGGACTACCTCTTCACCCACACCCGGGCCGAACGCGTCCAGGTGTGCACCGACACCGACAACCTCGCCGAACAACGCGCCGCCGAGAAGGCCGGCTTCGAACGGGAAGGCCGGGTCCGCCGCGCCCAGTGGCGCGCCGGCACCTGGCACGACCAGCTCCTCTACTCGGTCCTGCGCCCCCTCGGCCCGCCCGCCCCCTGACCCTCCACCATCCGGCCCCGAAGCCACAGATACGGCCACAGCCACGGCCATAGGCACAGCCACAGCCACAGGCATAGGCACAGCCACGGCCGTACGACCGAGCGGAGAGCGCGCATGCCCCTGTTCCCGGCCGGCCTGAACGGCCCCGCACGGCAGCTCGCCGTCCTGCACGGCATCGACGGCATCGGCGTGGGCCTGTACATGGCCGGCTCCGCGGTCTACCTCACCCAGGTCACCGGCCTGAGCCCGGCCCAGATCGGCATGGCACTGTCCGCCGCCGGACTGACCGGGCTGCTCGCCTCGGTGCTGTTCGGCATGGTCGCCGACCGCACCGGGGCCCGCCCGCTGCTGACCTGGCTACTGATCGGGCTGGGCTGCGGCTATCTCGCGCTGCCCGCCGTGCACTCGGCCTGGCAGTTCGTCGTCCTGGCGGTGGCGGTGGGCGCCCTTCAGTTCGGCACCGGCCCCTCCTTCATGTCCCTGATCGCCGAACTCGTCCCCGGCCAGGACCGGGTGAACGCGCGCGCCGCGATCCGCTCCGTCGGCAACGCCAGCATGGGCCTGGGCACCCTGGCCGCCGCGGTCCTGCTCGCCGTCGGCACCCGTGGCGCCCTGCAGGTCATCCCGCTCGCCAACGGCGTCACGTTCGTGGTGGCGGGCCTGCTGGTGCACCGGCTGCCCGCGGCCGCCGCCCGCCCCGCCCCGCCCGCCGCGGGACGCTTCACGGCGCTGCGCGACGTGCCGTTCCTGCGGGTCGTCGCGGTCAACGCGGCCCTGTCGCTGCACGAC
>NZ_JBEXHZ010000191.1:0-3453 GCF_040608315.1 Streptomyces sp. NPDC005195
CGTCCGGCTGCGCCACGCTCTTCTTCGCGGCCACCGGCAAGGGCCCCGTCCCGCGCGCCGCCGCGACGGCTAACGGCACCGCGGTCCAGCAGTACGCGTGCAACAGCAGCCAGGCCCAGCAGTGGCAGATCGCGGCCACGTCCGGCGGTTTCTCCCAGGTCGACAACCGCGCCGACGCCACCAAGGCGTGGGACGTCACCGATGTCTCGACGGCGGACAGCGCGCTGGTCCAGCTGTGGACGTACAGCGGCGGCAACAATCAGCAGTGGCAGGCCGTGGCGGACTCCGGCGGCTCCTACCACTTCGTCAACCGCAACAGCGGCAAGTGCCTGGACGTGCCCAGCGCGTCCACCGCGGACAGCGTGCAGCTCCAGCAGTACACGTGCAACGGCACCGCGGCCCAGTCGTTCTTCGTCAATCCCGTCGACGCGACACCGCCGCCAGGAACCCCGGACCTCGGCCCGAACGTCACCGTCTTCGATCCGTCGACGCCCGCCGCCACGATCCAGAGCAGCCTCAACTCGGCGTTCTCGCAACAGGAGACCAACCAGTTCGGCACCGCCCGCAAGGCCTTCCTCTTCAAGCCGGGCACCTACGACGCCAACGCCAACGTCGGCTTCTACACGCAGGTCGCCGGCCTCGGTCTCTCCCCCGACGACGTCAACATCCGGGGCGCGGTGCACGCCGAGGCCGACTGGTTCCAGGGCAACGCCACCCAGAACTTCTGGCGGTCGGCGGAGAACCTGTCGGTGACCCCGACGGGCGGCTCGGACCGCTGGGCGGTGTCGCAGGCTGCTCCGTACCGGCGGATGCATCTGCGCGGCAACCTCGCCCTGGACGACGGCGGTTGGTCCAGCGGCGGCTACATGGCCGACACGAAGATCGACGGCCAGGTGAACTCGGGCTCGCAGCAGCAGTGGCTGTCGCGGAACACCGAGTGGGGCAGCTGGACCGGCTCCAACTGGAACATGGTCTTCGTCGGCTCCAAGAACGCCCCGGCCAACAGCTTCCCCAACCCGCCCTACACCACGGTCGCCCAGGCGCCGGTCACCCGTGAGAAGCCCTTCCTCTACGTCGACTCCGCGGGCGCCTGGAAGGTGTTCGTGCCCTCCGCACGCACCAACTCCAGCGGCACCACGTGGAGCGCGGGTACCCCGGCGGGCGCGTCCCTGCCCCTCTCCGACTTCTTCATCGTGAAGCCGGGCGCGACGGCCGCCCAGATGAACGACGCACTCGCCCAGGGCAAGAACCTGCTGGTGACGCCCGGGGTCTATCACCTCGACCAGACACTGAAGGTGACCCGGCCCGACACCGTCGTCCTGGGCCTCGGTCTGGCCACGCTCATCCCCGACAACGGCATCACGGCGATGACCGTCGCGGACGTGGACGGGATCCAGCTCGCGGGTCTGCTGATCGACGCCGGGACCACCAACTCCGCCCAGCTCATGGAGATGGGACCGAGCAGCTCCTCCGCCGACCACAGCGCCGATCCCAGTTCCCTGCACGACGTCTTCTTCCGCATCGGCGGCGCGGGCGTCGGAAGGGCCACCACCAGCCTGACCATCAACAGTGACGACGTCATCGGCGACCACCTGTGGCTGTGGCGCGCCGACCACGGCAGCGGTGTGGGATGGACCAGCAACACCGCCGACACCGGCCTCGTCGTCAACGGCGACGACGTGACGATGTACGGCCTGTTCGTCGAGCACTACCAGAAGTACCAGACCCTCTGGAACGGCAACGGCGGCCGCACGTACTTCTACCAGAACGAGATGCCGTACGATCCGCCCAACCAGGCCGCCTGGATGAACGGCTCCACACAGGGCTATGCCGCCTACAAGGTGGCGAACTCGGTGACGAGTCACCAGGTGTACGGATTCGGCAGCTACTGCTACTTCAACGTCAACTCGTCCGTCGCCGCCGAGCACGCCATCGAGGCGCCGAACAACGCGAATGTGAAGTTCAAGGACATGGTGACGGTCTCCCTCGGCGGCACGGGCACGATCCGGCATGTCGTCAACGACCGGGGCGGCCCGTCCAACTCCGCCACGAACGTCGCCAACCTCGTCAGCTACCCGTGACCCGCTCAGAGGGGACCGATCAACCGATGCACACCACCAGATCCGGACCGACACGTGCGGTCCTGCGGGTCGTGCTGCTGCTGGCGACGCTGCTCGCCGTGGCAGCGCCGCCCGCCGCGCAGGCGAGCACGACGGCGACCCCGTTCAAGGTACTGGCGCTCTACAGCGGCACCTGGGACGCGGCGCACATCGACTTCGACAAGGAAGCGAACGACTGGTTCCCCCGGCAGGCCGCGGCCAACGGCTTCACCTACACCGCCAGCACCAACTGGGACCTGCTCAGCAACGGCGGCGTCAACGCCTATCAGGTCGTGCTGTTCCTGGACGACATGCCGCAGACGTCGGCCCAACGCACCGGCTTCGAGCAGTACATGCGCAACGGCGGTGCCTGGATGGGCTTCCACGTCTCGGCCTTCACCACCAGTGCGTCGGACTGGCCGTGGTATCACAACCAGTTCCTCGGCAGCGGGAACTTCCAGTCGAACACCTGGGGCCCGACCACGGCGGTCCTCAAGGTCGAGGACCGTACGCACCCGGCCACCAAGAACCTGCCCGCCACCTTCACCTCGGCGGTCAGCGAGTGGTACAGCTGGTCCAACGACCTGCGGCAGAACCCGGACATCAAGATCCTGGCGTCCGTCGACCCCAGCAGCTTCCCGCTGGGCTCGGATCCCAACCAGAGCTGGTACAGCGGCTACTACCCGATTCTGTGGACCAACACCAAGTACAAGATGCTGTACGCGAACTTCGGTCACAACGCGATGGACTACTCGACCAACACCCGTCTGTCGTCGACCTTCGCGAGTGAGACGCAGAACCGGTTCGTGCTGGACGGCCTGAAGTGGCTCGGCGGGGCCGACAACACGACCCCGCCGACGGATTCGATCTCCGAGACCGCCTGGTACTCGCTGACCAACTCCGGCAACGGCACGTGCGTGGACGCGCGCGCGGCCGCCACGGCGAACGGGACCGCGATCCAGCAGTACGCCTGCAACGGCACCCAGGCACAGCAGTTCCAGTTCCGCTCCACCGACAGCGGCTACCGGCAGGCCGGCATCCGAGGCAACCCGCAGCAGGTCATCGACGTGACCGGCGTCTCGACCGCCGACAACGCGCCACTGCAGCTGTGGAGTTACGGGGGCGGCCAGAACCAGCAATGGCTGCCCGTCAAGGAGAGCACCGGGCGCTACCACTTCAGCGCCCGGCACAGCGGCAAGTGCCTGACGGCGGCGAGCGCCGCGACGAACAGCGTGCAGCTCACCCAGCGCACCTGCGACGGCTCGTCCGCGCAGAGCTTCACGCTCACGGCGCAGCCCTGACCGACCAGCACAAGGGTGCCCCTGTCCCACCGCGCGCCGGTGGCGGGACAGGG
>NZ_JBEXHZ010000192.1:0-3448 GCF_040608315.1 Streptomyces sp. NPDC005195
GGCTCCGCGGTGAACGACCTGTCCCGCGAACTCGGCGGCGCACTGGGGATCGCCGTCCTCGGCAGCGCACTGAACGCCGGCTACCGCAGCAACCTCGACATCGAAGGGCTCCCCGCGCCGGTGGCGGAAGCAGTGCATTCCTACCTGGCGGTGGCCAACATCGTAGGAACCCAAACGGGCAACGCGGCACTCATCGACAACGCGCGCGACGCTTTCGCCTCCGGCCTCCACCTTGCGTTCGTCACCGGTGCCGGAGCAGCAGCCCTGGGCGCCGTAGCAGTCGCCGTTCTCTTGCATCGCACGGGCAGAGATACGGTCCCCCACACGAGCTCTGACGACAGTGCACGAACGAACGCACGCTCGGACGGTTAGGGTCCCGCTCCGTACCAGTACCGTCTGACGGTGCTCAGTCGTTCTCACCTTGCCTAGGACGCTGGAGCCGGACGCAACTGAGGGGCTGAGCCGAATTCCAGCGCTGTGCAAGCCCCGACTCGAACCGTCCTCAAGATTTCACGCGCGCTGTCGAGTCTTCTACCGGTGTGGGTGCGGTCGGACAGCGCTGAGCGAATAGAGGATCGGTAGGTAGGTGTCGCTGAAGGGGAATCTGAAGAGACCATCAGGGCCTTGCGGCAGAAGGTGGCGCCCGTCGGTTTCGGTCTCGGTGTGCTCGCCGAGACGTTCCACGACCAGACCTGCCGTAGCGGCTGCTGTCACGATCTCACCGACCGAGTAGGGATACTGCGTCGACTCCTGTGACGCGAACGGAGCGTCGGGATGGGCGTAGGTGCCGATCATGGCGTCGCGTTGTGGGATACCGCCTCCGTAGGGCCAATCGGCGACGAAGGGATCGAAGGTGAGGACAGTCTGGAAGACGGGGTGCAGATCTACGAGGACCAGCCGGCCGCCCGGGCGCAACGCTGCTGCGGCTCCGCCCATCCACGCCGCCAAGTCGGCGATCCAGGACAGGACTCCATAGGTGGCCACAACACGGTCGAATCTTCCGTTCAGCGTGTCGGGCAGTCGCTGAGTTTCCGCTTCGATGAACTCCGCGGGCAGACCGGCCCGCTCGGCCAGAGCGCGAGCTCTGCTGATGGCGCGGGGGGAGAAGTCCACGCCGGTGACATGCGCCCCCAGACGCGCCCAGTTCAGTGTGTCCATGCCGAAGTGGCAGTGCAGATGAAGGAGGTCTTTGCCCCTGACGTCACCAGCGAGGTCCTTCTCGATTCCACGCAGGGTCTGCTGACCGGCGAGGAATGCCTTCACATCGTAGGACCGGTCATCAGGATCGGTCCCGTGGAACTCGGCCAAGGTGTCCCACAGGGCTCTGTTGTCGGCGAGCCCGCGTTCGTCTTGTGCGCTCCGCTCCCGGGCGCCTGCACCCTCAACTTTGTCTACAGCCATGGAAGACCTCCTCAGGCCCGGTGAAAGACGGCATAGTTGTCGGCTGGCAGTCCCCACGCCCTCGGTGTGGGGTCATGCATCTACGGAGTCAGAACAATTTTCCCAGTGGTCCGTCCTTCCTCTCCCAACTGGTGAGCGTCAACGACCTGGTCCAGGGGAAATACCCTGTCAATGTGGACCGTCAGCCGGCCTTCTTCGGCGAGCGAAGCGAGGAATTCGAGGTCGGAACGATCAGGCTCCACGAGCATGAAGTCGGCCCGTAGACCGATTCCCACAGCCCACTGCACCGCCTCCGCATCGGCGCCGTTGAGCGCTACGACCTGGCCGCCAGGGACCAATACTCCGGCCAACCCCGGGATCTGCCCGGCAACGGTAGCCAGAAGGACATCGACGTCGCTCACCTCGGCGCCTACCTCGCAACTCCGGTAATCGATGACCTCATCAGCGCCAAGACCGCGGACAAAATCGTGTTTTGCTGCGCTGGCCGTGGCGATGACGTAGGCGCCGTGAGCCTTGGCGATCTGAACGGCCAGGTGACCCACGCCGCCGGCAGCAGCCGGAATGAGGACCCGCTGCCCGGCAGAGATCCCGGCGACCGTCACCAGCGCCTGCCATGCGGTAAGACCAGCCAGGGGCAGGCCTGCCGCCTGGAGGTGGCTTATGCCGGACGGCTTGAGAGCAAGGTGCCTCGAGGGAGCGGCCACGTAATCTGCGTAGGCTCCCGCCTCGGAGGGGAACCGAGGCATTCCGAAGACCTCGTCTCCTGGCTCGATGCGCGTCACACCAGCTCCTACAGCCGCCACCACTCCGGAGACGTCCCAGCCGACTGAGAAGGGCAGGTCGCCCAAGCCCCCGCCGGTCCGCATCTTCCAGTCGACGGGATTGACGCCGGCGGCCTTCACCTCGACCAGCACCTCTGTTGGACCTGGCAGCGGCGCATCGACCTCGGCAACCTCGAGAACGTCCGGGCCACCCAACCTGCTCTGCATTACTCGGCGCATGTATTCATCGATATCAGACGGGTCGCAAGGGAAGGTGAGTAGCGCATGCTCATCATCTGAGGTGCCGAAGATCTTTGGTTCCGTGCTGGCACCGAGAAAGTGCGATGCCCGGGCCGGGCGGCCAAGATCTGTGATGCGCCGGTGCACCGGCTGGCATACCGTGCCGCGACTACAGATACCAGTACAGGGTGAGCACTCATTACTCAGGTGCTTCAGACCTCCATAGCACAAGGTAGCCACATAGGGGCCTTCGCCCGCCCGCCATGAATGAAGCGATGGATATGGAAGATCGAAGAGAGCTGTCGTCGTGGTGTCGGCTCTGACTGCCGACGGCGCCATGCCCGCGCCGGCTCAGGCTGAACCCCCGGACGGGCCGCACAGCCCGGCTATGAAGGCGGAAGCGTGGATCCCGAAGCAGAGAGCCAGCTGGTCTCCTCAGCTCGATCTTTCGCCCGCCCGGAGCATGGACCCTGATAGCGGAGGCGGCTGATCGGGTGCTTGGCCCGCAGCGAAGGCGCTGATGAGCACCTCGAGAGGCGGCGCAGTTCAGGCAACATGACGCGCCCTCGCCGGGGAATGCCCGAAGGGCCGCTACCGTGGCCCGGCGGCGCCGCCCTGAGGACGGCTTGCCCCCTTCGAGGGCGGCAGTCACCTTTCAGTGGGCGAACCCAGTCCTGCAGGCGTCTACAGGCCATGGCTCCGATGACAGTTGTCTGATCCGGGGCGTGATCACAGGGACCAGCTATGCCGAACGAAGAGCCCGTGGCTCCCCAGGAAACCCGACCCGGCATGCCCCACTCCACACCCTGGGTCCGTCGGATCGCAGTCGTTGCCCTCCTGGCTGCAGCCATCAACCTCCGGCCCGCAGTCACCAGCCTTGGCCCGGTCCTCGAAGAGGTGCGTGCGAGCCTTGGGATGAGCGGCACCACGGCGGGTGTGCTGACCTCTCTGCTGTCAATCCCCTGGTTGCGTAGAGACGTTGGTTATGCGGCCCGGCCTTGCTGATCGGCCCGCGCTCGCGCTTCCTGGATGATCCGTTCGAACTC
>NZ_JBEXHZ010000193.1:0-3416 GCF_040608315.1 Streptomyces sp. NPDC005195
GCGTTGACCCGCCAGGCATACTCGATGCTATCGACACGATCACCACGCACCATGTCACAAACCTACTACCCATTGTGACGCCCCTTACCCTCCGCGCGAGGGAGGAGTTCCAAGCGTCGGTAACCGAGCGTCACCTCGAAGCAGAAGTTACCCATTGCGTTGGGGGCGTGGTCAGCCCGTTGCTGATGAACATCGCCCTCCATGGGATGGGAGAGGTCATCGGAGCGAACCGTCCGTGGAACGCCAGGACGACCTCGCCGGCTCTGGTTCGGTACGCCGACGACTTCGTGGTGTTCTGCACCACCGAGAAAGAGGCGATCAATGTCAGGCATGACCTGGCCGAATGGCTCGAACCCCGGGGCCTCTCCTTCAACGAGGAGAAGACCAGGGTGGTGCACCTCTCCAACGGAGTGGACTTCCTCGGGTTCAACGTCGGCAGGTTCCGCCAGAAGCTGATCATCAAGCCGAGCCGGGACGCCCCCCAGAGAGCCCGGAAGAGGGTCAGTACCACGGCCAGGGAGTACAGCGGCTCGCCCACTGAAAGCCTGGTCAGGGCACTGTCACCATTCGTACGCGGCTGGTCCACGTACTACCGGACTGTCTGCTCGAAGGAGACCTTCAACCAACTGGACGCCCACACCTTCGAGGTCCTGAAACGCTGGGCCATGCGACGGCATCGCCGCAAACCCTGGGGATGGATCAAACGAAGGTACTGGGGCACGTTCCAGCCAGGCAGGTCCAGCAAGTGGGTATTCGGCACTGCCGAGCACTACTTGCAGCAAGCCTCCTGGATGCCGATCCAGCGACACACCCTGGTCAAGGACGATGCGTCGCCCGACGATCCGGAGTTGGAGGAGTACTGGGGGAACCGTCGACGCAAGCGGGTGCAGGCAGTGGGAGAGCCCAAGAAGATCCTCTCCCTCGCCTACCGTCAGCGGGGGCTGTGTCCCAGGTGCGGACTGGATCTGATCGACGGAGCCGGGTTCGACCCGGACGACGTTCAGGACTGGGTCAAGTGGTTCACAGGGAGCCTCCGGGCGATCCACGTGCACCACCTGACCTACCGCAGCAACGGTGGGAGCGACCACCCGAGCAACCTGGAGCTGATCCACACGACCTGTCATCGCCAGGTACATGCTGGCGACCGGAAGCGTGACACCCACCGGCAGCCACAGGCCAGCTTGAGCCGGATGCGGGGATGACTCGCACGTCCGGTTCTGAGGGGGCCGGGACTCAGCAATGCGTCCCGGCTACCCGACTGCTCAGCGTAGTCAACAACGACGGCACCACGCCGAACGGCTCCCTGATCGACGAGATCGTCCGCGAGGGCGCCCGGCGGATGCTGGCTGCCGCCCTGGAGGCGGAAGTCAACGCTTACATAGCCGAGTTGGCCGGTGAGCGGGACGAGAGCGGTCGCCGCCTGGTCGTGCGCAACGGCCATCACCAGACGCGGAAGGTCACCACCTCCGCCGGAGTCGTGGAGGTCAAGGCCCCGCGCGTGAACGACAAGCGCATCGACGAGGCCACAGGCGAACGCAAGCGGTTCTCCTCGGCGATCCTGCCGCCCTGGGCACGGAAGTCCCCGAAGATCAGCGAGGTGCTGCCGCTGCTCTACCTGCACGGCCTGTCCTCCGGCGACTTCGTGCCCGCACTCGAACAGTTCCTCGGCTCCTCGGCCGGCCTCTCGCCCGCCACCGTGACGCGGCTGACCGTCCAGTGGCAGGCCGACCACCGGGCGTTCATGGACCGCGACCTGTCCGCCACCGACTACGTGTACGTCTGGGCCGACGGCGTCCATCTGCGCATCCGCCTGGAGGAGGCGAAGGCCGCGGTCCTGGTGCTGATGGGCGTGCGGGCCGACGGCACAAAGGAACTGATCGCGATGACCGACGGATACCGTGAGTCGTCCGAGGCATGGGCCGGGCTGCTGCGGGACTGCGCTCGCCGGGGCATGCGGGCCCCGGTCCTGGCCGTCGGCGACGGCGCACTCGGCTTCTGGAACGCACTGAACGAGGTGTTCCCCGAAACCCGCCATCAAAGGTGCTGGGTTCACAAAACGGCCAACGTTTTGGACGCCCTGCCGAAGTCGGCCCAGCCCGCGGCCAAGCGCGCGATCCAGGAGATCTACAACGCCGAGGACAAGGAGCACGGGGCCAGGGCCGTCCGCGACTTCGAGCGCGCCTACCAGGCGAAATACCCCAAGGTCGTCAAACGGATCACGGACGACGAGGACGAGCTGCTGGCGTTCTTCGACTTCCCCGCCGAGCACTGGATCCATCTGCGCACCACAAATCCAATCGAGTCGACCTTCGCCACGGTCCGGTTGCGGACGAAGGTCACCAAGGGCGCCGGCAGCCGGGCAGCCGCCCTCGCCATGGTCTTCAAGCTGATCGAATCCGCTCAGGCCCGCTGGCGCGCGGTCAACACACCCCATCTCGTGGCGCTGGTGCGGGCCGGCGCCCGTTTTGAACGCGGCCACCTGGTCGAGCGCCCTGAGGAGGCCGCCGCGTGAATGGCCTCAACGGCGCCGATGACCGTTTCGCCGAGGACGAGCACCAGCGATTCGCCCGCTACCTACACGAACTGGCCGTCGTCCGTGACGAAGACGAAGCCGATCTGGTGACCAGAATCCTGCGCGACCCGGACACGACGATGGCGCAGTCGGCCATCGTCCGCCACCTCGACCGTCGAGCAGCGCTACTGCTGACCGACGAGGGGTTCACCGGCTGGGCCCGCGCGATCGCCGGGATCAGCGCGGAGCGGGAGTTCCTCGCCCGCCGTCTGCGCGAATGGACCCTGCTGCGGTCAATCACCGTGGGCGAGCCGTGGGGCCCGGAGGAAGTCACCACCGGATCCGACTGGTTCCAGCGCAAGGCCGTCGAGACCCTGCCCTCATCCTCCATCCTCACCCTGCTCGCCGAGGCCGGAAGAACCCGACGCGTCCGCGCTGACGCCAGTCGCCGACTGCGTCAGCGACACCACCGCGACTGACCTGATCCACAGGTCTTGACTATTCCTCCCCAGCTCCCGGACGCGGTGGCCGGCCTGCCCTCCTTCGACGGGCGCATCGTCATCGACGTCACCAACCAGTTCGCCTCTCCGCCCCCGCCCGTGAAGATCGCCGACCTGGGCGAGCTGACCGGCAGTGAACACGTCGCCTCCCTGCTGCCCGGAGCCCGCGTCGTCAAGGCGTTCAACACCCTCTACGGCCAGTACATCGCCGCCGATCCGCGGCACCGGGCCGGACGCCAGGTGCTGTTCCTCGCCGGTGACGACGCCGACGCCAAGACCACCGTCAAGGACCTCACCGCCGCCTTCGGTTTCGCCCCCGTCGACCTCGGCTCCTTGCGCGAGGGCGGACGTCTCATGCAGCTCGGCGGGCCGCTCTCCGGCCTCCACGCCCTCAAACAGGACTG
>NZ_JBEXHZ010000194.1:0-3409 GCF_040608315.1 Streptomyces sp. NPDC005195
ACTGCTCAGGCCTCACCTCCTGGGCCTACGCCCAGGCCGATGTCTCCATCCCCCGCACCTCGGAGGCCCAGGCCAACGCGGGTACCCGCATCTACTCGCAGAGCGATCTGCAGGTCGGCGACCTGGTCATCTTCTACGGGGACCAGCACCACGTCGGGCTGTACGCGGGCGGCGGCCAGGTGCTGCACGCCCCGCACACCGGCGCGCTCGTCCGCTACGAGTCGATCGGCAACATGCCTTTCCAGTTCGGAGTCCGCGTCTGAGCTGTGCCGCTGCTCGCGCGGGTGGCACCGATGACCCCTGGCGGGGCTGTCGGGCCGCCCCGATGAGTTCAGCCGCTCAGGTCTGGCATTGCCTCGTGGACGCGGGAGACCAATTGCTCCAGGCGGCACCGTCCGCCCGAGCGTGTACACGGATCTCCACCTTCACGGGCCCGCACACCCGGGTCGTGCTTCCCACTTCGGCAGGGCCGATGGCTTCGCCCGGCCCGACGTAGGCGCGACCGCTGCCCAGTTTCACCCAGTGGCCACCGTCGACGACACGGAAGAATGCCTCGTAGGAGACGTTCAGTCCCCTTGTTCCGGTGTTTCGCGCCTTGATGTGTGCGGTGATCTCCCGGGTGGTGATTCTGCCGACGGATCCCCGCTGGGCGCTGACACACCCGTTGACGGCCACCCGGCCGGTCGACACGCCACCGCCGCAGGCGACCGCCGCGGCGTGAGCGCCGACGGTGATTGCCGGCACGGTGAGCCCGATCGCGCCCAGAATCGTTCCGAAACGCCTCAACCGCAAGGTCCCGTTCCCTCCGTCATGCCTGCTTTCCATGAAGAGACCATGACCGACCCCGGCGCACGGCGAGCGGTTTCATCGGGCATTTCACCCCAATGGGCACGGGTGGCCATTGATATGACTGTCGCGTACACCGGTGCGGCGTTCACACTCCCCCGCTCGGGTCCGGCCCAGGCTTCCCCGAGCGTGGCCAGGGCTCCGAGCGCGCCGAGCAGGTTCCACCTCGTTGGGGCCCGACGCCCGTCGTCGCTGCGTGGTGGCGGCCCCTGTCCGGCGGGCATCGCTCCCGCGGGCCGGCGCCGGTCGCCGGGACGCTGTGCGCGGTACGTGCTGCCGGCGGAGACCCTGAACAGGGCCTGTCAGCAGGTCACTTCGGCCGAGCCCACCGCCGTGACCCGGTCGGCGATCCCCTCATGGCATGCCATGGAGCACCAGCGTGAACCACACCTTCTTACCCGTGCTGCCGGGGTCGGGCGGTGCGATGCCCCTGTCGTCGGTCAGCGCGGCCACGATGGCCAGACCGCGTCCCGACTCCGTGGCCGGGTCCGTCAGCCGTGGCCGCGGCAGGACGGCCGAGGCGTCGGCGACCGTCACGCGCAGCTCGCGCCCGGTGCGCTCGAGGGTGACGGTGATCGTGTCGGCGGGGCCCGAACTGCCGTGTCCGACCGCGTTGGCGAACAGTTCACCGGTGGCGAGGACAGCGTTGTCGAGGGGCTCGGGCGGCAGGCGCAGGCGGGTGAGGCACTCGGCGACCAACGTCCGTACGCCGGCCGCCCGCGAGGCGTGGGCAGGGACCGTGGCCCGCAGGAGACCGGGCGGGACTACGGGGATCATCGCGGGGTCACCGGGCCGGCCCCCGCTCGTGGACGGAAGGCCGCGCGGCACGGGGGTGTCGTGCGGCGGCTCGCGGCGCGGGGCTCTGGATGCCCTCATCGATCCTCCTCCGTGCGCAGCTCGGGTGGGGGACGTGTGCGGTGGCTGCTCCAGCAGCCAACAGGTCACAGGCACCGTCCGGCCAGGGGGTATCGGGGTTGTCCGGTTGCGGGCCCGTAGTGGTGCGGGATGTATGTTCGGGCGCGTGAGGAACGTGAGCGGGGTCCGGACGGCGGCGCGCACAGCCGATCGCACCGGGTGGTCCGGGGTACGCGGCAAGCGCGTCCTGGTCACGGGTGGCACGCGAGGGCTCGGTGAGCAGATCGTGCGGCTCCTCGCCGCCGAGGGGGCCCGGGTGGCGACCTGCGCGCGCGGTGCCGGGGACCTGGACGTACTGGCGCGGTCACTGGACACCCCCGTGTACACCCGGGCGCTCGACGTCACCGAGCCGGAGCACCTGGAGAGCTTCGTCGCGGCCGTGGCGAAACGTTTCGGCGGACTCGACGGAGTGGTGGCCTGCGCGGGCGGCTCCCGCGGCGGCCGCTTCGAGGCGACGGACTCGGAGGACTGGGCGGCGACCTGGGAAGTGAACGTCGGTCATGCGGCACGCCTGATCCGGGCCGCGGTGCCACCGCCCATCTGCCCGTCGACCGCGCGCAGAACGCGCCCTCGCCGGACGGCTACTGAGCCGGCGGACGGCATCGAGTCGTCGACCGGACCACGGGGCCGCACGCCGGTGACGGGTACGGCGCCCGGCTGTCCGGCCGTCACTCCTCGCGCATCCAAATGACCAGAGAACGCGACGGAGTCGGGCGCAGCGTCACGCGACGGAGTCGGACGCAGCGTCACGCGACGGCGGCCGGCCTCGCGCAGGTGAGAGAGTCCGAGTCGGCTTCGACGCCGCGAGCGGGGAACCCGGCCGTGCGCCCGATAGGGCTGATCTCCTGCGGCAGCCTCTCCTCCCCTCCCCCGGACGACTCCCCGACTCAGCCGCCAAGATTGCCAAGATCGCTGAGCAGTAGGCTCGTTGCGCAACACGACGCGAAGGGGAGCTCAGTGGCGCGGGTTGCGGTGATCGGTAAGGGTGTCAGCGGGCTGGTGACGGCGCTCATGCGGGCCGGCTGCCCGCGGTTCCTCGGCCTTCAGTGTCCGAAGCGGGACCACAGGACCGAAGTCAGGTCACCGGTCGCACCGTTGCCCGGTCATGCCGCCGCCCCCAGCACGCCCCGGGACCTGCGCTCGAAGTCCCGCACCAGCGGTTCGTGGCGACGGGGTTCCAGGCGTCTGCGGAAGTCGCGCAGCGCCTGGATGGAACGTTCGCTGTGCACGGTGCTGAGGGTGTCGAGCGCTTCGGTGGCGGTGCCGACCGCCTCGTCGAGCCGGTCCTGCTGCAGATGGGCGGTCGCCAGGACGGACCGGCTGATGGCCTGGCGTCTGCGCCGGTCGGCGTTGGCGCCCAGTGACTCACTCGCCGTGCGCTCCGCCTGCGCGGCGAGGCCGAGGTCACGGAAACAGTGGGCGGCCTCGGCCTGGAGGTAGTGGTGGTCGAGATAGCGCACCCATGCGGATTCCTGGGCGGCTCCCCGGCTCGCGTCCAGTTGTCGTTCCGCCAGCCGCAGCGCCTCGGAGGTCTCTGCCGAGTGCCCCTGGGCCGCGTGGCCGCGCGCCGACATGGCGTACAGCCGCATCAGTCCGAGCGGGCTGCCCGAGCCCTTCGCGGTGGCGACACCGGACCGGGCCAGCGCCA
>NZ_JBEXHZ010000195.1:0-3397 GCF_040608315.1 Streptomyces sp. NPDC005195
CCTCACTCCCCCCCCCCCTATTCCACCCTCTCCCCCCCCCCCCCCCTCGCCCTATGGTTTTGGGGGGGGGGGGGGGCGCGGGGGCCCCCCCCCCGCCCCTCATCATGACGCAGCAGGTCAGGCCAACGGCACGCTGCGGTCGGCGTGGACGCCGTCCCGTCAGCCAGCCCCACGTAGGGCTGCATCTGCGTGTACGGGATGCGCTGCTCTCGCTCTACCCGCCGCAGCTCATCGGCTCGGATCAGGAACCGTGCGGGAGGGGCGCCGGGGGCGAGCACGTGAGGGAGGGGAGTTGCCCAGTTCTCGCCTCGCGTGACGAACATGCGCCGGTCACCGGGGAGCTCGATACCCCAGCCGGTGATGGCAATCGGCTTGTCACCGGCGTTGACCGCCTCCACGCTGACGAAATGATCGCCCAGGTCCTGGCTTCCGTCGGGCAGGTCGTAGACACCCGGCTTCCACAGAAGTCGGCTGGCTAGAGACACAAAGTGGGCCCTGACCTGCGACTTCACCGTCTCCTGTCCAAAATGCCCGTGTCACTAGGCGTCGGCATTCCCACTGGTCAGGAAGCTGGCGGGATGGGCATCCCTCTCCGGGAAAGCCTCAAGGACCGAGGGTGTTACGCCCCTCTTCGCCCCCTTTGTTGACCACCCTCGGCGCAAGGTGATGGGCGCGAAATGCGCTACGTGATCGGGTAGCGTGACAGCAACGCCCCAATACCAAGGGGTCACTTGGCGGTCGCCGCCACGCTGACCAGCAAGAACGTCAGCGCCTAGTGACACGCCTTCTTCCCATGGCTTACCGCATCATCCCTGGTCAGGACCCATCTTGTGACTCTAGGCGACGAGAGTTCTGTGGAACTCAGGAGACAGGGATGGAATTGGAGACCTGGAGGATGACCCGGGGTCCTACGGGAGCGGGCAGGTAGCTCGCGATGTGGAAGCGGTTCTCCTGCTGGTTGTGATTGCCGACCTGCAGCGCGGCGGGGCCGTTGAAGGTGTTGCCGACCACGCCTTGGCGGGCCGCGAATTCCCGCTGCTCGGCCACCAGCGCCTGAAGCTCGGTTGCGACCCGCTGCTGCTCGGAGTCCTCCAGGTTCTCCAGGAGCGCCTCGAAGCGGGTCTGCCACGATGCCTCCTGGCGCAGGCGCGCCCGCTCCGTCTCGCCCGCGTCGGCTTCCTCCAGAGCCTGCGCAGTGCGGTCCAGGCGTTCCAGCTCCGCACTCTCGCGCTGAGTGTCGCCACGCCCCAGGAGACGGGCTACGCGTTGCCGCAGACCGGTCCATGCATCGGTGCCGTCGACTTGGACGACGGCGCTACCGCCGGCTCCGGCCACGGACATGAGTGCTTCAGCCCGGATCCACCGGCCGATGTTTCCGAGGTCCGATTTCTCGCCGAGGGCTGATGGTGGTGTGGGGCACGGGTTCGAGGGAGTGCGGCGCCCGCCGCGCTCGGGTCGCGGCCTGTCCGAGGTGTCTTTCGAGTCGGGGCTGGGGCGGTGGCGGTGTCGCCGGTGGCCGGTGCGGCCGTCAGGGTGCGGTGTGGATGGAGGCCGTCAGGGTGTCGATGGCGAGTGGTGGACGGCCTCGAACAAGTCGTGATAGGCGCTCTGCCAGGGCCAGTTGGCGGGCAGGTGGGCGGTCAGCTTGATCCTCGCGGTGCGAGCGAGTCAGGCGGGGAGGTGGATCAGGTGGGCGCGGAGTGTGGCGGTGGTGGCCTTGGCATGGAAGGCCGAGGCCAGAGCGCCGGCGGCCCGCAGCAGGTTGTGCGACATGGCCCACAGGGTCAGCCAGGCGGCGTTCGCCTGGAAGTTTCCCGAGGGCAGGTGGGCGAGCGCGGAGGACTTCCCGTCCGCGATCACCTGTTCCACGACAGCGTGTCGCCGGTGGTGCAGTTCGGCCTGAAACATGCCGAAGGGGCTGTTGGTGAAGACGGGGTGGTAGCGCCAGGAGTCGAACAACTCGCCCTGCCCGGTGACTTCTTGCGGGTTCAGGCGTCGCACCCGGCGCACGATCAGACGGGCGGTGACCTGCTCGGCCTTCGTGCGTCCGGTGAACGCTGTGTACTCGGTCTCGGCGACCTCGGCGTCGGAGACAATCCCGCCGGTGTCGGGATCCACGAATGCCTCGGGGTAGCGGATCGGGACCCAGGCGTCCTCGACGATGCGGCCGATCGCGGCGGCGATGGAGGGGTTCATGCCCGTGGTCAGGGAGAAATAGGCACCGGCCCTGTGGCAGGCGGCGGCCACGTCGGCGGTGTAGAACTTGCTGTCCGCCCGCACCATCCGGATTCCGGTTCCGCCCGCCTCCTTCGCGATGGCCAGGGCCTGGGCGACGAAGCTTTTCGCGCCGCGGACATCGGCGGCCTTGCCGCGGCGCAAGCGGACCGCACCGATCACCGGCCGGGCGAGCGGGGTGGACAGGGTGGCCACGATCGGGTGCAGGGTGCGCTGCCCCTTCAGGCGCCCGTGCTCGGCGCCTTGCTTGGCCCGCCCGTAGACCCGGCGGTGGGTGGGGTCGATATCGATGAACATCAACTGCCCGGCGCCGGGCAGCAGCGGGGCGTGGGTCGCGAGGCGGGCCAGGAACTCCCGGTGCACCCGGTGGAGTTGCCGGTTGTGGCCGTGAGTGAAGGAGCGCAGGAAGGTGCCCAGCGTGGACGGGGCGCGTATTCCGGCGAAGGCCCGGTCCATTGCGCCATGCCGCAGTCTGTCGGCATCGTCGATGGAATCGGCCCCCGAGCACATCGCGCCCAGCAGCGACATCACCTTGGCCGCCGGATGGGCGCCGCCGCTGTTGTCGGCCGCCTCAATGCGGACCTGGGCGGCCAGACCGACGGCCACAGCGATTGACGGCCGGGCGGCGTTGACGAGGACGGTCCTTGCCCCCGCACCGCGGTGTAAGCGCCGTACGTCATGCGGGTGCGGGTGGTGTGGTCTGCGGCGACGCGTACTCGTTGGCTGCCGTGACGTCCTCGGGAGCGGCCCAGCCCTCGTACTGGGTCCCCAGGGCAGTGGTGAGGGTCCGGGGGACGAGGCGGCCGTGCAGGACGTCGGCGACGAACCGAGGGAACTCCCGTTCCTCGCTGTGCTCCCAGCCGGGGTGTGCCGGATGGTGGAGTCGCGTCTGCGGGTGATCGAGGGCCTGACGGTGCCCGAGATGCCCGTTGCCTGGGATCCGTGGGAGTTCCAACGGACGTTGAAGGCGCCGGCGTGTCCGAGGTCCGCCGCGCCGCTTCCTCGCTGTGGCGAGGAGCGGGCGCGGCGGGCCTTCGATCAACCGTCAAAGGCGCAGGAGGGCGTAGTTGCTCAGTTGGTGGTGAAGGCGGGGTAGTCGGTGTAGCCCTCGGCCTGACCGGCGTAGTAGGTGTTCCGGTCGCTGTCGGCCAGTGGGTGGCCC
>NZ_JBEXHZ010000196.1:0-3379 GCF_040608315.1 Streptomyces sp. NPDC005195
CGCGCAACGCGCTGGCGTCGGCGGGCCGGGAGCGGGTGGGGGCCGTCGTCCTGGCGACGAGCACTCCGGACCGCCTGTGCCCGGCGACCGCGCCGGAGGTGGCGAGCCGGCTCGGCCTGGGCCCGGTGCCCGCGTTCGACGTGCAGGCCGTGTGCACCGGTTTCGTGTACGCCCTGGCCACCGGTGCCGGGCTGATCTCGCTGGGGATCACCGACAGCGTGCTGGTGATCGGCGCCGACACGTTCTCCACGATCCTCGACCCCGCGGACCGGGGCACCCGGGTGGTGTTCGGCGACGGGGCGGGCGCGGTCGTGCTGCGCGCGGGCCACGCCGACGAACCGGGTGCGCTGCTGGGGTTCAGCCTGGGCAGCGACGGCGGCGAGGCCGACCTCATCGAGATCCCCGCGGGCGGCTCCAGGCAGCGCTCCACGGGCCTGCCGACGAAGACCGAGGACACCTATTTCACGATGCGGGGGCAGGCGGTCTTCGCGCAGGCGGTGCGCCGGATGGCCCAGTCGGTGGAGGAGATCGCCGCGCACACCGGCTGGCGGCCCGAGGAGATCGACTCCTTCGTGCTGCACCAGGCCAACGCCCGCATCCTGACGTCCGTCGCCAGGCGCCTCGGCCTGCCCGCCGAGCGGTTCCTGTCCAACATCGCCGCGCTGGGCAACACGGTCGCCGCGTCGATCCCCCTCGCGCTCACCGACTGCGCCGCCTCCGGCGAGCTGAGGCCCGGTCAGAAGGTGGTGCTGACCGGGTTCGGCGGCGGGCTCACCTGGGGTTCGGCGGCCCTGGTCTGGCCCGAACTGCGGCCGCTGCGTACGGAACTGCCGGGGTCGGCAGTGAACTGCCCGTGAACTTAGGTGAATACCTACGACCGTCATCACGGAAGTATTTCGCGGAACCTGCCGTGAGACCTTCGGGAGGGAAACCGATCGACTACCCGGAGGGAAACCACGTGTCGCCCATCGCGGGATCCGGCCAGCGGTCCGCAACGTCCTTACGTGTCCTCACCCGTACCGGTGATTCGGCCGAAACAGCCGAATGGGCCGGCGGAAAGGGAAAGAACCTGCATTCCCTGACCGCCGCCGGTTTCCGGGTACCGGACTGGTCGGTGATCGGCCTCGACGTCTTCACGGAATTCACCCGGCGCAGCGGACTCGACACACGTCTGGCGGCCCTCCTGGCCGGTGCGCCGCGGGCCGGGGAGCGGCGGACGTCGGCGGAGATCGCCGCGCTCATCGCCGGGGCGCCCCTGGACGAGGACGTCACCGATGCCGTCCGCCGGGCCTACGGGCATGTCGGCGGCGGCCTGGTGGCGGTGCGTTCGTCGGGGGCGGACGAGGACGGCGCGGAGCACTCGTTCGCCGGGCAGTTCGACA
The DNA here is from genome assembly GCF_040608315.1 of Streptomyces sp. NPDC005195. Classification (NCBI taxonomy): domain Bacteria; kingdom Bacillati; phylum Actinomycetota; class Actinomycetes; order Kitasatosporales; family Streptomycetaceae; genus Streptomyces; species Streptomyces sp. NPDC005195. The sequence continues at coordinate 1,383 of NZ_JBEXHZ010000196.1, forward strand.
GTTTCCTCAACGTCTCGGGGTTCGACGAGGTCGTCGCGCACGTCCGCCGCTGCTGGGCGTCCGCCTTCTCGGAGCGTTCCCTGCACTACCGCGCGCAGCGCGCGCTGGCGCCCTCGGCGGGCGGCGTCGCCGTCATCGTGCAGCGCATGGTGGCCGCGGAGCGCAGCGGGGTGCTGTTCACCGCCGACCCCACGACCGGGAGCACCGGCCGGTACGTCGTCAGCGCCGTGTACGGGCTGGGCGAGGGGCTGGTCTCCGGGGCCGTCGACGCCGACACGGTCGTCCTGGACGCCGCGTCGGGCGAGCGGCTGCACACGGTCGTCGGCGACAAGCGGGAGAGTTACGGGGCCGGTACAGGGTCCGGCTGTGCGGTACGGCCGGTCTCCGAGGCCGACCGGGAGGTGCTGTCGCTCAGCGCGCGCGACCTGGCCCGGCTGCATGACGTCGGGACCCGGGTGGCCGGGCACTACGGCACCCCGCAGGACATCGAGTGGGCGATCGCCGGGGACACCGTGTGGGTGCTGCAGTCCCGCCCGGTCACCACCCCGCTCGCCGGCTCCACGGCCGCGCCGGCCGGGCCGGCCGAGGAGGCCGGGCCACCCGCGCCGTCCGCGGAGGCCGAGGAGGCCCGGGGAGAGCTGCGGATCTGGGACAACTCCAACATCATCGAGAGTTTCAGCGGCGTCGTCTCCCCGCTCACCTACAGCTTCGCCGCCGACACCTACGCCAAGGTCTACGAGAGCTACGCCCGCGCGCTCGCGGTCACGCCGGACCAGTTGCGGGAGGTCCAGGAATGGACCCCGCATCTGCTCGGCTATTTCCACGGCCGGGTCTACTACAACCTCCTGCACTGGTACCGGATGGTGCGTCTTGCTCCCCTCTACCGGCTGAACCGGCGGGTGCTGGAGAAATCCCTCGGAGTCGAGGAGAGCATTTCCGACGAGGCGGCCGACGCACTGCACCCCTTCGCTCCCCGGCCGGGACTTCGGGGCCGCCTCAACCGCCTGTACCGCACGCTCGTCTTCACCCGGAAATTCCTCACCATGGGGAAATCCGTGGACGCCTTCCACCGTGATTTCTACCGCGCCTACGAGGTGTTCAACAACGTCGATTACGACGCGCTGCCGGGCGAGGAGACCTACCGGCGTTTCCGGCGGCTGCAGCGTGAACTGATCGAGAGATGGGGGCCGATGCAGGCCCTCGACGCCGCGATCCTGCTCTCCGTCGGACTGCTGGCCCTGCTCACCCGCAGGTGGCTGCCCGGCGCCCCCGAGTGGTTCACCTGGGCCGCCGCGAGCCCCGGCGGCGACCTGGAGTCCGCCGAACCGGTGTGGGCGCTGGCCGAGTTGGCGGCCCTGGCCACCGCGGACGACGAGGTACGCCGGCTGCTCGGGACCACCTCCGACGAGGAGGCGTACCAGGCGCTGCGCGAGGGCGGTCACACCGAGGTGCTGGCCGCCGTCGACGCGTACATCGCCTCCTACGGGTACCGCAGCCCCGACGAACTCAAGCTGGAGGTCCCGGATCTGCACGAGGACCCGGCCGGGCTGTTCACCATGCTGCGCGGCGCCCTGGCCGGCCCCGCCACCGGCGCGGGCCGCGGCGGGGACGCCGACGTGTACCTCGACGGGCGGCTGCGCGGCCCGCGCCGCCGGGTCTACGAACTCGTCCGGAGCAAGGCCCGCCGTTCGCTCGCGGACCGCGAACGGCTGCGGTTCTGCCGTACCAGGGCGTTCGGGGCGGCCAAGCGCATGCTGCGCGCGATGGGCCGCGACCTGGCGCGGGCCGGGGCGCTCGACGCCTGGGACGACGTGTTCCTGCTGCGTCTGGAGGAGGTCCGCGGGGCCTACGAGGGCATGCTCACCGACAGCGAACTGAGGGACCTGGTGGCGCTGCGCCGCCGGCACCTGGCCGACGACGCCGCGCTGCGCGCCCCCGCACGGTTCACCACCCGGGGCGCGGCCTACTGGTCGGGCAACCTCGAACGCGGCGGCTGG
>NZ_JBEXHZ010000197.1:0-3356 GCF_040608315.1 Streptomyces sp. NPDC005195
GGGCGGCGGGCGGCGGGCGGCGGGCGGCGGCGCGGCGCTGCGGTGGCCTTGTCGTCGCAGACCCGGTAGGGGTGCAGCACGACCGCCGCCGAGCCGATAGATGGCGGGAGCGGCACCCGCCGCGGCGAACTGGAAGCGGCTCCTCGCCAGTTCGTCTCTCCGGCGACATACTTGGCCGCCCTGCGGAGGATGTCCCGCTCGGTGGCGAGTTTCAGCCCGGTCTTCCGTGAGTTCAGGAAATCTGACGGTTCCGTAGCGCGAACTCACGGGCTCGAAGGGGACTGACTCTGCCGTGGGAGAGGGGGGTGGTTGCCGCAGCGGGGACCGGTGGTGGGCGACGGACCTGGATCCGGTTCAGGAGAAGGGCTGGGCATCAGCCGATGGCCGCGATCCGGAGGCATGTGGGGGAGACTGTGGGGTGTCTGTTTCCAGATCGCTTGCAGCCTCCGGCGAGATACGTGCTTATCTCGTCGATCAGTTGAATCTCGCCCTGCGTCGTCCCGGAATGTTCGGGAGGGAGTCGGAGCTGGCCTTGCGCATGCTGATTGACCATTTGCTGTTCGTGGAGTGCCGGCCTGATGCCTTGGCCGAGCAGCAGCGCGTCTGGGAAGAGCGCGGGGCCTGGTCCAGTACCGGCGTCGCGGGGGTGTTCCGCGATCTGATCCCGGAGCGCTATTACGAGTACGGCATTGCCTCGGTGTATGCCGAGTTCGCGCACCGCCGCGGCTGGCTCAAGCCGGACCGCGTACTGGACCGTGACGAATACGCGGTCCTGCAGGGTGGGGTCCGCCAGTGGGCGGACGAGGACCGGGTGTGGAAGGACGTCGTCGACGAGTTCGGTCCCCCGTCCATGGTGTTCGGCAGCAGTAACCCCTATTACGGCAAGACTCTCGGCTACCTGACTGAGAACCCGGAGGAACCGATGGTGTCCTTCCATTTGTGGAACGGCGGTGCTCCGGAAGCCGAGCAATCGTGGCCACCTGAGCACGAACCCCTCCTGCTTGCAGTGTGCTTCGGAACGGGTCCCTTCCGCCAGACCTTCACCTTCACTCCGGAGGGCCGGCGACGGCTCCCTGTGGAGTAGAACTCAAGATCAGCGGGCGTTCGGTGCCTGCTCCGCTTCCGAGTCCGTCACTGCGCTGGTGTGACGGAGACCGGCCTTGGCGCCGGGGGAGAAGACGGGCGCGAGGTGGAAGGGGTCGGCGCCGTTGGCGGGTTCAAGCCCTCGGGGTCGAGTCGCCGCCCCGACAGGTCCACATGTTCGACCAGCATCGAGCGAATCTGGCGGGCGGGCAGTGTATGGATGCCGGACACAGGGCCGCGACCACGCGAGGGGCGACCTCCGCCAAGGCAGGCAGTGTCAGTCACTGGCGGAGATGTTGGCGTGCAGTTTTTCGAGGAGCGTCTTCGCGTCCGTAGTCTCATTCCCGGTGAGTCCCGCGGCTTCGGCGATGGCGGCCGGGACCACACGGATACGCCCGCGCAGTTCGCTTCCCTCGTCGGTGAGTGTGATCTGTACGGAGCGCTCGTCCTCCACCTGGCGCCGGCGCTGGATCAACCCGTGGGCCTCCAGGCGCTTCAGCAGCGGCGTGAGTGTGCCGTAGTCGAGTTCCAGGAGTGTGCCCAGCTTCTTGATGGGCAGTGCGCCGTGCTCCCACAGCACCAGCATCACCAGGTACTGGGGGTAAGTGAGACCGAACTGCTCCAGCAACGGGCGGTAGCGGTTGGTGAGTGCCCGCTGCGCCGCATACAGGGCGAAGCACAACTGGTCCTCGAGGAGCAGTGAGATCTCGTCCGACTGCTCGACATTCGTCTGGGCGTCTTTCATCACGACCCCTTCCTCGGGACCGGTTCGCTGCGCCGCCGCGCCGCCGGTGTCCCGTTCCGCAACTTTCAGTGGTGCCATTAGATTGTACACATTTTAATTACGGCCCAGCGAGATGGAGCATGAAGGCCGGATTCAGAGGCGTTCACCGGTCGTCGCCGCTGAATTTCCGGATACGGCCCGTCCGGCGTGGGGCTTTGGCCGGGTGGGCCTTTGTATCGGGGCCGCCGGGCGCCGGGCGGGCAGGCTAAACCTTTCGCTATGGAATAAACGTTTGCACTTTACTCGTGCACAAGGTTGATGTTAGATTTGTCAGCATCTTCGCCCGTCAGAGTCGACGTGCCGTGATTCCCCAGACCGGCCCCGGGCCCGAGCGGTTTCCCGCAGACGGACCCCAGTAGCCCGCCATGTGCCGGCGCCCACCCAGAAGATCATTCGACTGAAGGATTCGCCATGCGCAAGATCGCTCTCCGCAAGCTCATTCCGGCCGCCGGTGTGGCAGCCGTGCTTTTCGCCGGTGCTCCGCTGGCATCGGCAGACACCGCCGACATGCACCACAAGGACCACCGCACGGAAATCATCAAGCTGGTCGCGAAACAGACTCAGACCGCGTCCATCGACGTGGGCAAGAAGGGGCACAGCCTCGGCGACCAGCTCGTCATCGCCGAGGACCTCTACCAGAACGGCAAGAGGATCGGCGACCACAGCGTGGTGTGCACCTACATACACACCAGCCCCGACGCACTGCAGTGCCTGGGCACCTTCGCCCTGCCCCAGGGGCAGATCGCCGGGCAGGCTCTCCTCCACCTCCCCGCCGCACCTGCCGTGGACGTCGCCATCACCGGCGGTTCGGGCGCCTACACCGGCGCGGGGGGCTACGTCCACACCGTCCCGGCCGGCACGACGGAGCGCCAACTCACCTTCCATGTCGCCCGGTGACCACTCCAGGACGACCGCGGTGAGGCAGTACAGGACCAGCCGCTGACCTGCCGACCACCCCCTTCTCGCCGACGGCCTGTCGCGGTCCCGCGACAGGCCGTGACGGGCGATGAGGCGTGTCCCGCTGCGCCGGCGTTGCCGGAAGACGCCGGCCTGCTGCCACCGCTCCAGTCGCCGCCGGCACGTCTGTCCGGAGCTGTGCCGAAAGCGGTGCCTGGGACTCGCGGATCGGCGTGGGGAGGGGTGCGGGCCGGGAGAGCACACCCGTGCTCGGAGCGGTGAACGCCGACGGCTCGACGAAGTCCGGCTCTCTGCTCGACGAGATCGTCCGCGGGGTGCCCGGCAGATGCTCGCCGCGGCCCACGACGCCGAAGGCAACCGGTGTTTGGCGGCCGAGACCGACGAGCGAGGGCGCCGTCCGGTGGACCGCAACGGGCACCGCCGTCTCCAGGTCCGTGACCTGGCCCGGGACGTCGTCCGCGTGCGGGCCGGCGGGTCCGTCCCGAGGTCCGGCCTGGCCGGGCGCACTCGCGCGTCCTGGTCCTGTTCGACGTCCGCATCGCCACGGAAGGACTCGATCGACTCGCGAAGC
>NZ_JBEXHZ010000198.1:0-3339 GCF_040608315.1 Streptomyces sp. NPDC005195
CCCGCCCGGCGGCCGGGCGGGCGGCCTCCGCCCCCCCCCCCCCCGGGGGTTTACAGAGCCCGCCCCCCCCGCGGGGGCCCCGGTCCGCTTCGCCTCGGGGCAACCATGCGCATGCGGTATTCGTCCCCTCTTGTGGCTGTGGCACGTCCGGGCGGCCGAACCCCCCACAGGCATGGTGAGCGAGAGAGACCGCATGCTCCGTATTCACTTCACGTCGTACGACCTCCAGAACATCCGAGTGGCCCGTCAGCCCGATCCTCTCTGGGAACTGATGTGCAGCGTGTGCCGGCTGGAGGCCGGTCAGGGATCACTCGAATTCGGACACTGGCGCCGCTCCGTCTCCCAGCGGTTCGTGGGTGACGCGACCCTCGGCCGCGCCCTGCGCCCCTTACGGGCCCTCATTCCCCCGACCGGCTACATTCCGGACTTCCTCACCCCTCCGGTCACCGGTGGCGGACTGACCGCCGGCCTCGACCAACTGCTGCGCACCCCGCGTACGCAACTGGTCCGTGAGATGTCCCGGCTGGCCGAGTCCCGCCCCGTCCCCGCCTGGGCAGGCTCGCTGGGCCGCCCGGGCGGCGACGCGCTCAAGTCGCTCGCGAACGCCCTGGGCATTTACTTCCGAGGCCTGCTGGAACCGCACTGGCCGCACATCCGTTCGGCGGTGGGCAACGATGTCGGGGTGCGCTCCCGCGCCCTGCTCGACGGCGGCACCCAGGCGCTGCTCGAGGGTCTGCGCCCGATGGCGCGCTGGAACGCGCCGGTGCTCGAGGTGAACTACCCCGTCGAGCGCGACCTGTATCTGGAGGGCCGCGGACTGCTTCTCGTCCCCTCCTACTTCTGCTGGCGCCGGCCCACCGCCCTGGCGGACCCCGGCCTCGATCCCGTACTCGTCTACCCGGTGGCGAAGACACCCCTCGCCGTCGCGGACGGCACGGACGGCGGGGTCGAACGCCTGCTGGGCCGCACCCGCGCCGCTGTACTGACCGAGGTCGCCGGACAGAGCGCCCGCACCACCTCCGAGGTGGCCCAGGCCGTGGGGATCGCGCTGCCCAGCGCCAGCTACCAGATCGGCGTACTGCGTGACGGGGGCCTCGTGGCCAGCCACCGCGACGGCAAGTACGTCCTGCACACGGCCACCCTGCTGGGCCTGCGGGTACTCGGCACCAGCCCGCGGATCCGGGCCCGGGAGCCGCGCCCCGTGCGGTGAGCGGTCCCCGGGGCGTGGCATGATCGGGGCCATGCTTGAACGCGTGGTGGCCGCCTGTGACGGGGCTTCGAAGGGAAACCCGGGACCGGCCGGATGGGCGTGGGTCGTCGCCGACGGCGAGGAGACGCCGACCCGCTGGGAGGCCGGTCCGCTGGGCAAGGCTACGAACAACGTCGCCGAACTCACCGCGCTGGAGCGCTTGTTGACGGCGGTGGCGCCGGAGGTCCCGCTCGAGATCCGGATGGACTCGCAGTACGCGATGAAGGCCGTCACGACATGGCTGCCCGGCTGGAAGCGCAAGGGATGGAAGACGGCTTCCGGCAAGCCGGTCGCCAACCAGGAACTCGTCGCACGCATCGACGAACTCCTCGACGGCCGCACCGTGGAGTTCCGCTACGTCCCCGCCCACCAGGTCGACGGTGACCGGCTCAACGACTTCGCCGACCGTGCCGCGAGCCAGGCCGCGGTGGTCCAGCAGCCCGCGGGCAGCGACCTCGGCTCCCCGGAGCCTCCCGCGTCTCCCGACACCCCCGCCGCCTCGGGCGCGGTCCGCCGCCGCGCCGCGGCCAAGACGCCCCCACAGAGCACGGCGGCCGCACGGCAGGGCGCGTCGGCCCGCACGATCAAGGCCAAGTTCCCCGGACGCTGTGTCTGCGGCCGCTCGTACGCGGCGGGTGAGTCCATCGCCAAGAACGGCCAGGGCTGGGGCCATCCCGAGTGCCGCACGTCCGAGACGAGCGACGTCTAGTGCGCCCGTAGTACTCCAAGGCGCACGGTGACGGACCGACTGCCGAACCTAACCTAACCGAATCAATCCGAATCAATCCGAATCAATCCAAAACGGATCGGGACGGAGCGAATCGGACCGCAGTGATCGGCGATCGCGCGGCGCGCGACGGGCGTTGCGCAGGACGGGTGACGCGCGAGGCGGAAGACGGGCGATGCGGTGGCCCCGCCGTTGCGAGGGCCACCGCACCGTGCCCGGCGTCGGCAGGGGAGTGCCTCGGCCGGGAGTGCCGGTGCCTCGGTTCAGGCGGCGTCGAACGTGTAGAACGCGGTGTGATCCAGCAGGTCCGAGGGCCGCACGTCGTTCCAGGGCTTCATCGTCTCGCCGAGGTCGATCACGTCGGCCGTACCGGAGAGCGGCAGGTATCCGGAGCGGGGGTGGCGGTGCTGCCAGTCGGCCCAGAGCTTGTCTATGTAGGCGTGGTGGAGCCAGAACACCGGGTCGTTGGGGGAGACGCCGGTGGCCATCTGCCCGCCGACCCAGACGTGCACCCGGTTGTGGAGGTTGACGCCACGCCAGCCTTCGAGGTGGTTGCGGAAGCCGTCCGAGGAACTGTTCCACGGCGCCATGTCGTACGTGGCCATCCCGAGCACGGACTCCACCTCCGCACGGGTCGGCAGCTCCCGGACGCCGCTGCCGAGCGAACGCCTCAGATACGTACGGGTGTCGACGCGTACGTTGATCGTCCAGTTGCCGGCGGCGGCCGCGAAGGGGCCGTCCATCACCCGGCCGTCCAGGCTGCGACCGGTGCCGCCGAGGAAGTCCGGGGCCCACAGGGACGCGCGGGGTGAACGGTCGGTGCTCCAGTCCCAGTACGGCAGGGCGACCGAGGCGTCCACGGACTGCAGGGCCCGTTCGAACTCCAGCAGGAATCTGCGGTGCCAGGGCAGGAACGACGGCGAACGGTGGCCTGTCCGTTCACCGTTGTCCGTGTCGCCCATGATGAAGGCGTTGTGCGTGGTGACGAAGGCGTCGTACCGGCCACTGCGCTTGAGCTGGAGGAGCGCGTCGACGAAACGCCGCTTCTCGTCGGCGGAGAGGTTCGCCTGGTTCTTGCGTACGGTCATGTGCGGGACTCCACGGTCTGCTGTGCGGTGCTGACGTGCTGTTGCGTCGCTGGTCGCGGGTGCGGGTGCGGGTGCGGTCAGCCGAGGGGGACGAGGGGCGCCCCTTGCAGTTCCACGACCGCGGCGCGGGCGGCGTCGCGCGGGGTGGCCACCGGGTCGTAGTGGCTGACGACGCTGATCCAGCTGCCGTCCGCGTTCTGCATCAAGTGCAGTTCCACCCCGTCGACGAACACGCCGTAGCCGGCGCCGTGATGGTGGCCGCCGCCACCGGCACG
>NZ_JBEXHZ010000199.1:0-3292 GCF_040608315.1 Streptomyces sp. NPDC005195
ACGGCCCGCTCCTTGAGCTCCTTCGGGTATTGCTTCGCCATAACGGACTCGATCCTTCCAAAAGATCGAGCCTCGATCAAACCCGGAACGGTTCATGTGCACCGTGCCGAGGAGCTTGAGCTCGGCGTCCACCGCCTGGCGGCCGCGGTAGTTGAGGTGTCGTCCGAAGCGTTGGAAGATCTGGGCGAATCCCGGCTCGACCAGGGCACTGCGTTGGCGGTACTGGGCCCGTCCAGTTGGGGTGGCGAGGCGGGCCGCCATGTCCTGCTGGCCGGCAGGGGCCTGCTGACGTTTCGCGGGAAAGCCTGCCTGGTCGGCGTCGCTGGTGTCCGAGACCAGTAGTGGAAGGTCGGCGAGGGCCTCGAAGGACGCGGCGGAGGCGTACCCACTGTCGGCGAGCCAGAGTTGGATGCCGCCGGGAGCCGTGCAGCCTGGTGATTGTGCTGGGTCTTCTTCACCATCGGAACGAGGGCCGTCCTGTCCGAGGGATTGTCGTGCGCTTCGATGGCCAGCAGGAATTGACGGCGGGCGCACACGATCTGGATCTTGTATCCCTGCAGGTAGCCGCCATGTTTGCCGGGAATCAGCCGGGAGTCGGGATCGCTCAGACAGGCACGGGACTCCGGCGAGGGAGCCGGTCGGGGTGTGCGGGCCCGCTCCAGCCAGGCACGCATCTTCACCAGTCGCGTTCGCTGGCGAACGAGGACGGTCTTGTGCTCCATCGGGACCGGCGGTCGTCCGTTCGCTCCACGACGTCCTGCCGCCCGGTCCACTTGGACGCGGAACTCGTACTTCTTCAGTTTCTCCTGGTGAGCCTCAGTCTCGGCGGCCAGGCGCTTCTCCGCGCGGGCTACCATCCGCTCGGCGGCTTCGACCTTGATCCGGATCTCGGTGGGTGAAGGCATAGCCCGTTCATGCAGTCTGTCCCTGGCCAGGCGGGCCCGGGTGAGCCGGTCGCACAGCCGGGACAGGCGAGGCCAGTTGTCGCACGCGTCCTCGCCATCGCCCTGTGCTGCCGAGCCATCGGCCTCGACGCTCAGCGCGTGGTCGACCACATCCTCCATCAGCGCGTGGATCTCTTTCCCGCACTGGGAAATGGTCTCCTCCAAGCGGTGGAGCCGCTGGTTGGCGTCGCGTGAGGCATTCGCCTCCATCGGTGAGCCGTCCACGGCCACCGCCGAAAGTTCGACCAGGCCACGTCGGCCGCACAGCGACAACCCCTGCACGAACAGCGAGTTCAAGGCGGCACGGTGACGTCGTACGAACCGCGCGACGGTGGAGTGGTCCACTCGGCGGTTCGCGGTGATGATTCGGCAGCCCACGTCGTCCCAGCAAGCCTGCTCGATGCGACGAGAGGAACGCACTCCCTTGCTGTAGCAGTACAGGAGCAACGCAATCAGGCACGCGGGAGGGTAGGCCACCCCGCCCCGCCCGTCGTCACGGTAGCTGTTCTCGAATGCCGACAGGTCAAGCAGCTCGACGGCGTCGAGCACCTTCCATCATCGAGGGCACCCAGATCCGCCTGACGGTCGACCGACTGCCCAGCGGCCAGGACCCGCAGCCGGTATGGCTGTGGTCCTCGAAGACCGGCATGACCGGCGAGGATGTCGATCTGCGCTGGCAGGCATTCCTCCGCCGCTTCGACATCGAACACACCTTCCGCATAATCAAGCAGACGCTCGGCTGGACCCGACCCAAGCTCCGTTCCCCCGAGGCCGCGGACCGCTGGACGTGGCTCGTGATCGCGGCCCACACCCAGCTCAGGCTCCTCCGCGAGGCCGCCGCCGACCTCCGTCGCCCGTGGGAGAAGCGAACGGAGCCCGCCCGGCTCACCCCGGCCCGCGTCCGCCGGGGATTTCGCAACCTCCGCCCGCACCTGCACAGTCCTGCCCGTGCACCGAAATCCTCAACACCCGCCCCAGGATGTCCAGTTGGCTCGAAGAACCGCTATCCCGCCACCCGCCACGACGTGGGCAAAACGACCAGACGCCCCGAGAGCATCACTGAACGCAATCGCCTTAAAGACCAAAAAGGTTAAATCTTAAGTTGTAGAAGCCGTCGATGTATTCGAAGAGTGCGAGGTTCGCCTCGGCCCTGGTCGCGAAGACGGGCTGCGGACACATTCCGTCTTGATCAGCATCCACAGATTTTCCGCGAGAGCGTTATCGTACGAATCCCCGACCGACCCCATGGATGCCACAACTCCCGCTCGCAGCAGGCGAGTTGTGAGCCTGATGGACGTATATTGACAGCCGTGGTCGGCGTGATGGACGAGCTTGCCGGGCTCGATCTCACAAGACGCGAGGGCGTACTCCAGACTGGACAGCACCAGGTCGGCGTCCGTGCGGGCGGACGTCTCCCAGGCGACCACCCGGCGCGAGAAGGCGTCGCGGATCACGGACAGCCACAACGGCCCCTCGCCGGTGGCGATCATCGTCAGGTCGGTGACCCACAGCCGGTTCGGCGCGGACGCGGTGAAGTCCCGGCCGACCAGGTCCGGGGCGAGTGTGGCCTTCGGGTCGCGCCGCGTGAAGCCCTTGCGGCGTGGGCTGATCCCGGCGAGATCAGCTTCGCGCATCAATCGCTCGACCCGCTTGCGCCCGACGTGGACGTCCTCGCGTTTCAGAGCGGCATGGACGCGTGGCGAGCCGTAGATCCCGCCGGAGTCGCTGTGGATCTTCCTGATCCGCTCGGTCAGCTCGGCGTCGCGGCGCTGGTGTTCGCACGGCTCCTTCTCGCGCCGGCGCCGGCGGTAGTAGGTCGAGGAGGAGATGTGCAGTTCCCGAAGTACGCACTCGACTCCCAGGCGGGGATGCTCGTCGACGAGCGCGGTCACCTGGGCCGGGTCGGGTCGAGTTGCGCCGCGAAAAACGCCGAGGCGGTCCGCAGGACGTCGTTCGCCCGCTTGAGCTGGACGTTCTCCCTGCGCAGGGCGGCGAGCTCGGCGCGTTCGTCGGTGGTGAGCCGCTCGTCGCGCTCGCCGGCGTCCGCCTCGGCCTGGCGGATCCAGCCGCGCAGGGCCTCGGGATGCACGCCGAGGTCGACGGCCAGCTTCTTGATCTGCGGCTTCGGCTCGGTGGTGCGATACATCCGCGCCGCACGCTCACGCAACTCCAGCGAGTATTTCCTGGGAGCGGCCAGGGTCGATGTTCCTCTCATGAGAACCATCTGACCCTCTGTCAACATCCTCCGCATCCCGGGGGTGCCTCTGTGTCTTGTCAAGGTGTGGCGGCGGGAGATTGGGCTCGTCGTTCGTCGGCGAGCATGACCTTCCAGACATGATCGGCCAGGC
>NZ_JBEXHZ010000200.1:0-3277 GCF_040608315.1 Streptomyces sp. NPDC005195
GGCATGCCGTACTCCATCGACTGCAGGGACATCAGGGGTTGACCGAGCGGGATCTCGGACGGGAGCTGTCGCCGGCGCGGCCCCGGGGGGAAGTGGCCGCGGCGGCGGTTCCGGGCGGATTCGGGCTCCGTCCGGCCGGAAGGAGGTGTCGAACGGGTTGCACGGCACCGGACTTCCGGGTCTGGGGTGTCGGTTGCGCGGGGCCATGGCCGGTCCGGTGACCTGACCTCCGCGCACCATGGGGCGGCGGCCGGACCGGTCCAGGGGCCCGGACGCCCGCTGATGCGGACCGCGTCAGTCGACCATGACGGCGTACGGGGCGACCAGGAGGTTTCACCGGCAGAAATGCGGTCCGGCATAATTCTGCCGGGGACCGGTACTTCGAGCCGGGTCCCAGGCCAAAGGGGGAGCCGGGGATGCGGACCGAGTCGGTGACGTCGGACGGTCTGGGCCGGCTGTTGCTGAGCCTGCGCTGCGGCGCGGGTCTCAGCCAGGAGGAACTGGCCGCCGCCGCCGGGATCAGTGTCCGCGCGCTGGCCGACCTGGAGCGCGGTCGTACCCGTGGCCCGCAGCGCCGCACCGTCCAGGCACTCGCCGCCGCCCTGGGCCTGGACCCCGCCTGCGCCGAGCAGCTGGAACAGGCCGCGAAGGCGGGCCGGCCGCGCCCCCGGCAGCAGTTACTGCCCGCCGCGGACAGTACGGTCACGCAGGTGTCCGGGCTGCTCGCCCTGCCCCGTGACATCGGGGACTTCACCGCACGTGGCCCCGCCCTGTCCCAGCTCCACGCCCTGGTGGACAGCGAGCACCCCGCCCACCCGCCGGTCGCCGTCGTCTCGGGACAACCAGGCCTCGGCAAGACCGCCTTCGCCGTGCACGCCGCCCACGAACTCGCCGACCGCTTCCCGGACGGGGTGTTCGCCATCGACCTGCGCGGCATGGAGGACGAGCCGACCTCCGCGCGCGACGCCCTGGCCCGCCTGCTGGGGGCCCTCGGGGTGGCCGAGAGCGAGGTGCCGGCCGGGACGGACGACCGGGCCGGACTGTACCGGTCGCTGGTCGGCGAGCGCCGCATCCTGCTGGTGCTGGACAACGCCGTGGACGAGGACCAGGTCCGCCCGCTGCTGCCGGGCAGCGGATCGTCCCTGACGATCGTCACCAGCCGGCGTGCCCTCGCCGGGATCGAATCGGTGCACCGCATCGCGCTCGCCGTGCTCAAACGGGAGGAGGCCGTGGAGCTGTTGACCCGGATCATCGGCCCACAGCGCGTCCGGCGCGAGGAACAGGCCGTCCGTGACCTCGCCGACCTGTGCGGGCACCTGCCGCTGGCCGTGCGGATCGCCGGGCAGCGCCTGGCCGTCAGGCCCGAGGAGCATGTCGGCAAGCTGGTCGCCAGACTGGCCGAGGAGAGCCGACGGCTGGACTCGCTGCAGGCCGGCGGACTGCAGGTGCGGGCCGCCTTCGCCCTTTCCTACCAACAGCTCAGCCCGTCCTCCCAGTTGCTGTTCCGGCGGGCCACACTCGCCGCCGGGCCCGACTTCAGTCCCGAGAGCGCCGCCCTGCTGACCGGTCTGCCCGCTGCCCGAGCGGCCCTGTGTGCCGAGGAACTGACGGACGCCGGTCTGCTCCAGCCCGACAGCGTCGTGGAGCGCTACCGCTTCCACGACCTGCTCAAACTGTTCGCCACCGAGCAACTCGGCCTGGAGGATGGCCCGCAGGCCGTCGCCGAGGCCCGGGACCGGCTCGTGCACTGGATGCTCGCCCGGGCCACCGCCGCTGCGCTGCGCTTCGACGCCGAACGCCACGCGGAGGACCCGGTCGACGACCCCGACCCCGCGAGCGCACCCGCCGACCGAGCCGAGGCCCGTGGCTGGCTGGAGGCGGAGCGGTCCGAGTGGATGGCGGCGCTGCGCCAGGCCCAGGCCGCCGGACGCCACCAGCAGGTCATCGACGCGGCCGAGGCCATGCACTGGTTCTCCGACGTGAACCACCACTGGGAGCTGTGGGTCGAGGTGTTCACCCTGGCGGTGGACTCGGCCCGCGTCCTGGGCAGCCGCCGGGACGAGGCCGTACACCTCAACTACCTTTCTTGGGCCTACAGTTACTGCCTCAACGACAATGCCGGGGCGCTGGCGGCGGCCGACCGGGCCTGCGCGGTGGCCCGCGAGATCGGCGACGCCCTCCAGATCGGCTGGGCGCTGGGCTACTCCGCCGGAGCCCTGCGCCGGCTCGGCCGCACCGAGGAGTCCATCCACCGGTTCCAGGACGCGGCCGCCCGTCTGGCCGGCGAGGACGCGCCGCCCGCCCGGCTGGCCGAACTCTCCGTCCTGAACGCCCTGGGGCGGGGGCTGCGCGAATCAGGCCGCGTGGAGGAGGCACTGGTCATCCACCTGCGCGGGGCGGAACTGAGCCGACAGAGCCTGTGGGGACAGGCCGCCGAAACGATGGCTTTGTACCACGCCCTCGCCCTGCTGGAGACCGGCAACGACCTGGCGGCGCTCGGCCGTTGGGCCGAGGCCGAGGGCCCGCTGCGCGAGGCCGTCGAGGATTTCGAGTCCCTGCGGGCGCCCGCCTGGAGTGAACCGGCCCGGCTGGACCTTGGTCTCGTGCTGCGCCGGCTCACCCGCTACGACGAGGCCCACGAGACGCTGCTCGCCGCGCGCGGCGGGTTGTCCCAGCTCAAGAGCCCACGGCAGGAGGAGGCCGCTGCCGCACTCCGCGCGGTCGAACAGTTCACCACCGGCGGCCGGTAGGGTCCTGCCCGCCCGCTGAGGCGCGCCTTCCGCCCGGCGCGATGTTCGATCCGGTCGGCGCCTGTGGTAGAACTGCACGAACTCGTGCGGTACGGGCGAGGGCTGAGCAGTCGTCAGGCCGGGGTGTGGTCCAGACCCCCGGGCCGGCGGGTCGCTGTCCGCCCATTCGACGTCCGTGCTGAAGAAGCTCCAGCCGTCCGGCCCCCGGTGGTCCGGTGCGGTGGTCCTGGCGCCGGTACCGCGAGTGCACCTCACACCCTGGGTACGAGGCTGTCCGGGCGCGTCCGCTGCGCCGTGCGAGCCGCCGTCGCGCCCGTGATCCGTTCCACCAGGTGCTGCCGCGCCACCGTTCCCACTCCACTCCGACACCGAGGATGACCATGGCCGACAACGGCACCACGGTCGAAAGCACCGCGCAGCCGGGCCGCCCGGGCTCCCCGACGACGGCGCCGCAGGCTGCTCCGCCGGCCTCGGGCACCGACGAGCAGGGCACCGAACCCGGCAGTGAGCCCGACAGCGAGCCCAAG
>NZ_JBEXHZ010000201.1:0-3207 GCF_040608315.1 Streptomyces sp. NPDC005195
GCAAAGTCCTCGGGGTGGATCGCCGGTGGTGTCCCGGACCCGGGTGTCCGGATCTGTGGGGCATATGGCTCCAGCGTCATGGCGGCTCCCGCGAAGCGAGCGGAACCTTGAGGAGGAACACCGAAGCTCCCCCGGCCCGGACCGGGGGACGGCAACAAGGAGGCGGATGTGATGTCGAGTCGTACAGACACGGCGGCAGGGGTGACGGTGCCCGACACGCGGCTGGCGCGCGAAGCCACCGCGCTGGTGCGTGACACCTCGACGGAACTCCTCTTCCACCACTCGCGCCGGGTGTTCTGGTTCGGGAGCCTGCAGGGGCGCAACCGGGATCTGAGCTTCGATCCCGAGCTGCTGTACATCGGGGCCATGTTCCACGACCTGGGACTCGCTGAGCGCTTCCACCACAGCGGCCGCCGGTTCGAGGTGGACAGCGCCGACGAGGCCCGCCGGTTCCTGCGGGCGCACGACGTACCCGAGGACAGCATCCGCAGGGTCTGGACGGCCATCGCCCTGCACACCACCCCGGGAGTACCGCAGTTCATGGAACCCGAGGTCGCCCTGGTCACCGCGGGGGTCGAGTACGACGTCCTCGGCATCGGCTACGACGACGTCTCCGACGAGGACCGCGCGGCGATCACCGCCCTGCACCCCCGACCCGACTTCAAGCGCCGCATCCTCGAGTCCTTCACCGAAGGTGTCCGGGACAAGCCGGAGACCACCTTCGGCAACGTCAAGGCCGACGTCCTCGCCCACTACGTCCCCGGGTTCGAGCGCGGAGACTTCGTCAGCACCATCCTCGATTCGCCATGGCCCGAGTGAGGGCCGATCACCGCACGGGCGCGCGGAGTTCGCCCCACACGGTGGCGGTGCTCGCCTTCGACGGAGTGCAACTGCTCGATGTCGCCGGCCCCGCCGAGGTGTTCACCACCGCCAACGAGGACGGTGCCGACTACGACGTACGCATCGTGTCGGAGACCGGGGCGGGCATCCGTACCTCCTCCGGGGTACGGCTCAGCGCCGACACGTCGGCGCCGGAACTGCCCGCGCGGCTCGGGACCCTCGTGGTGCCCGGCCGCCCGGACTGGCGGCGAGCGGTCGACGACCATCGCCTGGTGGCCCTGGTCGCTGCGCTCTCCACGCGTTCGTCGCGCACGGCCTCGGTCTGCGCGGGCGCCTTCCTGCTGGCCGAGGCCGGGATTCTGGAGGGCCGCCGCGCCGCGACCCACTGGCGGCTCGCGGGCGAACTCGCCGCGCGCTACCCCCGCGTACGCGTCGAGGCCGATCCCGTGTTCGTCCAGGACGGCCCTGTCCTGACCTCGGCGGGCGTCACGACCGGCATCGATCTGGCGCTCGCGCTCGTCGAGGCGGATCACGGGGCGGACCTCGCACGCGCCGTCGCCCGGCAACTCGTGGTCTTCATGGCCCGGCCGGCCGGTCAGTCCCAGTTCAGCGCCCGGATGACCCCGCGAGGCTCCGGACATCCCGTGCTGCGCGGGGTCATGGATGCCATCGTGGCCGACCCGGCTCAGGCCCACCACATGGACGCGCTCGCTCTGCAGGCGGGCGTCAGCACCCGGCATCTGAGCCGGCTCTTCCGTGTCGAGGTCGGCATGACACCCGGGCGCTACGTGGAGTTGGTGCGCGTGGAGGCCGCGCAGGCGCTCCTCACGAGCGGTGACGATTCGGTGGACGCCGTCGCCGAGCGGTCCGGCTTCGGTTCCGCCGAATCCATGCGGCGCAGCTTCCAGCACATCATCGGTGTCGCGCCCACGGTCTACCGCGCCCGTTTCCGGACCACGGCGGAGCAGGGGACCCGTGGGTGAGTCCGTCACCGCCCTGTCCGCCCGGGGGCGGCGACGGACTCACGCTCCGGCGCCCTTCACGTCCGTGCCGCCCGACGTGCGGAACGAGGTCACCGCCTCCGGCCCCAGCAGGCCACCCCCGTCCACCAGACCTATCGTGGAGGGGGAGGAACATGCGACCGCACACCCCTCACGTGTGCGCGCCCCGGACCACCCCGACCTCAGGGAGCGCGTCATGCCGCGCAGCAGCAACTTCGCCGTCCTGGAGAACTTCGGATCAGCGGTGAACAGTGACCACCTCGGCGAGCTGGACGAGTACGTCGCGCCCGGCTCCACGGATCACGACCCGGCCCCGGGCCAGGTCCCCGGACCCGAGGGCTACGAGGAGATGTTCGCCACGATGAGACGGGCCTTCCCCGATCTGCACATCGAGGTCGAGCACGTCATGGCCACCGACGACGAGATCGCCTTCGCCTACACCATCACGGGCACACACCTCGGTGAACTGATGGGACACAGCGCCACGGGCAGGACGGTGAGTTACCGGGGCATGCAGATCAGCCGGTTCGCCGACGGGAAAATGGTCGAGCGCTGGGGCAGCAGCGATGAGCTCGGCATGCTGCGCCAGCTCGGTCTCACCCCGTGAGCACCGCAGGCCCTCCCCGAGCGCACCTGCCTCAGGAACGCGTACACGGCGCCGAGTTCGGGTTCTCGGTCCCCGCGTCCCGGTGATCACGGCAGGTGCCGGTTCGGCACCGTCGGGGCGGTGACCGGTCCACTCACCGGGAGACAGCCATGACCACCGACGAGGGAGCCGCGGCCGGCCGGCGGGACGGACTGTGGACCGCGCGCGTCGAGACGGAGGGCATGGCGGCGGCGGTCATCGACGCGGACGGGACCGTCACGGGCTGGACACAAGGCGCCCAACGGCTCCTGGGCTACGCGGCCGAGGAGGTTCTGGGCCTGCCGTTCTCGGACCTGCTGACACCCACCGGCGCGGTCCTGCTGCGTCACCGCCGCGGGCACCTGCTGGAAGGTGAACTGTGCATCACCCGACTGGCTGCACAGGACGGCGCGCCCCGATGGCTGGCCGCGTTCGACCCTCGTCCTGACGCCCGTCGACGGCTCGCGAGCGAGCGGCTCGCCCTGCTGAGCGAGGCCAGCACCCGGATCGGCACCACCCTCGACGTCATGCAGACCGGGCAGGAACTGGCCGACTTCGCCGTCCCGAGACTGGCCGACTACGTCACCGTGGATCTGGCGGAGTCCGTCCCCCTCGGCGAGGAACCCCTGGCGCGGCTGGGAAGGGACGCCGGACGCATTCCCGTCTTCCGCCGGGCGGGGGTGGCATCGATCCACGAAGGCATCCCGGAGGCGTTGTGGGACCGCGGTGAGCCCGTCTTCG
>NZ_JBEXHZ010000202.1:0-3202 GCF_040608315.1 Streptomyces sp. NPDC005195
GCCAACGTGTCGCTGGAGGCCGTCGCCGCCGCCGCGTCCGTGGGCAAGGGGACCGTCTTCCGGCGCTTCGGCGACCGCACCGGCCTCCTGATGGCCCTGCTCGACCACACGGAGCGGCAGTTCCAGGCCGCCTTCTTCCGGGGCCCCCCGCCACTGGGCCCGGGAGCCTCGCCGGCGGACCGGCTGCACGCCTTCGGTTGCGCGGTGCTGCGGCAGACCTGCGACCGGCTGGATCTGTACATCGCCGCAGAAGCGGACGCCTCCCGCCGCTTCAACTCCGCCCCGTACCGCGTCCGCTTCACCCACGTCGCCATGCTGCTGCGCGAGGCCGTCCCGGCCGCGGACAGCGAACTGCTCGCGCAGACGCTCATGGGCTATCTCGAACCCGCGCTGATCCTCCATCTGACCCGGCAGCGCGGGATGACGGTGGAGCGGCTGGAGTCCGGCTGGCACGACCTGGTGGAGCGGAGCACCCGCCCGGTGCCGTTCCGGGCCTGAGGGCTCTCCCGAGATCCGTCACTTCGCGTCCGCGGGAGCGAGGGGGCGGCCATGACCTCGCCCCACCCGTCGTCCGGGCGGAGAATACGGGCATGGGACATCACCTTGACGAGGTGAGCGGACCCGCGAGGGTGGCCGCCCCCGGCGAGGACTTCGGCGCGCAGGAACTGGCTCTCGCCGCCCGGAACCACGGGCTGCCCCTGGAGGCGCTGCGCTACGACATCACCCCGTCCGGGCTGCACTACGTACTGACGCACTACGACATCCCGTACGCCGAGGGCTCCTCCTGGCAGCTCTCGATCGGCGGGCGGGTGCGGCGGCCGCGGGTGCTCGGGACGGCCGAGCTGACCTCGTATCCCGCCGTCACCCGACGGGTGACCATGGAGTGCGCGGGCAACGGCCGGGCACTGTTGACCCCCCGGCCGGTGAGTCAGCCGTGGCTGGTCGAGGGTGTGGGCACGGCCGAGTGGACGGGCGTGCCGCTGCGGGTTCTGCTGGCCGAGGCAGGGGTCGGAACCGATGCCGTGGAGGTGGTGTTCACCGGCGCCGACCACGGGGTCGAGCGCGGGGTGGAGCAGGACTACCAGCGGGCGCTGCCCGTGGCCGCGGCCCTGGGGGAGGACCTCGAGGTGCTGGTGGCGTACGGGATGAACGGCGGCCCGCTGCCGCCGCAGCACGGGTTCCCGCTGCGGCTGGTCGTACCCGGCTGGTACGGGATGGCGCAGGTGAAGTGGCTGCGCGGGATCACGGTGATCGACATCCCCTTCGAGGGCTTCCAGCAGGTGGCTGCCTATCGGCTGCGCCAGGAAGCCGGGGAGGTGGGGGAGGCGGTCACCCGGATCGCCCCGCGTGCCCTGCTGGTGCCGCCCGGCTTTCCCGACTTCATGTCCCGGGCCCGGGTGGTCCGGGAGGGGGTGGTGGCGCTGGAGGGGCGAGCCTGGTCGGGGTGGGCGCCGGTGACCGGCGTGGACGTGAGTACGGACGGGGGCCGGGAGTGGCGGGCGGCGGAGCTGGAACCGGCCGGCGGCCACCGCTGGGCCTGGCGGCGCTGGAGGTTCACCTGGACGGCCTCGCCCGGGCGGCACACGCTGAGCGCGCGGGCCACCGACGCCGAGGGCAACACCCAGCCCCTGCGGCAGCCTTGGAACCGCGGCGGGTTCGCCAACAACCTCGTCCAGAACGTTCCCGTCCTGTGTGTGGAGCAGGACTGAACTCCCGGACGGCCGGGGCTCGTGTGCCACCGGCCGTCCGTGGCACGGTCAGTTGAACGGATCCAGTGTGAGGTAGCCCTGTTGTGGGTTGCCGTCGTGGACGAGCGACTCGTAGGCGCCGACGTCGTCGAAGGCGAACGCGTAGGCCTTGCCGTCGGCCATCTGCGCATGGATCCTGCGGGCGTACTGGTTGGTGACCGTGTCCTGGTAGAAGCCGGCCGGACCGGTGTCCGGCTGGTTGGGATTGGTCAGCAGTGTCGAGCGGTTGAAGCCCGCGCACAGGGTGCGTGAGATCGGCCCGCGCACCAGGTCGTTGGGGGCGTCGAGCCGCTTGTAGCAGCCGAAGATGCTGTCCGAGTCGGGCTTCTGGAAGCTGGTGACGACCGCTCCGGCACTGTTGGTGAAGTTCATGACGCCGCCGGAGACGCGCCCGAAGTACTTCGTGTTCGGCTGGTCGCCGAACGGAGCCACCGTCAGCGTCGACGAACTGTACTTCTGCCACACGCGGTTGACGTAGTCGTCCATGACGGTCGCGGGGAGGGCGCCCGACTCGATGCCGTGGCCCGGGGCGAGAGCCCGCAGGACGGTGCCGTCGGACCGGGTCTGGATCAGGTTCGCCCAGCCGCCCGGCTGCCCCCGGAGGGCGTTGAAGAACCCGGTGTAGCCGCCGGCCTTGAGGTGTCCGGTGGTCTTCGTGCTCCCGTCGGCGAGCTGGACCCCCACGGCGTAGGGGGACGAGAACATGTCGACCTGGGTGCTGTTGATCCACAGTCCTGAGTCGTTGAGCGTGTACTCGGACCAGTTGAAGAGGATGTTGCGGTTGGGGTCGCTCGGGTTCTGCACGGCCGGCTGGACCAGGCCGCCGGTGGTCAGCCGGAAGTCGAGCTTCTGGCCGTAGGAGAAGTAGATCCGGCCGGAGAACTTGGGGATGCGGATCGTCTTCGTCTGGCCGTTCGCCGGTCCGGGGATCGACGCGTCCGGAGCCGGCGTCGGCGGATTGCCTCCGGCGGGCCAGGCGTGGAACGTGCCGTTCGCGTCGGCCCAGCCCTGCTGTCCTGTCGACAGCAGGGTGCCGAGATCGTAGAGGTAGACCGGGTCACCGCGGCCGGAGTTGTTGGTGACCTTCAGCGGGATCGTCTCCGGGACGGCCGCTTCGGCCCCGGCCGGCGCTCCGAAGGTCAGCAGCGCCGCGGTGAGGGTGGCCGCGGCCACCGCCAACGCCCGCCATGTGTGCTTTCTGGGCACTCTCTTCCTCCTTGACGTGGGGGTTCCAACGAGGTGGATCACTGCGGACGGAAGCCGTCCGGATTCTTTGAGAGCGCTCTCAGAATTGCGTTGGGTGGAGTACATGTCAACGATTCACGCAGAACTGGTCTGGTCCAACCTCGGACGGCCAGGACCCGGACCTCCGCCGGGCGGAGCACCCCAACGGGTCAGCACCGATCGCGGACGCGGAGGCGGGCACGGAGCATGGAGAAGGCCCGTGGACCGGG
>NZ_JBEXHZ010000203.1:0-3199 GCF_040608315.1 Streptomyces sp. NPDC005195
GGGCCGGACACCTCGGTGTCCGGCCCGCGCGCTGGGGCATCGGCCTCTTCCGTCCGCACCGGCCCAGGGCGATTCCCGCCAGGAACCTTGCGGGTGTCCCGTGGAGGGGGCGACGTCACGGAGAACGTCAGGGGCCACCGCGGTGTTCGGTTCCTTCAGGCGGCGCTCACACCTGCTCGAAGTCGCCCGCGAGCGCCGAGGCGATCCGCAGATGCGACTCGGCCTCGTCCTGGCGTCCCTGGCGCTGGAGCGTGCGGCCCAGCATCAGCCGGGCGTAGTGCTCCACCGGGTCGAGCTCCACGAGCGTACGCAACTCCGTCTCAGCGCGGCGCAGTTGGGCGGAGTGGTAGTACGAACGTGCCAGCAGAAGCCGGGGACCCACCTGCTCCGGCACCTCCTCCACCAGCCCGGCCAGGACCCGCGCGGCCCCGGCGTAGTCCTTGGCGTCGAAGAACGACCGCGCTCGCTCCCAGCGCTCCGCGGCCGTCCCCTGGTCGTAGTACTCCATGTCCACTGCTGACCTCCTTCGAGCGCCTCAACGGAGCGCATTGGTTGAATATTCCACGAACGCGGACGGGGTCGGTCCTCAGGGCGTCCGGGGCCCGTGCCCGGACCCGGGGACCGGTGTCCTAGGCGCCCGCGAGCTCCGCGTCGGCCCGTTCCGTCACCAGGGTCAGCACCCGGCCCACGGTCGCCAGATCCTCGGCCGGGATGCCGGCGTAGAGCCGGGCCGCGATCGCGTTCCCGTCGGTGCGGATCCGCTCGAACAGCTCTGCGCCGTGCTCGGTCAGCGACACGGTGACGGCGGTCGGCTCCGCCAGCAGCCCGAGAGCCGTCATCTCGTCGACGGTCCGGCGGGCTGCCGATTCCTCGATCTTCAGTGCCCCGGTCAGGCGGGCCACGAGCCGTGCGCGCTCGACGGTTCCGCCCTGGTCCGAGACGGCTCGCAGGGCCACCGACTGGTGGAAGGTGGTCCCGGTGCGGGCGAGCACGTTCTCCAGGACCGCGCGGCTCGCGTAGTGAGCCAGGCCAATGAGCCGGCCGTTGACCGGGGGAGTGGTGGTGGTCATGACTACTCCTCGTCAGAACGTTGCTGATCGGAATGCTTCTGCGTGGGATGCGCCAGATCGGACGGTGGGTTGCCGGATGACATGTGACTGGAAGGGGCTCGGCCGGACGGTGCCTGTGCGGGCGGTGCCTGCGCGGACGGTGGGCAGCCCGCGGGTGCGTGATCGGAACGCGTCATCTCGTCGCCGGTGCCTGCGGACTGATCGGCGCGGGGGTCGAGCGAGACGCCGAGCAGGGTCGCCAGCTCGCCGCTGAACACTCGCGTGCGCTCGCCGTCGAGCCCGCCGAGGGGATCGAGGAGCTGGTCGAGCAGTCCGTGGACCACGCCGATCGCACGGCGGGCGACCGTCTGCCCGTCCTGTGTGAGGGACAACCGGACGGCCCGGGGATCGGCCGGATCCCGCGTGCGGTCGACGATGCCCGCCGTCTCCAGGGAGCGGGCCAGCTTCGAGACGTAGAGCGGTTCGAGTCCGGTGTGGTCGGCGAGCTGCCGCTGGCTGGGCCGCAGCCCGGCGTGGTGCATGCCGTACAGCGACGCGACCAGCGAGTACTGGGCGTGGGTCAGGCCCAGCGGCGCGACCGCGCGGTCGACGGCCACCCGCCACTTCATCGACAGGCGCCAGACGAGGAAACCGGGGGTCGCGTGCTCGAACACCGAACTCATGGAAAATACCGTACATGGCTATAATATCCATGGCTACTGTTCTCGGGAGGCCCGGACCGATGTCGTAGCCGCCTCCGACCGTGGTCCTGGGACCGCCAGGTACGCGCATCGGTTCTGAGCCACCCGCCGGTCCCGGCGCAGGGGGGATGACCTGACGGACGGTCCTCGACGGGGCTAGGTTGTGCGCCATGAGCAATCTTGATCGCGACGCAGTTCCCGCCCTGTGCGGTGGCCGCGGGTTCGTGGTGGCCGAGCCGGTGCGTGAACTCCTCAGTCCCCGCCGGGTCAAGCTCGGCGAGTCCACCGAAGTCCGGCGCCTGCTGCCCAACCTGGGCCGCCGCATGGTCGGCGCCTGGTGCTTCGTCGATCACTACGGCCCCGACGACATCGCCGACGAGCCGGGCATGCAGGTCCCGCCGCACCCGCACATGGGACTGCAGACCGTCAGCTGGCTGCACGAGGGCGAGGTCCTGCACCGTGACTCCACGGGCAGCCTGCAGACGATCCGCCCGCGGGAACTGGGCCTCATGACCTCCGGCCGCGCCATCAGCCACTCCGAGGAGAGCCCCAAGGCGCACGCCCGCCTCCTGCACGGAGCGCAGCTGTGGGTCGCCCTTCCCGACGGCCACCGGCACACGGACCCGCACTTCGAGCACCACGCCGAACTGCCCCTCGTCACGGCGCCCGGCGTCAAGGCCACGCTCATCCTGGGCACCGTCGACGGCACGCCGTCGCCCGGTACGACGTACAGCCCGATCGTCGGTGCCGACCTGGCCCTGGCGAACGGCGCCGACGTACGCCTGCCGCTGGAGCCCGACTTCGAGTACGCCGTGCTGTCCATGTCGGGCGAGGCCCACGTCGACGGCGTACCGGTCCTCCCGGGCTCGATGCTCTACCTCGGCTGCGGCCGCACCGAACTGCCCTTGCGCGCCGCGTCGGACGCGTCGCTCATGCTCCTCGGCGGCGAGCCGTTCGAGGAGGAGCTGATCATGTGGTGGAACTTCATCGGGCGCTCCCAGCAGGAGATCGAGGAGGGCCGGAAGGAGTGGATGGAGGGGTCCCTATTCGGTGAGGTGGTGGGTTACGACGGGGCGCCACTGGCCGCTCCCCAACTCCCGCCGGTGCCGCTGAAGCCGCGAGGGCGAGTGCGCTGAACCGCGGTTGCGCTCGTCGAGCAGGTATCCGTGACGCGCGGCCGGCGTTCTGGGGCCCGCGGGTCCGGGCGTCGTCGCACGCGTGGGCCGGGCCCGCCGACCCAGGGCGGCGCCCCCGCGTGGACCGGGCCCCCCGCCCTATGAAGTGACCCGGTCGGACGTCGGCCAGACGTACGGCAGATCGTCGGGAACGTCCGGGAAGAACGGGATGTAGATCTCCGGTGCCTTGCGCACCAGTGCCGACTGGTGGCTGCGGTGGAACGCGGGGTCTCCCAGCCAGGGCGGAAGCTCGTCGTCGGCGGCGAGCTGTTCC
>NZ_JBEXHZ010000204.1:0-3184 GCF_040608315.1 Streptomyces sp. NPDC005195
CCCGAGGCGCCCGGAGCCGCCGCACTGCGCGACGAACTCACCGCCCTGGGCTGCCACGTGACCATCGCCGCCTGCGACGTCGCCGACCGCACCGCACTCGCCACGCTGCTCGGCCAGGTGTCCGACGAGGCGCCCCTCACCGCGGTCGTCCACACGGCGGGCGCGGTCGGGACGGCACGGCCGCTGGGCGACCTCACCCCCGAGGACGCCGCCGGCGTGATGCGTGCCAAGGTGCTCGGCGCGCAGAACCTCCACGAACTGCTGACCGGACACCCCCTGGACGCCTTCGTCCTGTTCTCCTCCGGCGCCGGCGCCTGGGGCAACGGAGGACAGGCCCCGTACGCCGCCGCCAACGCCCACCTCGACGCCCTCGCCGAACAGCGCCGCGCCCAGGGACTGCCCGCCACCTCGATCGCCTGGGGAGCCTGGGCGGGCGGCGGCATGGTCGACGAAGAGGTCGGCGGGCAACTGCTGCGCCGCGGCGTCCCGGCGATGGCCCCCGAACTCGCGGTCCGCGCCCTGGCCGGGGCGGCCACCGGGCGACAGGGCACCCTCGTGGTCGCCGACATCCGCTGGGACCGCTTCCTGGACGCCTACTGCGCCCACGGACACCGGCCGCTCATCGACGAGGTGCCCGAGGTACGGGAACTCCTCGCCGCCCGGAACGCCGCGCGGCCCGAGACCCAGGACGAGAGAGCCGACGCGGCCACCGCTCTGCTGGCCGAACTGGCCGCACTGGCCGAGGGCAAGCGCCGACGCCGGCTCGTCGACCTGATCCGCACCCATGTGGGCGCGGTCCTGGGACACGGACCGTCCGACACCGTCAAACCGGGACGCGCCTTCCGCGACATGGGGTTCGACTCCCTGACCGCGGTGGAACTGCGCAACCGGCTCAGCGGGGTCTTCGGCACCCGCCTCTCGGCGACCATCGTCTTCGACCATCCGACGCCGAACGCCCTCGCCGACCACCTGGACGCGGAACTGCTGCCGGCCGTGAGCGGACCGGCCACCGATCTGCCCGCCGGTCTGCGAGAGCTCGAAGCCGCCTACCGGCAGGCGTCCGACCCCGCCGCACGGCAGGCACTCACCGCATCACTGCGCACGCTGCTGGACACCTGGGCCGCATCCGAAGAGCCGGAAGAGGCGACGGTCGACGAGGAACTGCTCGCCGCCTCCGACGAGGACATGTTCGACCTGATCGACAGGGAACTCGGGATCTCCTGAGCGGAACCCCGTCATGGCTCCCGATTCTCGAAGGGCTGACTTTCTGCCATGGACAACAACGAGGACAAGCTCCGCGACTACCTCAAGCGGGTCACCACGGACCTGCGGCAGACGCGCCGCAGGCTCGCCGAGTTCGAGACCCGCGAGCACGAGCCCGTTGCCATCGTGGCGACCGCCTGCCGCCTGCCCGGCGGAGTCCGCACCCCGGAGGACCTCTGGACGGTGGTGAGCGAGGGCACCGACACCGTCGCGGCCATGCCCACGGACCGCGGCTGGGACCTCGACGCGCTCTACGACCCGGACCCCGACCGGACCGGCACCAGCTACGTCCGTGAAGGCGCCTTCCTCTACGACGCGGCCGAGTTCGACGCCGGGTTCTTCGGGATCTCGCCGCGCGAGGCGCTGGCCATGGACCCGCAGCAGCGCCTCCTGCTGGAAACCACCTGGGAGCTCTTCGAGCGGGCCGGCATCGATCCCGACACCCTGCGCGGCAGCAGCACCGGTGTCTTCATCGGCTCCAGCAACCAGGGCTACGCCGTCGACGGCAGCAACGCGCCCGACGACGTCGAGGGCCACCTGCTGACCGGCGGATCCGCGGCCGTCCTCTCCGGCCGGCTCTCCTACAGCTTCGGCTTCGAGGGACCCGCGGTCAGTCTCGACACCATGTGCTCGTCGTCCCTCGTGGCCCTGCACCTCGCCATGCAGGCCCTGCGCACCGGCGAGTGCTCCATGGCCGTCACCGGCGGCGCCACCGTCATGGCCACCACCCGCAACTTCGTGGAGTTCAGCCGCCAGCGCGGGCTCGCCACGGACGGACGGTGCAAGCCGTTCGCGGAGGGCGCGGACGGTACGGGCTGGGGCGAGGGAGTGGGTGTCCTGCTGCTGGAGCGGCTCTCCGACGCCCGCCGCAACGGACACCAGATCCTCGCCGTCGTCCGGGGTTCGGCGATCAACCAGGACGGCGCGTCCAACGGCCTGACCGCCCCCAACGGCCCCTCCCAGCAGCGTGTCATCCGCGCCGCCTTGGCCAACGCGGACCTCACCGCCCAGGACGTCGACGTCATCGAGGCGCACGGCACGGGCACCAAGCTCGGCGACCCCATCGAGGCACAGGCCCTGCTCGCGACCTACGGCAAGGACCGGCCCGCCGACCAGCCGCTGTGGCTCGGCTCGGTGAAGTCCAACATCGGCCACACCCAGGCCGCCTCCGGCGTCGCCGCCGTGATCAAGACGGTCGAGTCCCTCCGCCGGGGAGTCCTCCCCAAGAGCCTGCACGTCGACGAGCCGACCTCCCACGTCGACTGGTCCACCCAGACCCTGAAACTCCTGACGGAGGCCGTCGACTGGCCCGAGACCGGCAGGCCCCGCCGCGCCGGTGTCTCCTCCTTCGGCGGCAGCGGCACCAACGCCCACGTCCTCCTCGAACAGGCACCGCAGGACGAGGAGCCGGAAGAAACCGCGGCCGAGGCCCCCACCCCCACCGCCCTCCCCTGGCTGCTGTCCGCACGCTCGGACAACGCCCTCAAGGCCCAGGCCGAGCGGCTCGCCGCCGCCCTCGAAGCCGGTGACACCGACGCCGTCGACGTCGCCCACTCCCTGGTGACCGGCCGCGCCGCACTCGAGGAACGCGCCGTCGTCGTCGGCGCCGGCCGCGACGAACTCCTGACCGCCCTCACCTCACTCACCGACGGCGAGGCGACCCCCGCACTCGTCCGCGGCACCACCCAACGCGTCGGCGAGGACATCGACACCGTCTTCGTGTTCCCGGGTCAAGGTGCGCAGTGGGTGGGGATGGCGGTGGAACTCCTGGATTCGTCGCCGGTGTTCGCGGCGCGGTTCGGTGAGTGTGCGGTGGCGTTGGACGGGTTCGTGGATTTCGATCTGCTGGATGTGATCCGTGAGGGCCGGTCGTTGGACCGGGTGGATGTGGTGCAGCCGGTGTTGTGGGCGGTGATGGTGT
>NZ_JBEXHZ010000205.1:0-3150 GCF_040608315.1 Streptomyces sp. NPDC005195
CGAACTCCACGGCACCGGCACCCGGGTCGGCGACCCCGTGGAAGCCGCCGCGCTCGGCGCCGCCGCCGGCACCCACCCCGACCGCAGGGCCCCGCTGGCCGTCGGCTCGGTCAAGACGAACATCGGTCACCTGGAGGGCGCGGCCGGCATCGCGGGACTGCTCAAGGTGGTCCTCTGCCTGGCCCACCGCCAACTCGTCCCCAGTCTCAACCACACCACCCCCAACCCGGCCATCGACCTGGACGGACTCGGCCTGCGCGTCCAGCTGGAGACCACCGAGTGGACCGCGCCGGACCCCGGCCGCCCGCTGCGCGCCGGCGTCTCCTCCTTCGGCATGGGCGGCACCAACGCCCACCTCGTCCTCGAACAGGCACCCCCGCGCACCGCGCCCGCACCCCGGCCCGCCCCCGGACAGCCCGCCGCCGAACGCCCCGTGGTGCCCTGGCTGCTGTCCGCCCGCAGCCCCGAGGCCCTGCACGCCCAGACCGCACGGCTCGCCGCACACCCCGCCGCCCACGCCGACCCCGTCGACGTCGGCTGGTCCCTGCTCACCACCCGCACCCCCCTCGCCTACCGGGCCGTCGGCGCCGCCACCGACTCCACCGGCATCCTGCGCCACCTCACCACCGCGATCCCCCCGGGCCCCGCGGGCGGCCACATCGACCGGCCCGTCTTCGTCTTCCCCGGCCAGGGCAGCCAGTGGGCCGGCATGGCGGACGAACTCATGACCACCGCGCCCGCCTTCGCCGCCCGCATCGCCGAGTGCGAGGCCGCACTCGCCCCGCACGTCGACTGGTCGCTCTCCGCCGTCCTGCGCGGCGACCCCGGCGCACCCTCCCTGGACCGCTCCGACGTCGAAGTCGTCCAGCCCGTCCTGTGGGCCGTCATGGTGTCTTTGGCCGCCCTGTGGCGGGCACACGGCGTACGGCCGGCAGCGGTCGTCGGACACTCCCAGGGCGAGATCGCCGCCGCCTGCGTCGCCGGCGCGCTGAGCCTCGAGGACGGCGCCCTCGCCGTCGCCCAGCGCAGCAAGGCACTCATCGCGCTCAAGGGCCTCAGCGGAATGATGTCCGTGGCCCTCCCGGAGCCCCAGGCCCGCACCCTCATCGCCGCCTGGGACGGCCGCGTCGCCGTCGCCGCCGTCAACGGCCCCTCCTCGGTCGTCGTCTCCGGCGACACCGCCGCCCTCGACGAACTGACCGCCGAGGCCGAACACCAAGGCGTCCGCGTACGCCGCATCGACGTCGACTACGCCTCCCACTCCCCGCACGTCGAAGCCGTCCAGGACGACGTGCTGCGCCTCCTCGCCCCGCTCACCCCCCGCACCCCCGAGATCCCCTTCCTGTCCACGGTCACCGGCGACTGGCTGCGCGACGCCCGCACCGACGCCGCCTACTGGTACGCCAACCTGCGCCGGCCCGTCCTCCTGGAACCCGCCGTACGGGCCCTGGCCGCCGCCGGACACACCGTGTTCGTCGAGGTCAGCCCGCACCCCGTACTGACCACCCCGGTCCGGGAGACCGCCGAGGCCGCGGCCGCCCACGCGGAACACACCGTCGTCACCGGCACCCTGCGGCGCGACGACGGCGGCCTCACCCGCTTCTACACCTCGCTCGGAGAACTCTGGACACGCGGCGCCGACGTCGACTGGACCCCGGCCTTCACCGCCCACCAGCCCCGCACGGTCGACCTGCCGACCTACGCCTTCCAGCGCAGCCGCCACTGGATCGACACCACCCCCGCCGCCTCCGCACACCCCCGCACCACCCCGGCGCCACCCGCCCACCAGCCCCCGCAGCCCGCCACCCCCACCGCCACGGGCACCGGCAGCGGCAGCGGCAGCGGCAGCGGCGACAGCCTCCGGCTCGTCCGCGAGAGCGCGGCCCTCATCCTCGGCCACACCACCCCCGACGCCATCGACCCCGCACGCTCGTTCAAGGACCTCGGCTTCGACTCGGTCACCGTCGTCGAACTGTGCGACCGCCTCAACCGGGCCGCCGGCCTGCGCCTGCCCGCCACCGTCGTCTACGAGCACCCGACCCCGGCCCGCCTGGCCCGCCACCTCGACACGGCACACGACACCACCGGAGCCGAGGCGGCCGTTCCGACGGCCCGTGGTCTCGTGGACGGTGAGCCGATCGCGATCGTGTCGATGGGGTGCCGGTATCCCGGTGGGGTGCGTTCGCCGGAGGACCTGTGGCGGCTGGTGCGTGAGGAGGCCGATGTCATCTCGGAGTTCCCCGCGGACCGTGGCTGGGACCTGGACGCGCTCTACGACCCGGACCCCGACCGCAGCGGCACCAGCTACGTCCGTGAAGGCGGATTCCTGCACGACGCCGCCGAGTTCGACGCCGGGTTCTTCGGGATCTCGCCGCGCGAGGCGCTGGCCATGGACCCGCAGCAGCGCCTCCTGCTGGAGACCACCTGGGAAGCGCTGGAACGCGCCGGCATCGACCCGCACGGACTGCACTCCACCGCCACCGGAGTCTTCATCGGAGCCACCGCCCCCGAATACGGACCGCGCCTGCACGAAGCGGTCGAAGCGGTCGAAGGCCATGTCCTCACCGGCACCACCGCGAGCGTCGCCTCCGGCCGGATCGCCTACACCCTGGGCCTGGAAGGCCCCGCCGTGACGGTCGACACCGCCTGTTCCTCCTCGCTGGTCGCCCTGCACATGGCCGTCCAGTCACTGCGCTCCGGAGAGTGCTCCCTCGCTTTCGCCGGAGGCGCCACCGTCATGGGCGCCCCGGGCATGTTCGTGGAGTTCAGCCGGCAGCGCGGACTCGCGGCCAACGGGCGGTGCAAGCCGTTCGCGGAAGGCGCGGACGGCACCGCCTGGGCCGAGGGAGTGGGTGTCCTGCTGCTGGAGCGGCTCTCGGACGCCCGCCGCAACGGACACGAGGTCGTCGCGGTCGTCCGGGGTTCGGCGATCAACCAGGACGGCGCGTCCAACGGCCTGACCGCCCCCAACGGACCGTCCCAGCAACGAGTGATCCAGGCGGCGCTGGCGAACGCGGGCCTCACCACCCAGGACGTCGACGTCGTCGAGGCGCACGGCACGGGCACGAAGCTGGGTGACCCGATCGAGGCGCAGGCGCTGCTGGCGACGTACGGGCAGGACCGGGACGCGGGCCGGCCGTTGTGGCTGGG
>NZ_JBEXHZ010000206.1:0-3149 GCF_040608315.1 Streptomyces sp. NPDC005195
GGCGGCCGGGACCGCGGCCACGACGGCCTCCCGGCGAAGGACGCTGCTGCGTCTGGTGACCTGCTGCGGGCGTGACGTCACGTTGACTCCTCCTGGGCGACGGTGATCACTGTCGCCCAGCCTATGAGGCCGCCCGGCCGGATACCCCCTGCTTCGGGTCAAGTTACCTGGCGTGGCCGCCCGGTGGAGGTTCCGGTCCCCGGCGGTCAGCGGGCCAGGCGCCCCGGCAGCGACGAGGCGGACAGGCTGCCGAGGGCCGCGGCGACGGCGAGGACGCCGTCTCTGACGGCGGGCTTGTCCAGCGCGTGCCTGCTGCTCGCGGTCGCGTCCGGGGTCGGCATGCTGCTGTCGGTCCTGGCGATGCGTGCCCGCCGACGCCGGGTCGGGCCGGGTGCCTACGGAGCAGCCGCGGCGACGCACGCACACACCGTCCCCGTCGAACGCCAAGAACCGGCATGCCGATGATCACGCAGCACAACGGTGCGGTCACGGCGACTCGGTCCGAGTCCCGTGACCACCGGTTCCCGTTCACCAGGGCTGGATGACGTTCTGCGGTTCCTGCTCGGTCTGGGCTGCATGCGGCCCGACACCGGGATCACTACGATGCGCAGGGGCCGCGCCCCAGGAGGCGCGGAAACGTTTCCGGAGGGGGATCTCTGTGTTCGCGCTGTCCATCCTGCTGCTCATAGCGGCGGTAGTGCTCCTTGTCGTCGGCCGAGGCCGCGCTGCCGCGGGCCACTGGAAGCTCGGGGCGGCGCTCAGTGCCATGGCGGGCTTTCTGGCAGGCGCCTTCGCCTGTGTCCATGTCGTGAGTGCCTCCGAGGTCGGCGTGCCGGTGACCTTCGGCAGCATCGGCAAGCCGATGGTCTCTGGCATCCACTTCAAGTCACCGTTCACCGACGTCACGTCCTTCTCCACCCGCCCGGTGGACCTCGACCTCCTCGACAAGGACGTAGTGGAGGTCCGCTCCTCGCAGGGTGGCGTGCTCTATGCGGACGTCACCATCAAGTGGGCCGTGGTGCCGGCCAAGGCGGTCGCGCTGTACCGGCTGGCGGGCAGCGAGGAAGCTGTCGAGGGGCGGCTGGTGTTGCCGGACAGCCGCGAGATCATCCGCAACGTGTTCGCGAAGCACACCAGCGAGGAGGGTTATGCGTCCGCCCGCGAACAGATCAGCTCGGAGATCGCCGGCCTTGTCAAGGAGCGACTGACACCCCGCGGAATCGACGTCACTTCCGTCAACCTGCGCAATGTGAGGCCCTCGGAGAAGCTGCAGGACCAGATCGACAAGAAGATTCAGCAGGAGCAGGCCACCGAACGGGCCACCGAGGCGGCGCGTACGGCCAAAGCGGAGTCGGAGCGCAAGCGGATCGAGGCGGAGGGCATCGCCCGCGCCAACAAGATCATCGCGCAGTCGCTGAGCGACAAGGTGCTGTACAACCAGTGCCTTGAGGCATACAAGGAAGCCGCGAAGGCCAACCCGGTGTACGCGGTGCCGTGCGGTACGAACACAAACGGCACGCCGGTCATCGTGGAGGGCAGGAAGAACTGAGGCGCGCTCCCGAAGGGTCGTAGCCGTAGCCGCGCTCAGCGCCGTGCGTTGGCCGTCCCGGGCTCGGTCGACCGTGGCGTCCCGCGACCGCCGTGAGGTGCCGTCACCGGAGCGGCAGGCGTGTGCCACCTCGGTGCGAAGGAAGAACCGGCCGTCGGGATCGGTGAGATCTCGGCGGCCGGCCTGACCGTGCAGGGTGATGTTGTGCTGGTCGGCAAGATGCGAGAACTCTTCGCGATCGTGAGGTCGCCGCATCGGCCGGTCCGGGGGCGGGTGGGGATGTGATCACTGAGGCCGTTACCGACGGCCTCAGGCAGCACCCCTCCGGGGCCGGGCCCGGACCCGCTCTCACCTGGCCAGCCGACCCAGCAGCGAGGACGCGGACAGGACGCCGAGGGCCGCGGCCACGGTCAGCACGCCGTAGTCGAGAGGCAGGTGCGCGGGCGTTCCTAGCAACAGACCACGCAGGGCGTCGACTTGGTAGCTGAGCGGGTTGACCAGACTGACAGCCTGAAGCCAGCCGGGCATGACGGCCACCGGATAGAGGGCGTTGGAGCCGAAGAACAGCGGCATCGTGATCGCCTGGCCGATGCCCATCAGCCGGTCCCGGGTGAGCACGATGCCCG
Organism: Streptomyces sp. NPDC005195; assembly: GCF_040608315.1. Classification (NCBI taxonomy): domain Bacteria; kingdom Bacillati; phylum Actinomycetota; class Actinomycetes; order Kitasatosporales; family Streptomycetaceae; genus Streptomyces; species Streptomyces sp. NPDC005195. The sequence goes on from NZ_JBEXHZ010000206.1 coordinate 2,176, forward strand.
CGATGGTCATCGAGAGGCAGGAGAAGAAGGCGGAACCGAGGACGACGGCCACCGCGACACCGAGCAGCCGCAGCGGATTCCACGTCATCGCGACCCCGAGCAGCGCGGCGATGACGACGACCACGAGCGCCTGGATCAGTGCCTTCACCCCGGCGGCGAAGGCCTTGCCCGTGATGAGCGCCGACCGCGGCGTCGGTGTGACGAGGAGTTTGGTGAGGATTCCGGCGTCACGTTCCCAGATGATCATGATGCCGTAAAAAATGGCGATAAACATCGCGGACTGGGCGATGATGCCGGGCGCCAGATAGTCGAGGTAGGGGATGCCTCCGGTCGGTATGGCCTTGATCCGGGTGAAGGTCTCGCCGAAGATCAGCAGCCAGAGCGCGGGTTGCACCGCCCGGGTGTACAACTCGGTGCGGTCGTGGCGGAGTTTCTGCAGCTCGACCGCGCACATCGCGCCGACCCGGGCGGGCAGCACCCGCCAGCCGGTACGGGCCCGGGGCGGGACCACCAGCAGGTCGAGGCCGCCCGGGTGGACGAGATCAGCCGACGCGGGACGCGGTACGGCGGGTGCTTCGGACATCGCTGAAGTCTCCTGACTTGTCGTCGAGGCCGCTGCCGGCGATGTCACGGAAGACGTCCTCCAGCGTGGGCCGTTCACCGCTCCCGGCGCCACGCCGTTCGGCGAGGGCCGTCCTCAGTTCGTCGGGGGTGCCGAGGGCCCTGAGCCGGCCGCGGTGCATCAGCGCGACCCGGTCGCAGTACTGGTCGGCCTCGTCCATGTAGTGGGTCGTCACGAGGACGGTCATCCCGGTGGCGGCGCGTACGGCGTTGATGTGCTCCCACACGCTCGTCCGGGCGATCGGGTCGAGGCCGATGGTCGGCTCGTCGAGGATCAGCAGCCGGGGCGCGCTGACCAGTGCCTGGGCGAGTTCGTGACGGCGGAGCATACCTCCCGAGTACGTCTTGGCCAG
>NZ_JBEXHZ010000207.1:0-3132 GCF_040608315.1 Streptomyces sp. NPDC005195
CAGTCCTCCCAGTGGGTGCGGTGGTCGACGATGTGCTGCCGCACCTCCCAGTCGAAGATCTCCGCGCCGCCGCCGGTCAGCGACTCCAGGCCCGCGTCGATCAGCTCGTCCAGGATGTCGGAGGCCGACATCCCGGAGATCGTCTCGAAGTGGTGGATCTCCGTCGCCGTGAACGCCTTCAGCGACACGTTCGGCAGCGCCTTCTTCAGCTCCCGCAGCGAACGCGGGTAGTAGCGCCAAGGAAGCGTCGGGTGCAGGCCGTTGACGATGTGCAGCTCCGAGAGGTGCTCGCTCTCCATCGTCTTGGCGAGGCGGACCGCCTCCTCGATGCGCATCGTGTACGCGTCCATCTCGCCCGGCTTGCGCTGGAACGAGCAGTAGGCGCACGACGCGGTGCACACGTTCGTCATGTTGAGGTGACGGTTGACGTTGAAGTGGACCACGTCGCCGTTCTTGACCGTACGCGCATGGTGCGCGAGCTCGCCCAGCCAGGCCAGCTCGTCCGACTCGTACAACGCGATGCCGTCCTCGCGGGACAGCCGTTCACCGGAGTAGACCTTGTCCTCCAGCTCACGCTTGAGCCCTGCGTCCATTACCGGGGAACCTCCTCGGTCAGTGCCTGGCGGCACACGTAGTGAGTGCGAGGTACGCGGGTGGCACGTAACTCGTCTGCGGGCCCCGGCCGAGCCACCCGTCTTCGCGGACGACTCGCGCCGCCGTGGATCCGGCAGGGCGGAACTGGTGCGGAGCCGCGCCACCCGACCCAGGCCGGCCGGCCCGCCCTTCTCCGGACGAGCCCGAACCCTCCTGAAAGCAGCGGCACATGCACCGCTCCCGGCCGGAACACAGGGGATCCGGCCACGTCGGATGAGGCTCCCTCATCTTCGCGGAGGACAGTCTGGGGAAAACCCCACACCCACTCCGGCTTTCCTGGAGGGGGCGCGCGAGCGCCGTCACCGGAACACCCACGGCAGAGAATGAGGCGGGCCGCATGACGTCACCACTGACCCTGGCGCACTCCCCGTGCCCCAACGACACGTTCGTCTTCCACGCCCTGACCCACGGCCTGCTCCCCGGCGCACCCGGGACCGACGTACGCCTGGCCGACATCGACGTCACCAACGGGCTCGCCGAACGCGGCGAACTGGACGTCCTCAAGGTGTCCTACGGCGTCCTGCCGCACGTACTCGACACCTACGCCCTGCTGCCGTGCGGCGGCGCCGTCGGCCGCGGCTGCGGACCGCTCGTCCTGCGCAGGCGGACCGGCCCCGCCGACAGCCTCACCGGCGCCCGCGTCGCCGTACCCAGCACGAGCTCCACCGCCTACCTCCTCTTCCGCCTCTGGGCGGCCCGCGCCGTCCCCGGCGGCGTCGGCGAGATCGTCGTCCTGCCCTTCCACGAGATCATGCCCGCCGTGCGCGACGGCCTCGTCGACGCCGGCCTCGTCATCCACGAGGCCCGCTTCACCTACCGCCACTACGGCCTGCACAGCGTCGCCGACCTGGGCGAGGAATGGGAGAAGGAGACTCAACTGCCCGTCCCGCTCGGCGCCATCATCGCCCGCCGCAGCCTCGGCGCCACCCGTCTCACCGCCCTCGCCGACGCCGTCCGCGCCTCCGTCCGCGCCGCCTGGGACACCCCCGCCGCCTCCCGCCCCTACGTCCTGGAGCACGCCCAGGAACTGGCCACGGACGTCGTCGACCAGCACATCGAGCTCTACGTCAACTCCTTCACCGCGGAACTCGGCGACGAAGGCCACGCCGCCGTACGCGAACTCCTCGGCCGCAGCGCCGACCTCGGCCTGCTGCCCGCCGTACCCGACGGCGCCCTGGACTTCCCCCCCGAGCCCCTAGAGCCCAGCGCCCGCCAACGCTAGGGGATCTCTTAGAGCCGGTCACCGCAGGTCCGGAAGCCACCCCCGGCCGTCCGCATAATCGGCCCCAGGCCGCCCGCACCCGTCCGGGACCGCCACCGCCCGCGCCACCGACCCACCACCGGCGACACCACGGGCCCCGCTGTCGAAGGGAACCGATCCGTGACCGAGGACAGGCTCCGCGAACTTCACGAGTTCCTGAAGCGCGTCACCGCAGACCTCCAACGCACGCGCAACCGCCTGCACCAGGTCGAGTCGAGGGCCACGGAACCCATCGCCATCGTCTCCATGAGCTGCCGCTACCCCGGCGGCGTACGCACCCCGGAAGACCTCTGGCACCTCGTGGACAGCGGCACCGACGGCATATCGGACTTCCCCGAGGACCGCGGCTGGTCCGTCGACACCCTCTACGACCCCGACCCCGACCACCCCGGAACCTGCTACACCCGCCACGGCGGCTTCCTGCACGACGCCGTCGACTTCGACGCCGACTTCTTCGGCATGTCACCCCGTGAAGCCCTCGCCACCGACCCCCAGCAGCGCCTGCTCCTCGAAGTCACCTGGGAGGCCATGGAGCGCGCCGGACTGCGCCCCGCCGACCTGAAGGGCACCGCCACCGGCGTCTTCGCGGGCGTCATGTACAACGACTACGGCTCACGGTTCACCGAACCGCCCGAAGGACTCGACGGCTACATCGGCAACGGCAGCGCCGCCAGCATCGCCTCCGGACGCATCGCCTACACCTTCGGCTTCGAAGGCCCCGCCATCACCGTGGACACCGCCTGCTCCTCCTCCCTGGTCGCCCTGCACCTGGCCGTCCAGGCCCTGCGCGCGGGCGAGTGCGACCTCGCCCTCGCCGGCGGAGTCGCCGTGATGTCCACCCCGGTCACCTTCATGGAGTTCAGCCGCCAGCGCGGCCTCGCCGCCGACGGCCGCTGCAAGTCCTACGCGGACGCCGCCGACGGCACCGGCTGGGGCGAGGGCGTCGGCATGCTCCTCCTGGAGCGCCTCTCGGACGCCCGGCGGGCCGGCCACGACGTCCTCGCGGTCATCCGCGGATCCGCCGTCAACCAGGACGGCGCGAGCAGCGGCCTCACCGCTCCCAACGGCCCGTCGCAGCAACGGGTCATCCGCGCCGCGCTCGCCGCCGCCGACCTCCGGCCGGGCGACGTCGACGCCGTCGAGGGCCACGGCACCGGCACCACCCTCGGCGACCCCATCGAGGCCCAGGCCCTGCTCGCCACCTACGGCCAGGACCG
>NZ_JBEXHZ010000208.1:0-3068 GCF_040608315.1 Streptomyces sp. NPDC005195
GGCGAGCACACCGGCCGCGCACCGCGTCCTGGGCCGCCTCGCCGACGTCGGGCTCGGCTACCTCAGCCTCGGCCAGCCCCTCACCACCCTGTCAGGCGGTGAACGGCAGCGGCTCAAACTGGCCACGCACATGGCCGACAAGGGCGGTGTGTACGTCCTCGACGAGCCGACCGCCGGCCTTCACCTCGCCGACGTCGAGCAGCTCCTCGGCCTGCTCGACCGACTCGTCGACTCCGGCAAGTCGGTCATCGTCGTCGAGCACCACCAGGCGGTCATGGCGCACGCCGACTGGATCATCGACCTCGGGCCCGGCGCCGGTCACGACGGTGGTCTCGTCGTCTTCGAGGGCACCCCCGCCGATCTGATCGCCGCCCGTTCCACCGTCACCGGCGAGCATCTCGCGGCCTACGTCGGCAGCTGACCGGGGCCCGGACACGCGCCGACCGGCCCCGTGGGCCGAGCCGTCTCCTTCGACACGGCTCGTCCCACGCGGCTGATCCGGCGCGTCCCACCCGGCTCGGGGCCGCTATCGGACGGTGTCCAGCTTGAAGTCCGGGCCGACCACCAGGGTCACCGTGCCGCCCGTCGCCGTGCTGTTCCGCTCCGCGGAGACCCCGGGGAGCCGGGAGACGAGCACGGCGGCCTGCCGGTCGAGCCCCCGCGGGTGGCTGACCGTCGTCGTGCGGACGGGAGAGGGCGCGTTGCCGGTGGCGACGACGGTGAAGCCCACCTCGCGGAGCTGCTCCGCGACAGCCGCGGCTCGCCCGCCGACACCCGTGCCGTTGAGTACCTGGACGCGTACGGACGACGCGTACACCACATCCTCGGTGTCCGACTGGAGTTGCGACTTGCGGACTTCATGGTCCTTGGCCAGCGCGGTGAACAGGTCGGCGGCCTGCGGGTATTGCCACACGACGTTGGCACGGTCGGTGGGCACGTCGGCCTCGCGCGGGTAGTTCGGCACGGTCAGGAAGGCGAGGCGGTCGCTGGGGATGCCCTTGACCTGGGAAGCCAGGCCGTAGAGAGGCTTGATGCCGGCCAGGTCCGTGTCCGTGGTGAGCGACTTGGTCGCCGACTGCAGGAAGCCGTACAGGGAACTGGGACTGGTGAGTCTCGACTGCGCCTTCTCGGCGAGGGCCTGCATGAACTCCTGCTGGCGGCCGATGCGTCCGAGGTCGGAGCCGTCGCCGACGCTGTAGCGGGCGCGTACATAACCGAGTGCCTTCTCGTCCTTGACGGTCTGGCAGCCGGCCTTCAGGTCGAGATGGGCCTTGGTGTCGTGGATGGCCTCCTTGGGGCACACCTCGATACCGCCGAGTGCGTTGACCATGCCCTTGAAGCCCTGGAAGTCGATGGACATGAAGTGGTCGATGCGCAGCCCGGTGTTCCGCTCGACCGTCTTGATGGTGCAGGCGGCGGCGTCGGCGACCTTCCCCTTGCTCCCGCCGATCGCGAACGCCTCGTTGATCTTGAAGCGGTGGACGGTGGACGTACTGCCGTCACCCTTGTCGCAAGCCGGGATCCGGACCCAGGAGTCGCGGGGGAAGGACACGGCGGTGGCCCATTTCCGGCTGGCGGCGATGTGCAGCACCATCAGGGTGTCCGACTGCATGGTCGTCAGCCCCCTGCCGTACTTGGCGTTGCCGCCCGCGCGGGTGTCCGAACCGACGAGCAGGATGTTCTTGGAGCCCGGACTGAGGTTGGCGGGCCGGCCCTCACCGAGCTTGTTGTCGAGGTCCGCCGCCTGGATGTTGTCGTTGAGATCCTTGTACACCCACGCGCCGACACCGGCGACGGCGAGGAGTATCACCGACAGAACTCCCGTGACCCACCACAGCGTTCGGCGTCGCCCCCTGCGCGCACCCCCCGATCGCTGTACGTCCCGCTGCCCCACCCCGACCACCTCCGGCCCGATCGCCCGCCCCGCAGCCACGCTGTTCACGGCCATCCGGCCACGTGAGCCCTGAACTCTACGCAGTTGTCGAGGGAGTTACGCTCCTGGGCTGCGGGGCGTTCAACACCCCACCTCCGCCTCGGGACCCTCGAGTGCCGCACCGTCGTCGCGCTGGTGTGCGCCGCCGCCCCCGCTGTGATTTCTACATTGTTGTAGATTCTGACGGGGTTCGTTCGGCGGACCCGAACCGACCGACTACGTGGAGGGATCGGCCATGGGTGTTTCCCTGGGCAAGGGCGGCAACGTCTCGCTGAGCAAGGAGGCGCCGGGTCTGACCGCGGTGCTCGTGGGGCTGGGCTGGGACGTTCGGACCACCACCGGCGCCGACTTCGACCTGGACGCCTCCGCGCTCCTGCTGAACGCGTCGGGCAAGGTCGTCTCGGACCAGCACTTCGTCTTCTACAACAACCTGAAGAGCCCGGACGGTTCCGTCGAGCACACCGGCGACAACCTGACCGGTGAGGGCGAGGGCGACGACGAGAGCGTCAAGGTGAACCTCGCCACCGTACCCGCCGACATCGACAGGATCGTCTTCCCCGTCTCGATCCACGACGCCGAGGCCCGCGGACAGAGCTTCGGACAGATCCGTAACGCCTTCATCCGGGTGGTCAACCAGGCAGGCGGCAGCGAACTCGCCCGCTACGACCTGTCCGAGGACGCTTCGACGGAGACCGCGATGGTCTTCGGGGAGCTGTACCGCAACGGAGCGGAGTGGAAGTTCCGCGCGGTGGGCCAGGGGTACGCCTCGGGCCTGGCCGGGATTGCCGCCGACTTCGGCGTCAACGTCTGACGAGCGTCGGGCCTGGCCAGGCCAGGGCCGGGGGTCGGGGGTCGGGGGTCGGGACCGTACGGTGGTCCTCACCCCCGAGCCCGGCGAGTTCGGCGAGGGGGGCCGCCTGTACCAGGTGCCGTGCCTCCGGCCGCCGGACCGCACGGAGTTCGCCGCGGCCACGCTCCGTCCCACGCCGGGACGCGGTGACCGCGCGTCCTCCTTGGTGTGAATCGACATCGCCGTATGTGGATCGACATCGCTGTAGAAGTCTCCCGACGCCGCCATCCCTCAACAACCGCGTGTTCCCGCCCGGTTGGCCTGCCGCACCGGATCACGGCCCCG
>NZ_JBEXHZ010000209.1:0-3025 GCF_040608315.1 Streptomyces sp. NPDC005195
GCACGTTCCTCGTCCAGCACTGGCTGGGCGCCGAGGGCATGCCGCGTCGTTACGCCGACTACCTGGCGGCCGACGGCTTCACCGCCCTCAACACGGTCTCCACGATCGCCTCGTTCCTGCTCGGTCTGTCGATGCTGCCGTTCCTCTACAACGTGTGGAAGACCGCCAAGTACGGCAAGAAGGTCGGCGTCGACGACCCCTGGGGGTACGGCCGTTCACTGGAGTGGGCCACCTCCTGTCCGCCGCCGCGGCACAACTTCCACACCCTGCCGCGGATCCGCAGTGAATCCCCGGCGTTCGACCTGCACCACCCGGACATCGTGACGGCCGAGGACCGGGGCCACGGCACGGGAGGCCCGCTCCTGACCGAGCGAGGACCCAGGTGAGCGACCTGCTGCGGCCTGGACCCGACGGTGAACTCGGTAACGCTGTGGATGGTTACCTGCTCTGGCACGCCACCGTCACGGACGCGGAGCAGCGCGCACATGAGTTCGTCGAGGCCATGGACTGGCTGACCACATCACAGCGGGCAGAGATCGAGCGGTGCTACGTCGCCGACAGCCTGAAACGCGCTCGAAAGGACTTCGAACGGATCGCGGCCCGATGCCTCGAGCTACGGGCCGAGTACGAACACCGCTACCAACGGCTGCGCAGGCGCTGCGTGGGGCTCGCCCTGACCGTCTGCGCGGCATCCACCGCGGCCGCGGCCCTGGTGCTGCTCCTGTGACTCCCGGCAGCACACGCCCGATCCGGCCCCGGTCCGACTCCTGTCGTTCGGTGGCGTCGGTGTGACGGTGCGGGCGGTCAGGGGTCGAGGAGGCAGTGGGCGGCGAGAGCGAGTGACAGCTCCACGATGTCGGACGGCCGGCTCAGCGAGCGGCCGGTGAGCTGCTCACAACGGCGCAGGCGGTTCAGGACCGTGTTGCGATGGCAGTAGAGCCGGCCGGCGGCCCGCTGGGCGGAACCGTCGCAGGCGAGCCAGGCCGTGAGGGTCTCCAGCATGACGTCCCGGTCGGACGGGTCTAAGCGCAGCAGCGGCCCGAGCACCCGCTCGGCGAGCGCCGCCCCGAGGACCGGGGCGGAGACGACGAGGGCGGCGGGCAGGTGCTCCTCCAGCACGACCGTCCCGCCGGACCGTGGGCAGGCTCGCAGTGCCGTGTCCGCCAGGCGCCGCGCGTCACCGATCGCCGCGAGACCGTCCACCACCGGGCTCACCCCGATCCGGGCCACGGGCGGGGCGGTCAGCCGGCGGGCTATCTCCCCGGCGTCCACGTCGAGCCCGTACACCCCAGAACGCTCCTCGTCCCGGCGGCCGTCGTCCCCGGGACTGCCCCCTTCCACCGCGGCCGTCGGCCCAGGACCGGTGTCGAGGAGACCGCTCTCCTGGCGGTGACCGGGTTCGCCCTCGTCGTCGGGGTGGCCGGCGACCAGGACGATGCCATAGCTTCCGCCGCCGTCACGGTCACGGTCGCGGTACCACAGGACCCGCAGGCCCGACAGGTGCACCTGTCCCCACGCGTCGGCGCACGTCCGACCGGAGGGCAGGCGGGCCAGCACGACGGCGTACCGCCCCTGCTCGGGAAGGCCCAGCGCGGCCGCCGTGGCGGGCAGGTCGGCGATCCGCGCGGTGCCGTCGAGCAGCGCGGCCGTCATCAGCCGCAGCCGGTTCTCCCGGCGCCACATCAGCTCACGCTCCGTCTGACGGTAGGCCTCGGCCACGACGGCACAGTGCTCGTCGACGAAGTTCCACACGTCGGCGGCGACATGGATGAGCAGATGCGCGTCGGAGGGCTGACGGCGGGTCGTCTCGTCGACGAGTTCCTGCCAGACCATGCCGCCACCCAGCCGGAAGGCGCGCAGCAGGGCGTCCAGCGGGAGCCCGCGGTCCGCCCGTGCCCTGCCGATGGCCCAGGAGCAGCGATGGGCGGCCTCGCGCAGCTCACCGGGCCGGATCAGCGATTCGACGTTGAGCCGCAGCGAACGCCGCACCTCGTCGCGCACGCTCTCCGCGTCGGCCTCCATGGCGGTGCGATAGGCGGGCTCACGCTCCCGCAGCAACGTCATCAGTCGTTCGGTGAGCTCGGGCAGCCCCGCCATCAGCGCCCGGGCGGCCCGGTGCAGTACCGACAGAGCCTCCGCGTCGACGGCGGTACGGACGGCCGGTGCCGGAGTCCGCGATCCCGGCAGGGGCCGGCCGTGGGCGGGTACGAGGTGCTGCATCGCTGTCCTCCACCGGAGTCGGCTCGGTCCGGCCGGCCCGGGCGGCCGACGCGCGGCCGTACGGGTACTCCGGATCCGGACCTCCTGATCCCGCAGGATGACATACCGCCTGGTCGGTACCTAGGGGTGTGCGGTGGTCTTCTCGGCTCGGTCCAGCCAGCGGGAGAGCTCGACCCGGGAGCGGACCCCCAGGGCGGCGAAGACATTCCGCAGGTGATGGTCCACGGTGCGCGGGCTCACGGACAGGCGCAGCGCCACTTCGCGGTTGGTCGCGCCCTCGGCCACACACCGGGCGATCCGCAACTGTTGGGGCGTCAGCAAGCCCAGTAGGCCGGTTGGTTCGCTCTGTCCCGCGTCCCCGGTCGCCCGCAGTTCACCCCTGGCCTGCGATGCCCAGCCGAGTGCCCCGCCTCGCTCGAAGGACACCAGCGCATCACGGAGACGGCCACGCGCCTCCCCCGGTCTGCGCTGCCGTCGCAGCCAGGCTCCGTAGAGGAGTTGGGTACGGCCGCGTTCGAAGTCGCCCGTGAGCTGGTCGTGGTGGGCGAGCGCGGCGGTGAACAGCGGTTCGCACCGATCGGGTCCGGACAGCAGTGCTCGGCAGCGGGCCAGTTGGGCCGGAGCCTGCGGATCGGCGCCCTGCGCCGTCCAGTGGGCGAACTCCGCCACCGCCGAACGGGCCGCGTCCGCCTGCCCGGTGCGGGCCGCCGCCTCCACGAAGCAGGGAACGGCGAGCATCCGTACCGCGAAGTGACCGCGGCGCGGGCCCGCGCCCACCAGCGGGCCGAGCCGGGCGGCGGCTTCG
>NZ_JBEXHZ010000210.1:0-3016 GCF_040608315.1 Streptomyces sp. NPDC005195
GGGTGATCACCGGCGTCACGCTCCCGCGAGCCGGGCCCGCGCCCCCGCGCACCTGATGCAGGCGTCGTCGTGCGCCACGAGGGCGGGTAGGAGTGGTGTTCGTTGCCCTCACTCACACAGGTTCCGACCATCACGTCCCCACGAGGTGGCCGCGCGGCTCGGAATCGGCGTGTCCGTGGGGAGCCGGCCCCTCCGGCGAGTTCCGCGACCACTCAGCGAGGTTCGATTGAGGAAGCACGGCAGGAAGACGCGCCATGGGATGGCGGCCGTCGCCGCGATCGCGCTGGGCGCGTTGGTGATACCGCCCGCCGCCACGGCATACGCGGAGGGACGGGGGCCAGGCGGTGCCGTACCCGTGAGCGCCCCTGACACGGCGCCCTCCGCCTCCGTGGCCCATGTCGTGACCCTGGTCAACAGAGCCCGCCGCAGGGCCGGTTGCTCCCCGGTGACCCTGAACGCGAAGCTCGCGCAGGCCGCTCGTCACCACAGCGCGGACATGGCGCGCCACCGGAACATGTCGCACTGGGGATCCGACGGTTCGGGTCCGGGCCGGCGGATCGCGCGCGCCGGCTACGACTGGAGTGCGTACGGCGAGAACGTCGCGTACGGATACCCCACTTCCGCCGCGGTCATGGCGGCCTGGATGTCCAGCCCCGGCCACAGACACAACATCCTGACGTGTGAGTTCAGGGAGATCGGCGTCGGCCTCGCACAGCCCGGCGGTTACTGGACCCGTTACTGGACCCAGGACTTCGGCACGGCCCGCCGGCCGGCACCTCGCGGCACCTTGTGACCCACTGGCGCGATCGGCGCCGACGCGGTCGAGCCGGGGTGAGTGGTTCGACGGCCGAGTCGGCTCGGAGTGCGACGCCCTGTCCGTCCCATCGGCCCGAGTCCCGAGCCCTTCGGAGATCGGCGCCTCGGATCACAGGTCGGCGGCGCGAACGGTGCGACCGGGCCGGTCTACTTCACCGTGACGGTGACGGTTGGTGAGACGGTCTTGTCCGCCATGACGCGCAGTTGTTCCTTGCCCTTGGAGTTGAGTTTGGCTTTCAGGGTGTAACCGCTGCCGTTCTTGAGCGTGGTGCTCGCCTTCAGCGAGTTCCACTTGCCGTCCTTCTTGTGCTGGAGCGTCACCTTGGTGTGGATCTTCAGGCCCTTGGAGCGTCCGGTGAACGTGACCGACTCTCCCGCCTTCACCTGTGTCTTGTCGGCCTTGATGGTGATCGAGCCCTTGCCGGACGGTGCGGCCTCCGTGGTGTCGGCCCCGGCGAGACGGGGGTTCGAGACGGTGGTCTGCCCGGCGGCCGCGAAGGCGCCGGCGGTGCCGGCCGACAGCAGGGCGGCGGACAGGGCACCCGCGGCGAGCGCGCGGGCGGTGTGAGAGCGGAGCGTGGACATCACGTTGGACTCCTCACGAGAAGGCATCCCCCAGGTGGCGCGCCCGGCGCACTGACCGGTCGGATCGCCCCGTACCAGGCTATTTGTGTGCGCGATGGACGGCTACTCGACCTCCGTGCGTTCCCCCGGGGAGCCGGTTCGGCGTGTTGGCCGGGGCACCGTCCAGAAGGGCGCGGAAGGCAGCCGAGCAGGGGGAGGGCCCCGGATCTTGACGGCCCGGGGCCTTCCCCGTACCTCCTCACTCCGCGGTCGCGATCACTCGGCGGACGCGCGAACCGGGAACGAGGACCGGAGCCCGGCTTGGCCCGAGGGCGCGGCCGGGCACCGCGCGTTACGCGCTGAAGCGGTGGGTGCCGGAGCCGACCCGGTACACCGCGCAGCCGTCCTCCTCACGCAGGAAGGTGCCGTGGTCGTGGGTGACCGCCCGCCGGTCGACAGCGGGGATCCACACCTCCGCGGTCGTGTTGGGAGGCACGCTGCAGGTCAGGGCGAAGCGGCCGGACCGCGTGCGCCACTGTGTGGAGATCGGGCCGTAGACCGAGGTGAACGTGGCGCGGGCGGAGGTGACGTCGCCGCCGGGGCGGGGCCGCACGACGATCTCGCGGTACCCGGGCCGGCCCGCCGCGATACCCGCGATGTTCGTGTACATCCACTCGCCGACCGAGCCGTAGGCGTAGTGGTTGAAGGAGTTCATGTCCGGCGTCTGGAAGGTCCCGTCGGGCTTGATCGAGTCCCAGCGTTCCCACATCGTGGTGGAACCCTTGTCGATCTGGTAGCCCCAACTGGGGAAGGAGCGCTGCCGCAGCAACCGGTAGGCGACGTCGGTGTGCCCCGCGTCGGTGAGGACGGGAAGCAGCCGGGGCGTACCGAGGAAGCCCGTCGACAGATGCCAGTCCTTGGCCTCGATCAGGGCGACGAGACGGTCGGCCGCGGCCTTTCTCAGCGTGTCCGGCAGCAGGTTCATCGACAGGGCGAGGACATACGCGGTCTGCGTGTCACCCTTCACCCTGCCGTCGACGGTGACATAGGCCTTCCGGAACGCCTCGCTCGTCCGGCCGAAGAGATCGAGCCAGGGGGCGGCGTCCTCGTCGATCTCCCGGGCGATGCGGGACGCGAGGTCGGCACTGTGCGCGAAGTACGCGGTGGCGATGACGTCCTTCGGCGTCTCGTCGTCGACGTTCAGCCAGTCGCCGTACCCACTGGCCGGCCGCAAGAGGTGGTCACTGTTCTTCTCCAGGTACTTCAGCCAGGACTGGACGGACGGCCAGGCATCCTCCAGCACCTGGCGGTCCCCGTACGCCTGGTACAGGGACCAGGGAACGGTGACGCCCGCGTCGCCCCAGCCCGCGACGCCGTTGCCGACCGTGCCGACCATGGGCGCCACGTCGGTGAACGCGCCGTCCGCCGTCTGCCCGTCGCGCAGGTCGACGAGCCACTTGCCGAGGAAGCGGGCCGACTCCATCGTGTAAGCCGCGGTGGGCGCGAAGACGTTGATGTCACCGGTCCAGCCCAGCCGCTCGTCGCGCGCGGGTGTGTCCGTCGGGACGGAGAGGAAGTTGCCGCGCTGACCCCAGGTGATGTTGCTGTGCAGCTGGTTGAGCATCGGGACGTTCGT
>NZ_JBEXHZ010000211.1:0-2987 GCF_040608315.1 Streptomyces sp. NPDC005195
CTCGTCGCGGTGCTTCCGGCGGTGGCTGGCCGTGGGCTGGGCGTTGGGGGCGGGAGTGGCCGTGACCGGGCCGGCCAGGTCGGCGATCCGGGCCGCCAGGGCGGTGTCCGCCGAGCCCTGGGCGGCGTGCGGGACCGAAAGGCGGCGGGTGTTCAGCCCGTGTGCGGCCAGGTCGGCTGCGGCCTGTCGCAGTACGTCGGCGGTGCCCGACAGGACGGTGTCGTGCGGGCCGTCCACGGCGGCCAGGAACAGGCCGGGGTGGGCGGGGAAGATGCCGGCGATCTCCTGCGGGGTGGCGCGCACGCTCAGCATGCCGCCGTCGGGCAGGTCGTGTGCCGCGGTGGCGTGGGCGGCGACCAGGCGTGCGGCGTCCGGCAGGGTGAGCATTCCCGCGGCGACGGCGGCGGCGAGTTCGCCGGTGCCGTGGCCGAGGACGGCGTCGGGCACCACGCCCAGCTCGGCCAGGGTCCGGGTGAGGGCGTGGGCGACCGCGAACAGGGCGGGCTGGGCCCATCGGGCGTGGTGGATCGCGGGGTCGTCGGCGAGGATCAGGTCCCGTACGGAGTCACCGGTGTGGGGGCGCAGCGCGTCGTCGGCGTCGTCCAGGTGGCGCCGGTAGAGGACGGATTCGCGGTAGAGGGCGGCCGTCATGCCGGGTTCCTGGCAGCCCTGTCCGGGATAGAGGAAGGCGATGGCGGGCGGGCGCAGGGCGCGGTCGGTGACGCGGGCGAGGGTGTGTTCGTCGGTGGCGGCCGTGCGCAGGGTGTCGGCGAGTTCGGCGGTGTCGCGTGCGGTGAACACGGCCCGGTAGGGCAGGCCGGTCTTGACCTGGTTGCTGGTCCAGCACACCGAGGCGGCGTCGCCGCGCGGGCGCCGGGCCAGTGCTTCGGCCTGGGCGGTGAGGTTGCGGCGCAGTGCCTCGGGGGTGTCGGCGGAGAGCGTGAACGCCCCGGCGGTGGCCGGCCCGCGTACGGCGGTGACCGGGGTGCGGGGTGCGGAGGCCAGGACGGCGTGTGCGTTGGTGCCGCCCATGCCGAAGCTGCTGACCGCGGCGACCACTTCCTCGGCCGGCAGCCGCAGGGGTGCCTTGAGCAGGCTCAGTCCCCGTTCGGCGAGCCGTAGTTGGGGGTTCTCGCGGGTGGCGAAGCGGCTGGCGGGCACGATGCGGTGGTGCAGGGCGAGGGCGGTCTTGATGAGGCCGGCGATGCCGGCGGCGCCTTCGGTGTGGCCGATGTTGCCCTTGACCGAGCCGATCGCGCACGGTTCGTCGCGGGGCACGGCGTGCACCTCGCCGAGGGCCGCGCACTCGATGATGTCGCCGAGTGCGGTGCCGGTGCCGTGTGCCTCGATGAAGCGGACCTGGTCCGCGTCGACGCCGGCCCTGCGGTAGGCCGCGGCGACCACGGCCTGCTGGGACCAGCGGCTGGGCGCGCTGACGCCGTTGCTGCGGCCGTCCTGGTTGACGGCGGTGCCGCGGATGACGGCGTAGACGCGCTGGTGGTCCTCGAGCGCGTCCTGGAGGCGGCGCAGGACCACCACGCCGACGCCGTCGCTGCGGCCGATGCCGTCGGAGTCCATGCTGAACGGTTTGCAGCGGCCGTCCGGCGCCTTCAGTCCCATCTGCTGGTAGACCATGCCGAGCGCGGGGGTCAGGACGATGTTGACGCCGGCCGCCAGGGCGGTGGAACACTCGCCGGACAGCAGTGAGTTGACGGCGAGGTGCACGGCGACCAGGGACGAGGAGCAGGCGGTGTCCACCGCGAGGCTGGGGCCCTTGAGGTCGAGGTGGTAGGAGATCCGGTTGGCCGTCATGCCCGCGCTGCTGCCGGCGCCCAGTTGCGGGGTGACCCGCGCGTAGTCCCCCATGTGCAGTTGGGCCCACTCGCTGCCCATCACCCCGACGAAGACACCGGCGTCGCTGCCGGCCAGTGCGGAGGGGGCGCGGCCGGAGTCCTCCAGGGCCCGCCAGGCGCACTGCAGCAGGAGCCGCTGCTGTGGGTCCATGGCGGCCGCCTCGCGGGGCGCGATGGTGAAGAAGTCGTTGTCGAAGGTGGTGACGGTGTCGACGAAGCCGCCCTGGACGGTGTCGTCGAAGCCGGGTCCGCGGCGGTCCTCGGGCAGTGGGCCGATCGCGTCGCCGCCGCGCATCAGCAGGTCCCAGTAGGCCTCGACGCCGTGGGCCGCGGGGAAGACGCAGTCCAGTCCGACCACGGCGACGGCGTTCACCGTTGCCACCGGTCGGGGTCCGCGCCGCGTGACGTCAGATGGGTCGTCAGGTGGGCCACCGTCGGATGGTCCCAGACGAGCGAGGGTTCGACGACGATCCCGAAGTCGTCCTCGATGTCGCCGCACAGGCTGAGCGCGCACACCGAGTCCATGCCGTACTCGGCCAGGGGCACCGTCGACTCGATGTTCTCGGGCAGCCGGTCCAGGTAGACCGCCAGGTGCGTGATCAGCCACTGGTGGAGCGGGGCCTCGGTGTGCCACGGCGGGGAGGGAGTCATCCCTGAAGGCTCCTTGTCCTGGTACGGGCCCGTGCTCAGCCCGGGATCGGTGTGTTGTGCAGGTCGAAGCCGCGCCGGTCGCCGTAGCGGGCCAGGACTTCCCGGTGGACCCGGGCGGTGCACTCGGCGGGCAGGTCGGCGGCGGGGATGCCCAGCCGCCGGGCGATGCGGTGCAGGGCGGCGGCGGCCCACGCCGGGTCGGCCAGGAAGGGATCGGGGCCGCCACGGTTGTGGTGCCACACGCCCAGGACACAGGCCGCGGCGAGCACCAGCACGTAGCGGTCGGTCAGGGCGAACCAGGCGGGGCCCACCGGATGGGCGGCGTCTGGGGGCGGCAGTGCCAGTACCCGGCTGCGCAGTTCGTGCAGTTCGGCGCTCATCTGGCCGGCCAGGTTGCGCAGCGTGCGCTCGACGGCGGTGGAGCCGGGCACGGACGCGGCGGTGGCCAGCAGGGAGGCGCTGACGCTGTCCCGTCCGCAGGCC
>NZ_JBEXHZ010000212.1:0-2985 GCF_040608315.1 Streptomyces sp. NPDC005195
CAGATGGTTCTCATGAGAGGAACATCGACCATGGCCGCTCCCAGGAAATACTCGCTTGAGTTGCGTGAGCGTGCGGTGCGGATGTAACGCACCACCGAGCCGAAGCCGCAGCCCGGGCGCCGCTCTTCCAGGTCCACCAGGATCGTGGCGTAAGAGTCGCCCTTGCGCAGCGCGAAGCGTCGACTCCGAGTATGCGCGCGCTGGCCTGTGACAACTCCGGTAACCGCCGGAGGAGGTCCAGGAGTTTGTCCTTGCCAGCGCGGATGCTCAGCACGGCCGCGAGCCGCGCTCCCGGACACGCGGCGATCGCCGTGAGCAGCGTGCGCAGCAGCGGCGTGTACCGGGCATGCGGGCTGGTCAGCCCTTCGATCTGCTCGGCGAACGTCACCGCTGGGCAGCACGGATTGAGGCACTTGAACCGGCGCACCACGAGTTCGATCACCACCAAAGTTCCACCGACGGGAGCGTCAGCGAACTGGCGCGCGTACCGGCCGTGCACACGCCACGACACCACCCCACACCCTGGACACCTCGCCGTCGGTATCGCGGAGTGAGCGCAGAACGTGACCGTTCCGGCCGTACACTCGATCGACTCGACCACCACACCGGCTAAATGCGGTAGCAACCGCCCCAAACCTCCTGAACCGCACACCCGGTAGATACCCAGGTCAGGCAGGTGACGTCACAAGATCTCCGACAGAGCCCGAAATTCCCCAGCGGCAGGGTCAACTTTCCCACCCAATTGTTCGAGTCTGATGGTCCCGAAGGAGCCCTGTCAGTCCCTTGTGTAAGCATGCTGTCGTGACAACCACATCACCTGATCAGTGCCCTGCCGAGGACACCCTGGAGTTCCTGCGCTCCGCAATTGAGACGGAGTGGCGCGAGCCGGCACTGGGACACGAAGGCATCTCCGCGTGGGAATCCGAACACGGGCTCGTGCTTCCGGAGCCGTACCGGAGTCTGATCGCCGAGATCACCAACGGGTCGCCCCTCGGACCGCCGGAAGACGGCGGCCTTCTCCCTCTGGGCTGGCTCCCACCGGACTGGCCGTACGACAGAGACCGCGATCCCGCTGCCCCGTTCCCGCTCCAGGAGGCCTGGGCCTGGGAAGACGAGCCCTTGGCCGACGGCCATCACGAGCGCGTCGCGGACGTCTACAACCACGGCTCCATCGTGCTCGGTACCGACGACGGCCCCTCCTATTGGGTCCTGGTCGTGACCGGTCCTCAGCGAGGCAGGATCTGGGTGGTCACCGACGTCGGCGCCTGCCCGTATCCGATGCCGGAGGCGGTCGGCTTCCTGGAATGGGTGCAACGCTGGCACGCCGGCGACGGTTGGTGGGACTGACCGCTACGCACACAGAGCCCGGCGCACCACGATTGTCCATGCGACCGACGCACTGTGAGGAGGCCGACGACAGCGCGGCGTTGGGCGAAGCCAGCCCTCTCTGACGGTGACTCCGGCCAGCCTGTAGTGCGTCGAAGTGAGTCCTCAACACTCGAGCCCAAGATCAGTTGCCATTCCCGCAGTTGGCTGGCAGAGTCCGGCGGGACAATTCAGCTGGGCAGCGTGTTGGGGAGGCTTGCTGTGGGTGCGCGGATCCTATTGTTTGTGTTGGCAACGGCGAGCGTGGGCTGGGGAGCTATGTACCTTTTCAACGTGCGCGGCACGGCGGAGAAGGCTGCGACACGTCGCAATGCGGTGCGATCTGCGACTGCCGCGAGAACGATGGACTTGAGGCTCACTGAACCGTCGAGTCTCGGCCTCTGGTTCTTCAGACTGATGGGCGGCATCGTTCTGGGCGGCGGCCTGCTTCTCGGCCTCGTGGGACTTGTGGTCTCATTCGGAGACTGAACCCCCAAGAGACGCTTCCCGGCCGTAGGCGCGGGTGGCGCCATCGCCGGAGTTGTCGCCCGCACCATCCGGAGGTCGGCTCGCCCGTCCCTGCGCCTGCCGATATCAGCTGATAACACCACGCGCTCGCACCGCTTCTGCTACTGGGCTCCGGAGGTCACGGTGCACAGGAACGTCTCGCAGCGAAACCAAGGACCCGGTCCGAACGCACCCGCAGCGAGCGGCGACGATCTGCTGCGCTGGTACAGACGGGCGCGACCGGCTGGCCCTACCGGCGACGCCGGCCCGCCCTGGAGTCGATGTTCACCGCCCGACGGCTTACTGCCCAACCACCAGTCCCGCTGGCGCTGCACTGGCCGGGCTCCTCACGGCGACCCGGACCAGACACCTGCGGACCGAGTGGTCGTTCTCCGCCGGGTGGGGAAGCCGCAAGGCCGGGTATTTAGCGTTTTCGCTGGTCACGCAAGGGGAGTTGGGGTCCATGCTGTGGCGGCATAGAGGCCGGGTCCCAGTTTGTGGATGAGGCCGGTTTCGGCCCATCTGGAAAGCTGTCGATACATGGTCTCCATGGTGATGTCGCCGAAATGGGAGGCGATGTCATGGGGCGCCAGAGGCGGTTGGGGTCCTTCTCGAGCAGGGCCAGGATTCGGTGACGGCGGCGCTCGGCGAGGGCGGTGTGCCGGTCGTCGCGTGAGACGGCGGGGAGCTGGGGGCGGGATTCCGGAGGCTCGAGGACGTTGATGTCGAGCGCGGTGATGGTGCGGCTGGTGTCGGGCCTGCCATCCTCGTGGCGGGTGCTGTAGCGGGACATCGGCGACTTGACCTTGCGGGTGCTGACCCGTTGGCGCTGGGGCGGGAGGAGACGGGTCAGGATCCGGTGCCCGATCAGTCCGAGATGACCGGCGTCGGCGGGGTCGGTGATGACGGCGGCGGCCTGGACGACCTGGTCACGGGCGGTCTGGAGGGCGACGGTGAAGCAGCAGCGGTCTGGATCGGTGCCCGCCAGCGCCTCCGCGGCCTCGACCATTACAGTGCGCAGTGCCTGGTAGAGGGTGAGCAGTGACCACATCTCCTGGTCGATGCCTGCCGGGTCGCCCGAGCGCAGGTTGCGGCCGTTCATGATCGTGTGGC
>NZ_JBEXHZ010000213.1:0-2938 GCF_040608315.1 Streptomyces sp. NPDC005195
CCGTGCGCTCGCGCGGCGCGAAGATCGTCCCGGTGACCACCCTCACCGCGCGGCCGCGGTCGCCGTCGTCGTCCGTGCAAGCCGCTCCAACTGCGCTACCGGATAACGCTCCTGCGCCGCTGTGGCGACTCGCCGGACCCAGGGGGGCGCAGGGGTGCGGGACCGCGGTGCGGTGGCTCCGCCCGGCGGACTGGTTCGGTGCGGCCGACCGGTGGTCCATCGTCTTCTCCCGGGTTGAAAGGGTGCTGCGCGGCCCTCTGTCGCGCAGCACCATTCAGCCCGGTATCCCTCCGCGAATCGTCACTCGTTGTCGCCTGCTTCACGCTGCGCCAATCGCTCCGTCGACGGACCGGGACCGGCCTCGGCGTCACTCCAAGGAATGAGCTGACCCAGGTGGGCCGAACGAGCCGTTGCAGGGGCGGGCCGGCGGTCAGCCCCCGCCGGTGAACCGGGTGTCCGCGCTCCGGGTCCCAGGTCCCGGGTCCCGGGATGATGCGGTGCGGGTACCGGGGCGGGCTGATGGGTCCGCACCAGGGGCGGACGGGAGGCGGGTCGCGGGTCTCGTCAGCGCAGGGTCCGGCGGGCCAGTACCGCCGCCTGTGCGCGGCTCTGGCAGCCCGTCTTGGCGAGCATGCGACTGACGTGTGTCTTGACCGTGTGGAGGCTGACGACCAGCCGGTCTGCGATCTCCGCATTGCTCAGCCCGTCACCGATGAGCCGCAGGACGTCCCGCTCCCGGCGTGTCAGATCGGTGAGCCGGTCGAGATCGCCGGTGTCCGGCTGCCGCCGGGCCGCGAGGTGGCTCTCGATGATCCGCTGAGTGACAGCGGGACTCAAGGTGCGCTGTCCGGCCGCGGCGGCGCGGACCGCCGCCGTCAGCTCCTCGTAGGAGCTGTTCTTCAGGAGGAAACCGGCCGCCCCCGCCGCGAGGGCCTGGTCGACGTACTTGTCGAGGCCGAAGGTGGTCAGTATGAGCACCTGGGCACGGCCGGGGCCCAGGAGTCTGCGGCGGCCGAGTTCCTGCAGTGCCCACAGGCCGTCGCGACGGGGCATGCGGATGTCCAGCATGGCCACGTCGGGCCGCAGCCGGCCGCACATCTCGACGGCCTCCTCGCCATCGCCAGCGGTGCCGATGACCGTCACGCCGCTCTGGGCGCCGAGGATCGCGGCCAGGCCCTCGCGAATGATCCGTTCGTCGTCCGCGACGACCACGGTGATCGTGTCAGACACCGGCGGCGTCCAGGGGTGTCAGACGCGGCGGAAAGGCGGCCGACACCCGGAACCCGCCCTCTCTGGTCGGTCCGGCCCGCAGCAGGCCGCCGAGGGCTTCGACCCGTTCGCGCATGCTGACCAACCCGAGTCCGGCACCCCAGCTGACCTCGCCGGGTATCTCGGGCGCCGTGTTCTCCACTTCGCAGCGCACTCCGCCCTCGTCGGCGGCGACGGTGACCCGCACCTGCGCTCCCGGCGCGTGCCGACGGGCGTTGGTGAGTGCCTCCTGGACGATGCGGTAGACGGCCAGCTGCACCGGCCGAGTCAGATCCTGCGGTGCGCAGAGGCGGGCGGCGATCCGGCTGCCGGCGGCCCGGCCTCGTTCGAGCAGTTCGGGTAACTCCCCCAGTCCCGGTGTGGGTTGCAAAGGAGCAGACTCCTCAGGACCGCGCAACACTCCCAGCAGGTCACGCAGTTCGCTACCTGCCTGGCGGCCCGCCACGGCCAGCCCGTCGATCTGGCGACGGGCCCAGTCCGGGAGTTCGCCGCCTCGGGCGCGCAGGGTTTCCGCGCGTACCACGAGCAGAGTGAGGGAGTGTGCGACCACGTCATGCATCTCCCCGGCGATCCGGACCCGTTCCTGCTGGGCGGCCTGCTGCTCCCGCAGCTCCTGTTCGCGTGTCATCTCGTCCATCCTCCGGGCGGCGGAGGCGAGGTCGGCGCGGTGGGTGCGGGTGGCGGTGCCGAGGGCCCAGGCCAGGGGAAGGGGGGCGAGAACGGCGAGTACGTCCGAGCTGCCCTGGTACTCGGGGGCCGCGGTGAGGTGGTTGATGCACACGCCGACCGCGACGACGACGACGACGACGAGCAGCGCGATCACCGTGCGCGTGCCGTAGGGGCGGAGGTTGCCGACGGTGTAGAGGGAGACCGCGAGAGAGAGGACGACCAGGGGGGAGAGCCGCGTCTCCTGGGCGGCGCCGACGACTACAGCTGTCACCAGGACGCTCGTGACGACCACGAAGACGGCCAACGGAAGCCTGCGGCGCAACAGCAGCGCCACGCCTGTCACTGCCTCCGCGCCGATGAGCAGCCCCCAGGCGAGCGCGGAGACGTCGGTGCTCGGCTGCATGAGTAACGCGGGGCAGAGGGTGAGGGCCACGAGCCCGGCACTGGGACCCCACGACCGCGGACCGGAACGCCTGGGGAGGGGAACTTCCGTCATCCCTCTGACCTTAGTGACCTCCTTGCGGACGGTCGTCACTCCTTGGGACTATCGCTGGCACAGGCAACGTCGGGCCTGTCGGCGACCTCGTTCCCCATCGTCGATCATGGTCGTATGGCGGGAGGACGTGTCTCGTGCGGTGCTTGTCGGCCATCGCCCGGAGTGAGGCGGCACGGCCTGTCTGCCCACAGCGGCTGCCGCTGAACGGGCAACGCACACAGATCCCCTACAGCCGGTGTGTGGAGGTGAATGAACGGGTCTCCTGGCGCACCGTGGGCGGAGATTCCCAGTAGACGGGGAGTCGTGACCTTCCAATGGCTCGGTGCGAGGAGCAGGCTTCAGCTGGTATCGAGCACCCCTAGCCTGTGTGATGTCGTGATCATTCTTGGGTTCTGTCCTGTTTGAGGGGGGAATCCGGTAGGACTGTGGTGGTGACGCGTAGGCAACTCACCCATGCCCAGTGGAAGTTCGTCGAGCCGTACCTGCCGATCGGTAGGTACGGCC
>NZ_JBEXHZ010000214.1:0-2934 GCF_040608315.1 Streptomyces sp. NPDC005195
CCGGCGGCCAGGGCGTGCAGCCGCAGGCGCAGTTCGCGGCGGGCGGGGCGGCCGCCGGGCCTGCGGGGGACGACGTCGAGGGCTTCCAGGCGGCGGATCTGCTCGCCGGGACCGAGCCGGGCGTTGGCCTGTTCGGCGACGGAGTCGAGGACGTCGAGGAGGCCGGGGGCATCGCCGTCGGGTGTCTCGCGCAGCACCACGCCGGCCCAGACCAGGGCGCCGCGCGCCGGGTCGGGCCAGTCCGCGACGATGCAGTCGGCCACCCGCGGGTCCTGGCCGATGACCCGCTCCACCACGCTGGGCGCGACCAGCGCGTCGTCGCAGGTGAACACGGAGCGGTGCGCGTCCACGAGGTGCAGTCCGCCGTCCGCGTCGAGGTAGCCCGTGTCGCCGGTGGACAGCCAGCCGTCCGCGTCCCGCGGTGCCGCCCCGGCCCCGTCCGTCGGGCCGGGGCTCAGCTGCGGTCCCCGGATCTGCACCTCGCCGGTCGACCACACCGGGGCCGGCCGGGTGCTGCCGGGCAGGACGATGCGGCACTCGGTGCCCGGCAGCGGCACCCCGACCGCGCCGAGACCGGGCCGCGAGCCGGGCGGCTGGTGGTGGGAGAGGGTGAAGACCTCGGTCAGGCCGTAGCCCTGCAGGACGGACACGCGCAGCGCGTCACGCAGCGCACGGGCCCGTTCCGGCGCCAGTACACCGCCGCTGACATGAATGGCGCTCAGGTGCCGGCCCGGCAGATACGCCCGGCCCGTAACCGGCCGGGAGTCACCCACCGGCCGGGGATCACCCGCCGGCCGGGGATCACCCGCCGGCCGGGAGTCGCCCGCCAGCCGGGGATCCCCCGCCAGCCGGTGCAGCCGGGCGGGCAGCCCGTAGTAGTGGGTGGCCTGCGCCCGCGCGGCCTCCTCCAGCGCCCCGAAGGGGTCCGGGTCCGTGCACAGCACCTGCCGGGCCCCGGCGTGCACGGCCGAGTTGAGGTGCACGGCGTGGTACTGCGGCAGATGGTTGAGGACGACGGAGGCGGCACCGAGCCGGTGGGCCAGCGCGGTCTGGGCGGCGCCCGCGACGAGATTGCGGTGCGTCAGCCGCACACCTTTCAGCCGCCCGCCGCCGTCCGGCGCGAACTGCAGGCACGCCACCGCGTCCGCACCGGGCCGCACCGTGCGTACGGACCCGGCCGCGGGCACCCCGGCCAGAACCGCGGACAGCGCCACCACCGCACAGGCCCCCTGACCACCGGACGCCTGGCGTCCCGGCACCCGACCGCCGGATGCCCGACCGCCGGATGCCAAGCCGCCCGATGCCCGACCGCCGGATGCCAAGCCGCCCGATGCCGGACGGCCGGATGCCAAGCCGCCCGATGCCGGACGGCCGGATGCGGGACGGCCGGTGGGGTCCGTCACCACGATGGTGTGCAGCCGGGGCAGCCGGTCCGCGAGTGCGGCGAGCAGCGTGGCCAGCGGGCCGGGCACGAAGGCGATCTCGGCCCCGGCCGCCGTGCACACCTCGTGCAGCGCGGCCTGTCCCATCAGCGGATCGAGCAGGGCCAGCAGCCGGCCGCTGCGGACGGTGCCGTAGTACACGGCCGGGAAGGCGGTGTCGAGGGTGGTGGCCGCCGCGACGACGGCGTCGGCCCGGCGGACGGTGCGCCCTACGTAGTGGGCGATACGGTCCGCGTCCCGGTCCAGGGCGGCGAACGTCACCGTGGCCTTGGCCGTGACCACGGCCGGGGCGTCACCGTCACGGTCCGCGGCCCGCCGCAACAGGTCGTCCAGCGGGCTCTGCGGATACCTGAGGATGGGCACGGTGGCCTCCTGGCTGCAGACAGCGGGAACAGCTGACGCCTCACGGTAGGTGTCCCTGCTCAAGAGGTCTTCGAAGCCCGCTGGAGATGCCCCCGGGCCCGCCGCCGGCCCGGGGAGTCACGCGGGGACCGCGGCCAGGTGACCCCCCACCGGCCGGGGCAGCGGGAAACTGCGGAGCTCCGAGCGGCTCCAGGGGAAGCCGTAGCCGAGGTGGAGCACCGGGTCCTGGGCCGCGTCGGCGGGCACCGCGACGGCGACCAGCACGCCGGGCACCGGCTCCAGTTCGACGAACCGCCACGGGCGGGCCGTGTCGTCGCCGGGCGGTGTGAAGGCGCGTACGCCGCGCTCGTCGTCCAGCGTGAAGACGAACGCGTCGAAGGGCAGTCCGAGGCCGAGCCCGCGGGCCTTGGAATAGGCCTCCTTGAGCGTCCACACCCGCAGGGCCCGCCGGTCGCGGTCCGGGCCGTGCGCCGCCCGCTCGACCCACTCCCGCTCCGGGGCGGCGAAGGTGCGCACGATGGTGGTGATGGCCCGCTCGTCGCGGTCCTCCAGCCGCTCCACGTCCACACCGATGCGGTGGCGGCGCACGATGCCCAGCAGGCTGTAGCCGCCCGCGTGGGAGAGGTTGAAGTCCAGCTGGGCCCCGCCGCGCGGCAGTTCACCCGGAGCGGGCCGCAGGAAGGGACGGCCCCGCGCGGAACGCCAGATGACCAGCTCGGCCTCGGCCAGGCCCGCCTCCAGCGCCAGCGCGCGCCGCACCAGGGTGTGCGCGAGCAGGTACTGGCGCCGGTCGCGTTCGAACAGGAAACGGCTCGCGGTCTTCTGCTCCCGCGCGTCCAGCCAGTGCGCGGCGAGCAGACCGGCGACCGCGGGCGGCAGGCCGTCGTTGGGACACAGCCACAGTTTGACCGGCTCGTCCGTGCCCGCGTCCCCACCCGCGACGGGAACCGCGGCGGACGCCGGGACCGGGGCCAGAGCCCGGACCGGGAACGAGGACGCGACCGCGGACAGCGACGGCGACGGCGACGGTGACGGCAACAGGGGCGGGAACGGGGGCGGGGGTGGGGGTGTCAGGTACGGCGGAGGCGCTCGCCGGTTTTCTCGCGGTGGTCGAACTGCCGGGAGACGC
>NZ_JBEXHZ010000215.1:0-2927 GCF_040608315.1 Streptomyces sp. NPDC005195
GCTCCCGGCCCGCTCACCGGGCGTACGCCCCGCCGCGCGCCCAGGCCGCGCGCAGCCCGGTCAGCAGCGTACGGGCCTCGATGTTCAGGTAGTTGCTGTGCCGCAGCAGCGCGGACATCTGGTCCACCGTCACCCACAGGAAGTCCTCGGGCACGTCGACGGGGAAGTCGCCGCCCACCTCCATCAGGACGTAGCGGTTGCCCGCGTGGTGGAAACGCCCGCCCTCCTCGGACTGCACGGTGTCGTACAGCAGCGAGCCCGCCTGGGCCCGCAGGACCAGGTCCAGGAACCGCGGCCGCCGCGGTGCGGGCAGGCTCAGCGCGCGGCCCGGCTGGCACTGCACGGTCGGGCCGAGCTCCGCCACGTCCAGCACGCCCGCCTCGGAACGGGCGTGCGCCAGCAGGTGCGGCACCCCGCCGATGCGGCGCACCAGGAACGCGGACAGGCCCTGTTCGGCCGGCGCGAGCAGCGGCTGCGTCCAGCGGGTGACCTCGCGGTTGGCGGCGGCCACGGACGCGGCGATGACGGTGAAGTGGTGGCCGCTGTCGTGGGAGATCCCGTCCTCGGTGCGCCGCCAGCGCCGTACGGCCGACAGCGGCATGCTGGTCTGCACCAGCTCCCGGTGCGCCTTGATCTCGGTGAGCCGGTTGAGGAGGTGCTCCATGGAGTGCAGCGGGGGCCCCTCGTCGGCGAAGGACGGGATCAGCGACAGCACGGTACGGGCGTCCATGTTGACCACGTTCGACTCGTGCAGCAGCTGGTGGATCTGGCCGAGCGTCAGCCACACGAAGTCCTCGTGCTCGGGGACGTGGCCGAGCGCCTCCACCACCATGTTCCGGTTGCGCTTGCGCAGGAACCAGGAGCCCTGTTCGGACTGCAGGGAGTCGAACAGCACCCGCGAGGCGGTCCGCGGCGGCGCGAAGTACTCGATGTAGTTCACGGGGGCGCCCCGGTGCACCCCGGTGTAGTTGCTGCGGGTGGCCTGCACGGTGGGGGACAGCTGGACGGTCTCGATGTTGCCGGGTTCCATCTTGGCCTGCATCAGGCAGTGCAGGACGCCGTCGAACTCCTTGACGACGATGCCCAGGATGCCGATCTCCGGCTGGTTGATGATCGGCTGCGACCAGGACGCGGCGTGCCCGTTCCACTCGGTGCGCACGTGCAGGCCCTCGACGGAGAAGAACCGGCCGCTGTCGTGCACCAGGTTCCCGGTGGCGCCCTGGAAGCGCCAGCCGACCAGCTCGCGGAAGGGGATGCGGCGCACCTCGTAGCGGTTGGTGCGGCGCTGCTCGGCGAACCATTCGCGGAAGACCGGGTTGGAGGTCACCGGGCTGTCCAGACTCTGGGCCGACAGTGTGAAGCGCCGCCCGAGGCCGGTGAGGGCGCCCGGGGGCACCGCTTGGGTGATGGCCATAAAACATGACTCCTTCGCCGTGTCCCGCGCGCCCAGGGCCAGGCCGCCGCCCACGACGATCCGGCAGGGCGATCGGCCGTTGCTGGAGGACGCCTCGAAACGCCCCGCACGCCACCTCGAGGCGCACCCCGGCACCCGGCCCGGGGGAGGGGCGGGACGGGCCGCCCACCGGGCCCCGCCCGCTTCCCCCACCCCGGATTCTTTCAGCGCTAGATATATTGGCGGTGCTAGACAAAGGGGGCGGGCGTCCCTACGCTGAGGCGGTATGAGAATCCTCTTTGCCAGCGCGGGCAACTTCGGGCACGTCTACCCCCTGCTTCCCTTGGCGAAGGCCGCGCGCGCCGCGGGCCACGAGGTGGTGTTCGCCACCGGCGAGCAGCTCCACCCGGCCCTGCGGGCCGCGGGCCTGGAGCCGGTGACGGCGGGCCGCTCGGTCCCCGAGGCGTTCATGGAAGCAGTGCGCGGTAGTGACTCCCTCGAGCACGACGGCGCCGACCTGGGCGCCCAGGACGTGCCGCCGGAGGTGCTGGCGGACCTGCACGTGAAGGTGTTCGGTTCGGTGCTGCCCCGCTGGGTGGCCGCCGACCTCGCCCCCGTCCTCGCCGGCCGGCGTCCCGACCTCGTCGTCTACGAGGCGATGAACCCGGGCGCCGCCTTCGCCGCCCGGCTGGCGGGCGTGCCCGCCGTCGCGCACGGCGTCGGGGTGATGGCGATGGGCCCCGAAGAGGCCCGGATCCAGGAGGAGTTGCTGGCCACCGCGGCCGACCTCGGCGTGGACGTGCCCTACGGCCAGTTGCTGGCACTGGCCGCCACCTACATCGACATCTGCCCGCCGTCCCTGCAGGACCCCGGCTTCCTGGCCGCCCCGCTGCCCCGCATCGAGCAGCGCCCCGTCGCCTACGGCGAGCCGGGCGAACTGCCCGCGGCCATCCGCGACACGGACGGCCCGTTCGTCTACCTGACCCTGGGCACCGCACTGGGCTCGGTGGACGTGCTGCGCACGGTCATCGACGGGCTGCTGCCGCTCCAGGTGCCGGTCCTGGTGGCGACCGGACCCGTGGTGGCCGTCGCCGACCTGGGTGAACTGCCCGAGCGCGTGGTGGCGGTGGAGTGGGTGGCCCAGCCCGAGGCGCTCGAGCGGGCGGCGCTGGTGGTGCAGCACGGCGGCGCGGGCACCACACTGGCCGCGCTGGCGGCCGCCCTGCCCCAGCTGATCCTGCCGCAGGGCGCCGACGGCCCCGCCAACGGCACCGCCGTGCGCGACGCGGGCGCCGGCGAGGTCGTCTTCGCCGCAGACCTGTCGGCCGACGCGGTCACCGAACAGGCCCGCCGCATCCTGGGCGACGAGAGCTACCGGGACGCGGCCCGCAAGGTCGCCGCCGAGATCGCCGCGATGCCCGGCCCCGCCGAAACCGCCGCCCGCCTCCCGCAGTTCACCGCCTGACCTGCCTGACCTGCCTGACCCGTTCGGTCTGTTCGCCTCCGGGTGCCGATCCGCCGGCCGCCCGGTCCC
>NZ_JBEXHZ010000216.1:0-2899 GCF_040608315.1 Streptomyces sp. NPDC005195
CCACGCGCTCGGCATCGACATCGGCCGGGGCTGGCTGCGGGTGGCGCTCGCGGATCTGGACGGCGCCGTGGTCGCGCGCGCCGACGTACGCAACCGGGCCCGCAGTTCGGGGGCGATGGCCGACCTGGTGGTCGCCACCGCCCGCCAGGTCGTCGCCAACTCCGGCCTCGGCACCGACGAGGTGGCCCACGCGGTGGTGGGCACACCGGGCGTGTACGACGAGAAGCAGCGCCGGGTGCGGTACGCGATGCACCTTCCGGGCTGGGGCCGGGCAGGCCTGTTCGACCGTATGCGCGAGATGCTGGGCATCCCGCTGGAGGTGCACAACGACGCCAATCTCGCGGCCCTCGGCGAGTACACCTACGGCGTCGGCGCGGGCAGCCGGCTCTTCGCGTACATCATGATCGGCACCGGACTCGGCATGGGCGTGGTCAGCGACGGGCGGCTGTTCACCGGGGCGCACGGCGGGGCCGGGGAGATCGGGTTCCTGCCCTGGCCGGGGCAGCACAAGCCGGAGACGCTGGAGGACGCGGTGTCGGGGGTGGCCGTCGTCGAGGCGGCGCGGCACTTCGGCATGACCGGACAGCTCACCGCGAAGGCCGTCTTCGACGCGGCGCGCGAGGGTCATCCCGCGGCCGTACGCGCCGTCCACCTGGAGGGCGAGCGGATCGCGCACACGGTGGCGGCCGCGGCGGCGGTGCTCGATCCCGATCTGGTGGTGCTGGGCGGCGGGGTGGGCCACAGCATCGACCTGCTGCTGCCGCCGGTGCGCGAGACCCTGCGCACTCTCACACCGCTGCGGCCGAAGATAGTGCCCAGCCGGCTGGGCGAGGACGCGGTGCTGCTCGGCGCGGTGGCCACGGCGCTGGGCACGGCCCGTGACGTGGTGTTCGACCGGCGGTCGGTCTCCTGATCAACTGGACCGCGGCGCCCGGTGATTGACACCACCGACTCGGCGACCTAGCTTGTGGGCCCAGTTAGTAAAGTTTCCTAACTTGCAGTGCCGTAGCGCGGATGATCCCCCACCCCCAAAGGAGACCACCGTGTTCGACCGCTCTGCCCCCCATCGGCGCCTGGCCACGGCCGCCGTCGCTCTGAGCCTCCTGGGCACCCTCGCGACGGGAGCGTGGACGGGGTCCCGTGACGCCGGACCGGCCACCGCCGCCCCCGCCCGTACCCGTGCCACGCCGGTACCGTCCACGGCAGGTGGCACCACCGCGCTCTCCGGCTACGCGATCCAGTCGACGGCCGAGGTCACGGACTCGGCTGCCGACGTCTCCAGCCCCGGCTATCCGGCCACCGGCTGGTATCCGGCGGGCTCGCGGTCCACGGTCCTCGCGGCGCTGCTCGCGGACGGCGTGTACGCGGATCCGTTCTACTCGACCAACCAACAACGCATTCCCAAGGCCGACTTCACCGTGCCCTGGTGGTACCGCTCGGACTTCACGGTCGGCGACACCACCGAGCGCAGCCATCTGGACTTCAGCGGGGTGATCTCCGCCGCCGACGTCTACGTCAACGGCAAGCGCGTCGCGGACGCCACGGAGGTGGCGGGGGCCTACACCCACCACGAACTCGACATCACCTCGCTGGTACGGGCGGGCACGAACACCGTCGCGTTCCGCATCCGGCCCAACCAGCCCGACCAGGACCTCACCATGGGCTGGATCGACTGGATCCAGCCACCGCCCGACGAGAACATGGGCATCGTGCGTGACGTCCTCGTCCGTCGCGGGGGCCCGGTCGCGCTGCGCGACGCGCACGTCGTGAGCAGGCTCGCCGTCCCCTCGCTCGCCTCCGCGGACCTGACCGTGAAGGCGCGGGTACGCAACGACTCGGGCACGGCGGTCACCACGACGCTCTCCGGCACCGTCGGCTCGACGGCGGCCTTCGGCAGAGCCGTCACGCTGCGCGCGCACGAGACGAAGTCCGTGACGTTCACCCCCTCGGACTCCCACGGCCTGCACCTGGACGCGCCGAAGGTGTGGTGGCCCGCGGGCATGGGCGGGCAGCCGCTGTACGGCCTCGGTCTGACCGCCACGGTCGCCGGCACCGTTTCCGACACCGCGCACGAGGACTTCGGCATCCGCGACGTGAAGGCCCCGCTCGACGCCGACGGCGCCCGGCAGTACCGCATCAACGGCCGCAAGCTGCTGATCAGGGGCGGCGGCTGGTCCCCCGACGAGTTCCTGCGCTGGGACCGGACGTACGTGGCGGACCGGCTGAAGTACGCGCTCGACCTGGGCCTCAACACCATCCGCCTCGAGGGGCACCTGGAACCGGATGAGTTCTTCGCCCTCGCCGACCGGTACGGCATCCTCACGCTGCCCGGCTGGGAGTGCTGCGACAAGTGGGAGGGGAACGTCAACGGCAGCGAGTCCGGCGCCCCGTGGACCGCCGCCGACCACCCGGTCGCCAAGGCGTCGATGGCCGCGGAGGCCGCGCGGCTGCGCGACCACCCGAGCGTCGTCTCCTTCCTGATCGGCAGCGACTTCGCACCGGACGCCACGATCGAGAAGGACTACCTCGACGCCCTGCGAGCCGCCGACTGGGCGACCCCCGTGGTCGCGGCGGCCTCCGACAACTCCGCGCCCGTCAGCGGCCGTTCGGGCATGAAGATGACCGGCCCCTACGACTGGGTCCCGCCGGACTACTGGTACGCGAAGCGCGAGGGCGGCGCCACCGGCTTCAACTCCGAGACCAGCGCGGGCCCCGACATCCCCACCCTCGACACCCTGCGCCGCATGATGTCCCCCGCCGAGCTCGACACCCTCTGGAAGAACCCGGGCGCCCCGCAGTACCACCGCTCACCGTCGGCGACCTTCGGCACCCTGAAGATCTACGACGCCGCCCTGGCCGGTCGCTACGGCCCGCCGACGGGCCTCGCGGACTACGTGCG
>NZ_JBEXHZ010000217.1:0-2884 GCF_040608315.1 Streptomyces sp. NPDC005195
CCCCACCGCCCCACCGCCGCACGGCTGACGGCCCGTCACCCCGCGGCCGGACGGCGATCCCACGACCCGACGACCCGAACCGAGGAAGCATGGCCATTGAGGAGATGAAGGTCCGCGACGCCTTCCGGATCACGCCGTCGCAACTCCCGGACAACCGGGGCCGGTTCTTCGAGGCCTGGCGCCTGGGCGAGCTGACCGGAAGCAGCGGCCAGCCGTTCGCCGTCCGACAGGTCAACTTCTCGGTCTCCCGCCGCAACACCCTGCGCGGCATCCACGGCACCACCCTGCCGCCCGGCCAGGCGAAACTGGTGACCTGCGTACGCGGCGCCGCCCTGGACGTGGTGGTCGACCTGCGCGTCGGCTCCCCGACGTTCGGCATGTTCGACACCACCCTGCAGGAGGCCGGCTCCGGCATCGGCGTCTACCTCGCCGACGGCCTGGGCCACGCCTTCCTCGCCCTGAGCGACGACACCTGCATGAACTACCTGTGCTCCGAGGAGTACGTCCCCGGCACCATGGTCGACATCCAGGCCCTCGACCCGGCCATCGGCATCCCCTGGCCCACCACCCGAGCCCTGATCCGCTCCGAGAAGGACGCCACCGCCCCGAGCCTGTCCGAGGCCGTCGCACGCGGCCTGCTGCCCACCTACGAAGAGGCGCTCACCTCCTACGGCCCCTCCTGGCAGCTCCCGCACCCCCAGCACCTCGGCCGCTGAACGCCTCCGGCGGCCGGAGGCGTTCACCTCCACCCCGGCACCACGACGACCGCCCCAGCGCACCCGCGACGGTGAACACCGCACCCGTCCGGCGTCACGACAAGCCGGGCGCACCCTCCCGGGCGGGATCCTTGCCTGCCGGGTGATCCGGACCGCCGGCCGGGGCGGCGGCACGCAGCGCCGCCTCGATCCGGCGGTTGGTGGTCATGGACGCCGTGACGGCCGTCATCGCCAGGAGGAGGACGCCGGCGGCGCAGAGCGGGGTGCGGATGTCGTAGGCGGTGGCCAGCCAGCCGCCGAGGAAGGCCCCGACGGGGGCGGCGCACATGGCGAGCATGCGGGAGGTGGAGGCGACCCGGCCCATCAGGTGGGCGGGGACGATCGCCTGCCGGAGGGAGGGGGCGAGCACCATCGTGGCGCCCATGCCGGCTCCGCAGACGGCGAGCGCCAGCCCGGCGGCGTACGGGTTCGGGGCGGCGGCAAGGCCCAGGATGGCAAGCCCTTCGACGGCGGCTGTGCAGGTCAGTGCGGTACCGGTGCCGAGCCGCCGGCCGAGGAAGGAGGCGATGCCCGCACCGAGCAGACCGCCGGTGGCCTCCGCCGTGAGGAGCAGGCCGAAGCCGTAGGTGTCGATGCCGAGGCGGTCGTGCGCGAAGAGGGCGAGGACGGTCTCCACGGCGAGGAAGGCGATGTTCCCGACCGCCGGGCGCAGCGCGAGCCCGAGCAGCACCCGGTCCCGGAAGACGTACGAGGCTCCGGCCCGCGCCTGCCGCAGCAGCGACTCGCGAACCTCCGGCGCGGGGCGGGGCAGGGCGGGCAGTGACCGTACGAGCAGTGCGGAGAGCAGGAACGACACCGCGTCGGCGAGCAGCGGGACCGCCCGTCCGAGCGCGAGCAGAGCACTGCCCGCGGGCGGCCCGGCGAAGCCGGACGCGGCGGTCTGGGCGCCGCGCAGGCGGGAGTTGGCGCTCTCCAGGAGTGCGGGGTCGCGGCGGAGCAGATCCGGCAGGTAGGCCGTGGCGGCCGTGTCGAAGAAGAGCCCGCCGAGGCCGAGGAGGAAGGCGACGGCCGCGAGCAGCGGAATGCTCAGCACGTCGAGCGCGGTCGCCGCCGCGGGTATCGCGAGCAGCGCCGCACGTGCCGCGTCCGTGACCCACATCGTGCGGCGGCGGTCCCAGCGGTCCACCAGCGCACCGCCGAGCACCCCGAAGAGCAGCCACGGCAGGGTTCCGGCGGCCGTGACGACGGCGAGCGCCATCGGATCCCGTGTCAACGTCAGCGCGAGCAGCGGCAGTGCGGCATGTGTCACCCCGTCACCGAGTGAGGAGATCGTCTGTGCGGTCCACAGCCGTCCGAACCCGGTCGGCAACGTCCGTGCGTCTGAGGTCACTTGGCGTCTCCTTCGGCCCCGCGCGCTGCCGGGTGGAACAGTGCGAAGACGAGTGACGCGTCCGGCAGCGACGGATCGGACAGCTCCCGGTACTCGTCCGCCAGTGCCTGCAGCCGCGCCCCGAGCTCCGCGAACCGCTCCTCGGTGAGCCGCAGGTGCGCCATCCGCACATGCCGCTCGGTGTCCACCGGCGCTGCCTCCAGGTCCGCCACCGCGTGCCGCATCAGCACATCCGGCCCTCCCTCGCCGGGATCCGGCAGCGCGATCGAGCGCGCGGCCATCGCGTAGTACCGCTCGGTGACCCCCCTGACCTTCCGCGTCCGTACCACCTTGACCAGGCCGGCCCGCTCGAGCAGCCGTACGTGGTAGCTGGAACTCCCCTTCGCGAGACCCACTCGCGCGGCGACCTGCGTGATCGTCGCGGGCTCGAAGCGGAGCACGGCCATGATCCGGTGGCGCGTCAGGTTGGAGACGGCGCGCAGCTGTTCGTCAGTGGTGACGTGGAACGTCTCGGGGAGATCGTCGGCAGGCATGCGAGCAATGGTCAACGATTCTTGACCATTGCGCAAGGGATGCGCGCGGACCTCCGGAATCGGCTGTCCGGCGCGCGGGACCCTCTCCCCGGGCAGCCTCCGGGACCCGTTGCCCTTCCTCTTCGCCGCCGGCCGCGGACGGCGGCCCTTCGCGCCGTGCCGGCACCCGGTCGTCGCCAACTGCCGCGGACAGCCCGGCACACCGGTGCCCCGAAGACCCGTACAGGTCGTAGGGGGACCGGTGT
>NZ_JBEXHZ010000218.1:0-2872 GCF_040608315.1 Streptomyces sp. NPDC005195
CGCCGGGCGTAGTTCGCCTGAGCCGTGTACACGGTCTCCTGCTCGTCGCTCCCGCTCTCGATGCCGCAGACCTTGCGCGCGAGGTCTGCCATGCTGCCGCCCGGGGACATCTCGGCGCGCTTCATGGTGAGACTCCGGATGGCGAGCAGAGGCGTGCCGTTGAAGTTCTCGAAGGTGCTGATGCGGCCGCCCCAGTCGGACAGGAACATGTCGCGGATCACCCGGCTGATCTTCAGCCGGTCGTAGGGCCTGCCGACCGGCCCGGTCTGCAACGCCTCGAGCCACGGCCGCAGTTCAGGCTGCTGCCACTGCCCCTCGGTCGGATAGATGAGCGCGGAACGACCGGCCAGGTCGAGGAGCTCGTGCACCATCTCGGTGATGTGCTCGATGTAGTACGCCCGTCCGAAGTCGAACATCAGGACGTTCGGCTTGAAGATGCCGCCGGGAGTGAAGAACCCCTCGTCCTCCGAACCGACCGTATGCGCCTTGAGCGTCTGGTGGAAGCCGGCGAACCGGGCGACCCGGGCCTGGACCGGCGGCAGCTGGTACGTGCCGATGTGCTCGGTGATCAGCAGGGCCAGGCCGAGCATCAGCTCGGCCTTCACCATCGCACGCACCAGTGAGTGGTAGTGCAGCCAGTCGAAGACACGCTGCGGGTACAGCGCCGCGTGCTGGGGGTTACCGACGTGGAAGACGCGGTTCCAGGGGATGAACACGTCCTCGAACACGATGACGCTGTCCAGCTCGTCGCCCTGCGAGGCGAGCGGGTGCTCGACCTCCTCGCCGTCCTGGACGTTGCTCTCCCGGCAGATGATGGTGACCCCGGGGGTGTCGGGCTTCACCGCCCCGTAGATGATCTGTTCCGCGACGATTCCGGGGCGGTAGAAGACGCCGATGTGGATCCAGTCGCCGAAAGCCGCGCCGGTGCTGATCGCCTTCACGCCCCGCACGGTGATGCCCTCGTCCGAGGTGGCCACCACCCGCAGGGCGGGCGACTCGGCCTGGGCGGAATCGCGCGAGCGGTCCGCCTGGGGGTCGACGAAGGCCGGTGTCGCGTTGAGGTCACCGTCCCGCACCACGTTCCAGAAGTCGAGGATCCCCTCGGTGAGGTCCCTTCCGCCGGTCCCGACGGACTGGCTGCTCCACGGCTCCGGGTCGTCTACGTAGGTCAGCAGGACGTAGTTGTTGACGTCCGGCGTCCGCGGGATCGCCCCGCCGCCGAGTTCCCGCTGCACCGTCTCCAGGTAGTGGCGCTTACGCCGCAGGTCCTCCTTGGAACGGTGCTGGAACCACGTCATGGACCGCCGGACGCCATCCTCGTCGACGAACGTCATGGCGTCCTGGAGGTCCGGGCGGTGGTGCAGGTCGTAGAAGGCCGCGAGGCTCTGGGCGTACGCCCTGGTCTTCGGGTGCGTGGCCACGTTGTCGACGAGTTCGTCACCCACCCACACCTTGCGGCCGTCGTTCAGCGCTGCCAGGTATTCCTTGCCTGTACGCACGTCGTGCTCCTCTCCAGGGACAAGAGATCCGGATGCCACGGAGCGTGCGTCGCGACAGGGTGACGGGACGGCGCGCGGCCGGCGATCACCCGGGTGAAACCGGCGATCACCGGGAAACCGGCGTTGAGGGCGGGCGCGGCCGTGAGCCATGCTTGCCCCATGAGCAGCACAGACGCCGGCGACCAGGCAGGCGGGCGCGGGAACCACGCCGTGACCGGTCCTCGCCTGCGAGGACGGGACCACGAGATCACTGCTGTCCGCGAAGCCCTGGACACGGTGCGAGGCGGACGAGGCGCCTGCGTCGTCGTGGAAGGCGCGCCGGGCGTCGGCAAGAGCCGGTTGCTGAGGGAACTGGACGAGATGGGGCGGAGGTCCGGGTTCGACGTGGTGTCGGTACGGGCCGACGAACTCGACCAGTACGCGGCGGGAGCCGCACTGCAGTCCGCACTGCAGTCCTCCGACGGTGCCGGCCGAGCCGCCACGGCCACCGACGACCAGCGGCTGTGGCTGCTGGACAGCATCACGGACGCTCTTGAGGACCGGGCCCAGCACGCCCCGGTGGCCGTACTGGTGGACGACGCGCAATGGGCGGACCCGGCCACGCTCTTCGTCCTGCGCACCCTGCCCGGACGTCTGGCAGCCTCACGGATCCTGTGGGTGCTGGCCGTACGGTCGGACACCGAGCGACCGACCGTCGCCAGGGTGCGGGACGACCTCGAACGCCTTGGAGCCCGATGGCTGACCCTCGGCCCCCTGCCGCAGCGGGAACTGCAGGACATCGCGGCAGACGTCCTCGGAGCGAGGCCGTCACCCGGTCTGGCCAGGCTCCTGCGAGCCGTCGCGGGCAATCCCTTCCTGGCCATCGAACTGGTACGCGCGTTCGCCGACACGGACGCCGCCAGAATGGAGGCGAGTGAGGCGAGCCTCCTGCACGATGGCATACCCGTCAGTTTCCGGCGGAGTGTCGCCGCGCGCCTGGACCGGCTCCCCGAGGATGCCGTACGCCTGCTCCAGATCGGATCCGTCCTCGGCCGGGAATTCGACCTCGGCACGGCCGCCCGCATGTTCGGCAGACAGGTCGGCAGCCTGCTGTCAGGCGTCGAGGCCGCCCTGCACGCCGGTCTGCTCTCGGCCGACGGCCCGCGGCTCGCCTTCCGCCACGACCTCATCCGGCAGGCCGTCCACGAGAACCTGCCCCTGGCCGTACGCGTGGCTCTGCACCGGGAAGCGGCCGACAGCCTCCGCGGCATCGGAGCACGACCGGCCGAGGTGGCCTGGCACGTCGTCATGTCGGGTGGCCCGGTCGACGACGACGCCGTGACCACGCTGACCACGGCCGTACGGGAACTGTCGTCGTCGGCTCCTGACGCGGC
>NZ_JBEXHZ010000219.1:0-2867 GCF_040608315.1 Streptomyces sp. NPDC005195
CCGACGGGCGCGCCGCCCCGGTCACGGTCGAGCCCGGGCGGGTGGCGGTGGGGCCGGTGGCAGGGGCTCCTTGTCCTGGTGCGGCCGGGCGGGCGGTGGTACCGGATCCGGCGGCTGCCGGTGCGCCGGTGGACCGGCTGCCGAGGCCCTCGTTCTCCGTGACGGGCCCACCGTCGGTTCCAGCGAGGGTGGTCGGAGAGGACTCGAAGCCGGGCAGTTCGGACGGTCGTCCGGTCGCCGTCGGCGCGGAGTGAGTCGCCGTGTCCGGCGCGCCATCGCTGTGCGACGACTCCTCGCCGGTGGTGCCGGAGCTCTGCTCACCGGCCGGGACGCCGCCATGCTGCTCGTCGACCGAACCTGTGCCGCGGCTCCCGTCGCTGCCGACCGTGCCGTTCTGGTCGGTGGACCTGGTGGTGTCGTCACCGAGTTCGGTGGTGGACGGGCGTTCGAGCTCGTAGCCGAGCTCACGGCCGACGCCGTCGCCGATGTGCGCGCCGAAGTCGACGCTTGGTGGTTTGCCGAGTTCGTCGAACGACGGCACGTGCACGTCGGGCAGGTGCAGGTCGGCCTCACCCTTGCCGCCCTCGGGTTCGTCGGGGCGGGAAGCCCCGTGTCCCCCCAGACCGCCGATCACGCCTGAGCTCAGTGCGGCGCCGAAGTCGGTGTCGCCGCCAAGGACGATGTTGGTCACGACGGTGCCGGCCAGGCCGGACGCCCCGCCGACCGTCAACTTGCCGAGCAGGCTGCCGGTGAACTTCGGGGCCAGCGCGTGGCCCGCGCCGCCGATCAAGCCGCCGACGGCTCCGCCGATGGCACCGCTCTCCAGGGCCCCCAGCGTGTTCTTGGTGTCCCAGTGCGTCCGGTCGCCCTTGAGCAGCTGAATGGTCTGAACCAGCACGTCCATACCGACGTTGAACGCGATGCCGCTCGCGACCGACTTGAGCAGGCGCTGCAGGATCATCTTCACGATCGCCCGGGCCCCGGCGATCGCCGGCGGGATCGCCTCCGGAGCGGAGATCGAGAACTGGATGATCTCGTAGGCCAGCCAGGCGAGTTGGAGCAGAATCATGTACTTGGCGTACTCGACCTGGACGGCGGTCTCCCGGCTGTAGGCGCCCAGCTCTCCCGCCGCGTCCGCCATCTGCGGGAGATGGGACTCGATGGCGCTGGTGAACGTCGTGAACTGCATGGCCACCGCGCCGCCCAGACTGTCCAGTACACCCTGGGTCCCCGGACCGATCTCGCCGGCCATCGAGATCAGATGGCCGGCGGTCTCGTCCCAGATGTCGCCGAGCGTCCGGAGCTTGTCCTCGTCACCCCGAGGCCAATCCTGGCCCGCCGCTATGAGCGAGACCCAGGCCAGCTCGGGCGGCACGTTGATGCTCATTTCCTGCCGGGCCTTCCTTCGGGGCCGGAGATGTGCGGGCCGTCGCCACCGGGACCGAGGTTGCGGAGGGAGTGGAAGTTCTCGTCCTCCAGCCGCTCGAACTTGACGGCCATCGTCGTGATGCCGTCGACGGTGCTGTCCATCACCAGGCCGAATTCGCCGATCCCCTGGACGAGCCCGTCCCGGGGGTCGGCGTATTCGCTGACGAACTGTTTTCCGGTGGGGTCGTCGCCCCAGCAGTCGCCGAGCCCGTCCAGCCGTGCCTGCAGGTCGGCGCTCAGACCTTTGAAGCGTGCCGCCAGATGCTGCATGTACGGCGACTGCTGGTGGAGACCGTAGGTGTCCACCGAGAACTCCTCAGACACCCGAGCCCCCCGCGTCGCTCTGCCGGACGGCACGGGCGCGCTCCGGCACCCCGTGTTCGAGGTACTCGTGCACCAGGTCGGGACCTCCCGGCTGCTCGGGCAGCAGCGCGGTCGGGTCGACCCGGCCCTGGAGCAGGTCGGCGGCGCCGACCCCTGGCGGGAGGGCGAGCGAGGTCAGCTCGGCCACCTGTTCCATTGCCTTGGCCCGGGCTTGTCGGATGGTGGTGAGCAGGATCTCGGAGAGCTCCTTGGGCGCCAGCCGGTGATAGGCACCGGAGGGGAACTCGATGGCGGTGACGTCGCCCTGGGAACTTACGGTCGCCTTGACGGTCTGCCGTGGGGCGGTGGCGGTGCCCGTGACCTCGTTGATCCTGCGCCGGGTCTCGGCCGCCTCCGCACGCCGGCGCTGGTACAGCGCCAGCAGGTCGTCGATCTCCTGGTCGTACGGAGAGCTCATGTGCCCCTCCTCGGGTCGCCCGGGCCACCCCTGGCGGAGCGGACCTCATAGGTGTGGTGTCAGTGCTGTTCGGTGCTGCCGGAAGGGTTCCGGCGCGGTGTCAGGCGAGTGCGTCGGGCCCCTGGGACGCCGGTGCGCCCCAGGCGTTCGGCTCCTGGACGAGCAGGTCGGGGATGCCAGGAGGCTTCGCGGCCTTGGTGTCCGCCCGCTCCTGCCCCGCCGGGCTCGCCTCCTCGTCGGCGAACGCCTGTTCCTGCTCGGGCGTGGCGACTCCGCAGGCGAGCTCGACGGCGTGGGGAGGGGATGCCCCCGCACTGGTCGCGGAAGTGTGGACCGGCTGCCAGGTCGCCCACGCGGGGCCTGCTGGATTCAGGTCCGGGCCTGCCACCGTGGCCGCGGGGTCGCTCCCCGCGCCCCAGGCGGCCGCTGCCTCCCGTGCCCGGCCCGCCACAGTGACCTCGGGCTCGTTCTCCGTGGGGACGGTCCACAGCAGGGGAACGAAGGACGCCCCGGCCATGTCCCAGTCGGCGCTGGACTCGGCCTCCTCGGCCTCCTCGGCGCCGGCCGGGACCGGCGGGACAGGCGGCTCGACGGGCGGTGGGGCGCCGTCCGAGCCGACCGTCAAGGCAGGGGCGGGGGCGGGGGACGCCTGCGGGAG
>NZ_JBEXHZ010000220.1:0-2844 GCF_040608315.1 Streptomyces sp. NPDC005195
CACCGGCACGGCCCTCGATCCGGCGGCCCCGGTAGACCTCGTCGAAGGGTTCGGGTCCGTCGTGATGGTGTCCGGCGGAGGGCGCGGTGACCGAGGCCGAGGCCGAAGGGGTGGTGAGCGCCTGGGCGCCGGCCGCGGCGGCGAGGGCGGCCGCGGCACCGAGCGCACGGCGACGAGTGAGTTCCGGCATGCGGATTCCTCCTGGGGTCAGCTCTGTTGATGACCCGACATGCCTATCGGTTCGTAGGAGAGAGGGAGAAATCGCCGGATGTCGGTTGGCCGCGATCAGGACAATTGATGAGATGTCGTCCAAGGTTGAACGAAGATGATCTTGCTGTCGAGGCTTCCCCGATCGACCGGAATCCGGAAATCCTCCCGCCGGTCCGTGTGTCGTCGGCGATCTTCCGGGGCCGGTGGGTGCCGAGTGGTGCGGCTCACCTCCTCAAGCTGGCGTGAACCGTGAGGCCGGGTGGCCCCCGTCGCTCCTGCTACTCTTCGTGCCCAATCGACCGCTCTGTGTGACATTTGGGAGTGCGCGTGAAGATCGCGTGCGTCGGCGGCGGACCGGCCGGCCTCTACTTCTCGATCCTGATGAAACGCCAGGACCCGTCCCACGACATCACCGTCCACGAACGCAACCCGGCCGGATCGACCTACGGCTGGGGGGTGACGTACTGGGCGGCCCTGCTCGACAAGCTCCACGAGGGCGACCCCGAGTCCGCGCGCGCCGTCCGGGCGAACTCGGTCCGCTGGAGCGACGGGGTCGCCCACATCGGCGGCGAGACGACGGTGCACCACGGCGACGAGGGGTTCGGCATCGGCCGCCGGCTGCTGCTCGACCTCCTCGCGAAGCGTGCCCGATCCCTGGGGGTGCGCGTCGAGTACGAGCACGGGATCACCGCGGACCGGATGCCCGAGGCCGATCTCGTCGTCGCCTGCGACGGAGTCAACAGCGCGCTGCGCGAGGTCCACGCCGACCACTTCGGCAGTGACGTCGCCCTCGGCCGCAACACCTACATCTGGCTCGGCACCACCAAGGTCTTCGACTCCTTCACCTTCGCCTTCGTGGAAACGGAGCACGGCTGGATCTGGTGCTACGCGTACCGGTTCGGCGAGGACCTCAGCACCTGCGTCGTCGAGTGCTCACCGGAGACCTGGACCGGACTCGGTCTCGACCGGACCGGCGAGGCCGACGGTCTCGCCCTGCTGGAGAAGATCTTCGCCGACTTCCTCGACGGACACGGCCTGATCGGGCGGGAGCACGCCGACGGCAGTGCGCAGTGGCTGCGCTTCCGCACCCTGACCAACCGCACCTGGCATCGCGGCAACCTGGTCCTGCTCGGCGACGCCGCCCACACCACGCACTACTCGATCGGCGCTGGCACCACGCTCGCGCTGGAGGACGCCATCGCGCTGGCCGGAGCCCTGGGCGAAGAACAGGAACTGTCCGCCGCCCTGACCCGCTACGAACAGGAACGCAGGTCCGCGCTCCTGTCGGTCCAGAGCGCCGCCCGGCACAGCGCCCAGTGGTACGAGAACCTGCCGCGGTACGTCCGCCTTCCGGCAGCCCAGATGTTCGCCCTGCTCGGGCAGCGGCACTCCCCGCTGCTCCCGTACGTACCGCCGCAGCTGTACTAC
The DNA here is from genome assembly GCF_040608315.1 of Streptomyces sp. NPDC005195. NCBI lineage: Bacteria > Bacillati > Actinomycetota > Actinomycetes > Kitasatosporales > Streptomycetaceae > Streptomyces > Streptomyces sp. NPDC005195. The sequence goes on from NZ_JBEXHZ010000220.1 coordinate 1,639, forward strand.
CGGATCGACCGGGCGGCCGGGCGACTGGAGGCGCTGCGCCGTTTCAAACGCTGGCTGGGACCGCGCGTGGCGCGAACGGTCCAGGCCCGCTCGCGCCGGTAGCCGCCCGCCGGGAGACGGGCGCGCGTTGAGTGAATAGTGATTCACCCATTAAGGTGAATTCCTATTCACCTCTTTCTTCGCGCGTCTACTCCTGGAGTGTTCATGGCGGCACTGCGTGACCGGCTGACCGTGCCGGTCCTCGCGCTCGGCGGGAGCCTCATGGCCGTCATGCAGGTGGTCGTGGTGCCGCTGCTCCCCGACCTGCCGCGGCTGACGGGCGCGTCGGCGGGCGCGGTGTCCTGGATGGTGACGGCGACGCTGCTGGCCGGGGCCGTCCTCAACCCCGTTCTGGGGCGGGCCGGTGACATGTACGGGAAGAAGCGCGTCCTGCTGATCGCCCTCGGGATGATGACGGTCGGGTCGCTGATGTGCGCTCTCACGTCCGACATCCGGGTGCTCATCGTGGCGCGCGCCCTGCAGGGTGCCGCGGCCGCCGTCGTACCGTTGTCGATCAGTCTCCTGAGGGACGAACTGCCGCCCGAGCGCACGGGTTCCGCGGTGGCGCTGATGAGTTCGACCGTGGGGATCGGCGCCGCCCTCGGGCTGCCGCTCGCCGCGATGGTGGTCCATTACGCCAACTGGCATGTCATGTTCTGGGGGACGACCGTGCTCGGCGCCCTCGGGACCGTGCTGGCCTGGTGGGCGGTGCGCGAGTCGCCCGTCCGTGAGCCGGGCCGCTTCGACAGTGTCGGCGCGCTGGGTCTGGCCGTGGGGCTCACCTGCCTCCTGATGGGCGTGTCGCAGGGCGGGCAGTGGGGCTGGACCAGCCCCACGATCCTCGGCCTGTTCGCCGGCAGCGCCGGTGTCCTCGGCCTGTGGTGGGTGCAGCAACTGCGCGCCGAACGGCCGCTGGTCGACCTGAAGCTGGCCACCAGCCCCAGGGTCGCCCTGCCGCACATAGCCGCGCTCCTCACCGGATTCGCCTTCTACGCCAACTCCCTGGTGACCGCGCAGTTGGTGCAGGCGCCGAAGGAGACCGGCTACGGACTCGGTCTGTCCATCGTCGCGACGGGCGTGTGCCTGCTGCCCGGCGGAGTGACCATGCTGCTGCTGTCCCCGGTGTCCGCGCGCGTCTCGGCGGCCCGCGGCGCCCGGGTGACGCTG
>NZ_JBEXHZ010000221.1:0-2842 GCF_040608315.1 Streptomyces sp. NPDC005195
CGTCTACACGGCCGGCGAGTCCCTGCTGATGGGGAGCCTCGCGGACTCGGATCTCGGGCGGGCCCGGCGCTTTCTGGACACGCGTCTGTGGGGCGCGTACGCGGCCGTGAAGTACGGGGCCGCCTCCGTCCGGCCGGGCGGTTCCGTGGTGCTGACCACGGGGACCGCGGGTCGGCGCCCCCTGCCGGGCACCAGCGTGGCGGCAAGTCTGTGCGGCGCGATGGAGTCGCTGACGCGGGCTCTCGCCCTGGAACTGGCGCCGGTCCGGGTGAACGCGGTCTCGCCCGGAGTGGTCCGCACCGAGCTCTGGCGTGACCTGGCCGAAGAGGAACGGGACGGACTCTTCCGGTCGTCCGCCGAGTCCCTTCCGGTGGGCCGGGTGGGACTTGCGGAGGATGTCTCGGAGGCGTACCTGTACCTGATGCGCGGCGGCTACAGCACGGGGTCCGTCGTGGTCGTGGACGGTGGTGGCGTCCTGGTCTGAACCGTGCGCGGCCCGGCCGGGGACGGTCGGGCCGCGGGTCAGGCCGCGGCTTCGTCCGCGGTGGCCACAGGGTGGGAAGGCGTTCGCCGTCAGCAGTATCCGGTGCGGAGGAAGCCCCGCTGGGACGGGCGGCCCAGGTTCAGGGGGATGTCGGTACGACTGGGGAGACGGTCGAACGACATGTTCGCAACGATGAACTCCCGCCCCGTGTATCTCTCCCGTACGGACTGCGCGGCGGCGGGCTTGCAGACGAAGGGGTTGGCGTAGGTGTTGTAGCCGAGCCCGACGCCGGTGTTGAGGAATCCCGCGTCCTGGCACTGGTACAGCACGCCCCGCAGGGCTCCGGCGGTCCTGGGGCCGTGGTAGCGGGAGGCGAACTTACGGAAGCAGGACTTCGACTCGCCGCCGTCGTAGGGGGACGGTCCGGCGGCGGCAAGGGCGCCGAGAAAGTCGCGGTCGCAGCCGATGGCGGCCGTCGGGGCCTTCCCCTGGAGCAGGGCGGTCCTGCCGCAGCCGGTCACCTTCTGGAAGGCACTGACGACGTCCTGGCGCGGGCCCAGCCGGGAGTACGCGTAGACGAGCGCGGTCTGTGCCGCGAGCGGGTACGCCCGGGTGCCACCGACCTTCTCGTCGAGCAGCCGGAACCAGGTCTCGAACGCCGGCACCTCCACCCGGACGCCGGCCGGGAGGGTGAAGACCTCCAGATCGGTCGGGGTGTCCCAGGTGTCCAGGCCCGGGTAGCCGACGTAGGACAGAATGCCGATGCCGACCTTCGCGGGGCTGTCGCCGTACCGGTGACGCAGTGCCAGGTAGTGCTCCAGGTTGGTGCTGGAGGCGGTCCACGCGTACCAGAAGCCCGGGGGATAGAGCGAGGTGCCGCCTCGTGTGTGCGTCGTGCCGAACAGGGACGGTGAGACGCAGCGGACCTGCCGAGCGTTCCACGCGGCCCTGTACTGACTGGGTGTGGAGAGGCACCCGGCCCGCGCGCGCGGCATCGTGCGCCGTGATTCGGACGACGCGCTCTGTCCGCTTCCCAGCACAAGGGCGCTGACGGCGAGGGTGACGAGCAGCGGCCTGCCGAGGCCGGCTCGCGGACGGGCGAGACGCATGGGCGCTCCCTGGAACTCGATGGGTCGGTTCGGGCGAGCCGGCCGGACACGGATCGGTTCGCCGGTGATCAGTCTGTCCAGGCACGGGGTGCCGGGCGATCCGATTGCTCCGCATGGCGGGGCGGGCAGCGTGCGCCGCGGATCCGGACGTCGCCGCCGGAGCGGATCGCCGGAGCGGTTCGCGGGCGCGGATCGACGGTGGTCCGTGGCGGGCCGTTCCCGGAGACCGTGACACCGCGCCCGGAAGGACACGTACGCGACGCCCCGCGGACCTCGGCGTCAACTTCCGTGCAGCTCAGGGCAGTTCCACGCCAACGTTGTCAGATCCGACTGGTCTACACCCTTGACTGGTACAGACCAAAGCGGTTGAGTGTGGCCCCACACCCCCCACCGTGGCCGCCCCGGATGCCGTGACCGACCCCCTCGGCGCGTGCGCACAAGGCTCTGACCTTGCCTCCGGTGCGGCCTGGCACCGCAAAGGAACTGATCCTGTGTCGAAGCGCCGCCTCTCCGCCCTCCTGGCCGCGATCGTGGTCGGAACAGCCGCACCGGTACTGCTCCCGGCAGCCGGTGCTTCCGCCGCGTCCTGTTCGAGCTATCCGAACTGGGTGGCCGGCAGGTCGTACGTCACCGGCAACATCGTCCGCTACACCGACGGCAAGGCCTACATCGCCGAGCACGACAACCCGGGCTACGACCCCGTCATCAGCACCTGGTTCTGGGAGCCCTACGCCTGTGACGGCGGCTCCACGAACCCCTCCGGCTTCGCCGTGAGCGAGGCGCAGTTCAACCAGATGTTCCCGAACCGGAACTCCTTCTACAGCTACAACGGCCTCAAGGCCGCCCTGAGTTCCTACCCGGGCTTCGCCAACACCGGCAGCGACACCGTCAAGAAGCAGGAGGCCGCGGCCTTCCTCGCCAACGTCAACCACGAGACCGGCGGACTGGTCTACGTGGTGGAACAGAACACCGCCAACTACCCGCACTACTGCGACTGGAGCCAGCCCTACGGCTGCCCGGCCGGCCAGTCCGCCTACTACGGCCGAGGCCCGATACAGCTCAGCTGGAACTTCAACTACAAGGCAGCGGGCGACGCGCTGGGCATCGATCTCCTCAACAACCCGAACCTCGTCCAGACCGACTCCTCCGTCGCCTGGAAGACGGGGCTCTGGTACTGGAACACGCAGTCGGGACCCGGCTCGATGACACCGCACAACGCGATGGTCAACCAGGCCGGCTTCGGCCAGAC
>NZ_JBEXHZ010000222.1:0-2824 GCF_040608315.1 Streptomyces sp. NPDC005195
TGGTCCTTCACTCTCACGTAAAAGAACTCGCGGTAGCGGGCGAACTTGGCCGCCAGGACGCCGTCGGCTTCCGTGCACCGGTCCACCTCCACCAGCAGAACCGGCAGTCCGGCCTCCGGAACCCGCAGCACCGCGTCCGCACGCACCGACGGACGCGTACGGCTCACGCCGGGCAGGCGATGCACCACCTCCGTCGCCCACGACGCCACCGACCCAAACCCCGCCGGGACAGCCGGTGCGACATGCATGGCGGGCTCTGCGGACTTACCGGGGACGGGGGTTGGGGTGGTGCGGGTAATGGGGCGGGTGGGGACGGGCTGGGTGCCGGTGAGGGCGATGACGCTCTCGTTGACGGCCATCGCGTGCGGGGCACCCGAGCGGGCCGCACCTCGCGCGGTGCCGCCCATGTCCGCGGCCGGACGTCCGAGGACCTCAGCCGCGGCGGTCAGACCGAGCGGGGGCAGGCCCCACAACTTCTGCCCGGTCCTGGCACTTCCCTCGGAGAGCGTCAGCCCGTGCTTGGCCAGGTCGAGGAGGGCGTTGCATACGCCCTTGCTGTCCTTGTGTCCCGGACAGGTCAGCCTGCGGATCTGATCCGCACTCGCCACCTTCAGCACACCGAGCACGGCAAGCACATGCCCGCGCACCAAGCCGGTCGACCCGTACGGATACATCAACGAACCACCCACACCACACACTCCTCCCCAACTCACCGCCCCTGGCGCCGGCAGGCGCCCGAGGCCGCGGACCGGCCACGCCAGGCCGACCACGACCGGCCGGCAGTATGCACCACCACTGCGCACTCACCGCCACGCTTATCTCGGGTGCCAGCGAGGCAGCAGGGATGTAGGGCAAGTGGCCGTTTTCGTACATGCCTTACGGGCATCCGAGGGATCGTCAGGCACGTACGGCATGTGCGTATGCGTTGTGGGTGCGCCACCCTGCGCCGGATCAACGAATTCCTGAGCGATCCCCCCTGCCGAGTGATTGTCGGCGGAGGATGCCCCTCGCGGCCCGTCGTGCTCACCCTGCCTGGGTCCAGTCGCCCGCCTCCGTGTCCCGGATCCTCTGGTTCAGTCGCGGCACCGGACCGTCGGGTGCGGTCTCGGTGGGGCGCACGAACGTCCAGGCGACCGCCCCGGCCCATGGTCGGGGCGGTCGCGCGTCCCCGCCATACCGAATATGACGAACCGTCATAATACGTCCTGTTCTGTCAGCCCGATCGGGAGGATTGCTGTGACTATCTGTCAAACCGTGAGGGGGGTGGGCGCGCAGGAGGCCCTCCCGTCGTCGGCGCCGCCTGGTCTTCGAGTGCGTCGCTCGTGGGGTGGGTTGCCGCGGGCGCTGGCGGCAGGTCTCGTCCTGGTGGCCGGCCTGGCCCTGCCCATGGTGGCCCCGCAGCTCGCCCAGGCCGTGCCGCCCGGCACCTACGCCTACGTCACCAACTTCAGCGATGACACGGTGTCGGTGATCAACACCGCGACGAACACGGTGGTGGTCACGGTTCCCGTCGGCGATGCGCCGTGGGAAGTGGCGGTGTCGCCGAACGGCACCCGCGCCTACGTCACCAACCGCGCCGATAACACGGTGTCCGTGATCAACACCGCGACCGACACGGTCGTCGCCACCATCTCAGTCGGCCCTGCGCCCCTGGGGGTGGCGGTGTCGCGGAACGGCACCCGCGCCTACGTCACCAACTTCAGCGCCAACACGGTGTCCGTGATCAACACACACACCAACACGGTCGTCGCCACCATCCCCGTCGGCAATGCGCCCATCGGGGTGGCAGTGTCGCCGAACGGCACCCGCACCTACATCACCAATTCCGACGCCAACACGGTGTCCGTGATCAACACCGCCACCAACACCGTCGTCGCCACCATCCCCGTCGGCAACTTCCCGTTCGGGGTGGCGGTGTCGCCGAACGGCACCCGCGCCTACGTCACCAACTACAGCGATGACACGGTGTCCGTGATCAACACACACACCAACACGGTCGTCGCCACCATCCCCGTCGGCGATGCGCCCCAGGGGGTGGCGGTGTCGCGGAACGGCACCCGCGCCTACGTCATCAACGCCGACGGCGACACAGTGTCCGTGATCAACACGCACACCAACACGGTCGTCGCCACCATCCCCGTCGGCGATGCGCCTCGAGAGGTGGCGGTGTCGCCGAACGGCACCCGCGCCTACGTCACCAACGCCAACGCCGACACAGTGTCCGTGATCAACACCGCCACCAACACCGTCGTCGCCACCATCCCCGTCGGCGACCTCCCGTTCGGGGTGGCGATCGGGGTCGTGCCCCGGGGCCACGGGAAGCCCGACCACGGCAAGCCGGGTCACGGAAAGCCAGGCCACGACCGGCCCAACCACGGCCACCGCCCCGGACCCCGATAACCGCACACCCGCATCACGAACGCCCCGGCGCCGGCCGCCCACCCCCGGACCACCAGCGCCGGGGCATCCCATGACCACGCAACCCCACACCACGGCCCGCCGCCCAAAGCCTCCGCCGACCCTTTGCACCAACCCCCGCCCTCACACCCCTCAGCAGACGACGCCGCGGCATGCGGGACCACCAGGCCCGCCGCACACCGCCCGCACCCCGACCACAGAACCGACCACGGCACTGCGCGACCCATACGCGCCGATTGCGCAGGCCCCGCGCAACCAACTGCCCTACAGGCTGCGCCTCCCTGCACACGCCCCACCCGGCAGCCCGAGGGCGTGCCTGGTACGGGCGTAGCCCCGGTCCGGGGTCGGTCCCGGCCGGGGCGTCGCCCGTGAGTGTGAAGGGCGGTCGCCTTCGCGGCGTAAGGCT
>NZ_JBEXHZ010000223.1:0-2801 GCF_040608315.1 Streptomyces sp. NPDC005195
CGCTTGGCCCGCTCCCAGGGCTTGGATCCCGGCCCTCCCGGCACCTGGGCGATGTACTCGTCCAGGACGGAGAGGGCCACATTGCTCATCAGCGGCGAGAGAATCGAACCCTGTGGAGTACCGGCAGTGGTGTCCCGGAGCACACGGTCCTCACCGAGGATCCCCGACTTCAAGAACGCCTTCACCAGGGCCAGGACGCGTTTGTCCCCGACGCGGGCCCGCACTCTGTCCATCAGGGCAGGGTGCGAGATTTCGTCGAAGCAGGCTTCGATGTCTCCTTCAACGATCCACTCGTACGACTTGGACGTGAAGAAGCGCACCTCGGCCACCGCGTCGTGAGCCCGGCGCTTGGGACGGAACCCGTAGGAACACGGGAGGAAATCCGCCTCGAAGATCGGCTCCAGCACCAGTTTCAAGGACGCCTGCACCACCCGGTCCGTGATCGTCGCGATCCCCAGACGGCGCAACTTGCCGCCCGCCTTGGGAATCATCCGCTCACGGACAGGAAGGGGACGGAAACTACGGTCCTTGATGCTGGCCCGTAGCCCGTCGAGGAACTCCTCGACGCCCATGCCCAACCCGATGGAGGCGGCCGTCCGGCCGTCCACCCCGGCGGTCTTCGCGCCCTTGTTGCTCCGCACCCGATCCCACGCAACCAGCAGAAACGCAGGATCGGCAACGAGACTGAACAGATCATCAAACCTGCGACGGTGATCGTCACGGGCCCAACGGTGCAGCTTGGTCTGGATCTCCAGTACCCGGCGTTCCGCCACATATATGGCGGCCTCCAGCTCGTCGGTGTTCACCGGCGACAACCTCCTGGCCTTCCCATACTTCCGCTGCTGACTTGCTGGCCCCCCTCGCCATGTACGCACCTCTCGTGCGCTCGGACTACTACGGGGCCTCCGCCACGCACCAGAACCCTCGGCCGACGACGGGCCTGCCCACCTGACGGCCGGATGCCGGCCAGGGAGGGCGGTTCCAACACGCTTCCCACGTTCACCACTTACCGATCGACGAGCGAGCCGTCCAGCTCTACCCCGGCAGCATCGCCACACCTACGCCGCAGGCATTCAGCGTGGCCTCCCCACCGGCATCGAGAGACCGGCTTCGAAGTCGCCACCCCTACGAACCAGCAGGTGGCATGCACTGCACCCGGCCCACATCCTCCAGGTTGGAGCCGGTGGAACCCTTACGGGACGTCAGACACTGGTTCCTCTCGTACGGCGTCTCGTCTTACTTGCCGAACCCGCGCCGTCTGGAAGTACCGACGCGTCCCGACGTTGTCAGGGCTGCTCTCACCTCACCGTGCGACTCCACGGATCGGCTGCCCTCAGCTTCACCGGACTGCTGCGACAGTCCGGCGTCAGGGGTCTTGCACCCCTGCCCGGTAACAGTGGCGCCTCGTGGCGCACCTCGATTTTGTTCCACTTCGAAGTGCCCGGTGGAAAGTGACAGACCGTGACCGTCAGGCCGGTCTCGGCGGCGAACGCGGCCAGTTCGGCCTTCCACAACCGGTAGCGGTAGCTGTTGGATCCGCCGGCGTCCGCAGTGATCAGTAGCCGGGACGCCGCAGGGTAATCGTGGCAGCCGCGGGCCTGCCACCAGCGATGGATCGAGGCGACCGCGAACACGGCCGTGTCGTGGTCGACGCCCACGTTCACCCAGCCGGTGTTCGCGGTCATGTCGTAGATCCCGTACGGGATCACCGTCTCCACCCGTGGGCCGGCGAAGAAGCTGTGGTCCTCGACCTCGACGGGATGGCCGGCCGGACGCCACTCCTGGCCGGCCACAGGCGGCTGCCCCAGCTGTTCCTTCTTTTTTGCGTCCACGCTGATCACCGGCTCGCCCACGGCCTGGTCCTCTTTGACCTGCCCGTTGATGTAACGGAACTGTGCGTCCCGGTCGGGATGTTGATCGCCTTCCAGGGTCTTGGCGGTGCCCTGCAGGCTGAACCCGTACTCCTTCAACAGCCGGCCCACCGTGGGCGCGGTGACGCGATGCCCCTGCCGGGACAGCTCGGCAGCCAGGTGCCGAAGCGACTTCGTCGTCCAGCGCGACGGCGACATCGGATCACCGCGCTCATCCGGTTCGACCAGCGCCATCAGCGCGGGAACCAGATGCGGGTCAACGGCCTCGGCCCGCATCCGCCCGCCACCGGGACGCCGGGCGCGGCCCTCGGGCAGCGGATCGACACCGGCTTCGAGCTCGAATACGCCCTTGCGGACGGTCGTCTCGCTGACTCCGGCTGCCCGCGCGACCAGGCGCACGCCCCCGTGGCCAAGCAGTCGAGCCTCGGTCGCCAGCGTCAGCCGCTGCTGACGCTCGTTCAAATGCGGGAGCAGGACCTCGAACCGTCGGGCCAGCCGGCCGCACACATCGTCGGATATTCGCACACCACATCAACGAGATCGTTCCCGCGAAGCAACGTGTTGTTCTTTGACGGCTTCACCTGCTGCGGAACTCCTTCCGCTATGCCGCCCGCCAGGACTGGGACAAGATCGCGAAAGTACTCAAGCCCGTCTACACCGCACCCGGCGAGGACGCAGCCACGGAACGCTTCCTGGAGTTCCAGGAGGCATGGGGCTGCAAGTATCCGGCGATCGTGAAGCTGTGGGAAGTCGGTTTCATACTGCCTGTCCTGTCTCGTAGTTGCTGTTCGTTCGCCGCTTGAGGTGGGAGGAGTTGGCCACGCGCTGTTTCCAGTACGCCTCGATGTTGTTGTCCCAGGCGATGCACCAGCGGCGGTGGCGGGCCTGGCGGGCGGCCATCTCGCCGCTGCGGATCCAGGGGTAGATCGC
>NZ_JBEXHZ010000224.1:0-2795 GCF_040608315.1 Streptomyces sp. NPDC005195
CTGAAGCAGAGCCTGCCCTGGAGCGCGGTGCACTCGGTCGGCCATGACGCCGTCATGATCCGGAGCCGCGAGGTCCTCGCCGAACCGGCCGCGGTGGTCGCGCGCGGCGAGGCCGCGCACGGCCGGGTGGTGGGCGCCAAGGTGCTCACGGACGCGGGCACGGAGGTCGGCACCGTACTGGACCTCGTCGTGGAGGCGGGCACCAGCGGGCGTGTGGTGGGATTCCGGATCGCCGCCCGCGAGACGCCGAAGTCCGGTCCGGGACGCCGTCGCCGCAAGGTGTTCGTCCCCCGGGGCGAGACCCTCGCCGTGTCCGGGCAGGCGCTCGTCATCCCGGCCGACGCGACCCGGTTCGTCGCCGACGACCTGGCGGGTTTCGCCGCCCAGGTCGACGCGTTCCACGCGACGGGGGAGACACCGTGACGCTGTTCTCCCGGATCAACGGCCTGCCGGTCGTCACCCTCGGGGAGGCGACCCGGATCGGTGTGGTCAAGTCGCTCTCGATCGACGTCGAAGCCGGGGTGGTCAGCCGGCTGCGGATCGCGCGGGCGCGCGGCCGCAAGGAGACCTCGCTCCCCTGGGACGGGTTGCACGCGGTGGGTCCCGACGCCGTCCTGGTCCGTTCGGACACCGTCCTCGACACCCTCACGCCCCCGGCTCCGCCGCACCACGAAGCCCTCGGCGCGCGGGTCCTGACCGAGAGCGGAGACGCACGCGGGACCGTGCGGGACATCGCCTTCGACCCCGCCACCGGGCGGATCGAGGAGATCCGCACGACGTCCGGCGAGTTCCCCGGCGAACTGCTGATCGGGCTCGGGGACTACGCCCTCGTGGTACGGACGGGCTGAGGCCCTGACCCGAGACCCCGGGGAATTGTCTTTGACGCAGGATCAGCTGTTGGACGCTGACCCCGAACTGCGGGAAGTGCACCGGCCGACTGCGGGCAACCGCCTCTCTCGATGGTGAGGAGACGCTGAGCGTCGTCTGGAACGCACACATCACGGCGACCGGTGAGCAACTCCCCGACGACACGTTCACCATCCGATACCCGGAGCTGGACCGCGCTTGGACTTCGACTTCGACGGCCAGGACGAAATGACTCGCCGACTGCCACGTTTGGCAGCTCTCCACCTTGAGTAAGTGAAGCCTCGTGGTCACGATGCGCGGTCGAACAGCGCGGGGAAGACTTCCCAAGGTCATGTCCTGACTTCCGAGTGTGGCCCCTTCGGTTGGTTGTGAACCCGCGCGTGTGACCTCGCAGATGTGGGGGGCGTCGTCGTCCGGACTCGGTTCACGCTTCGTCGCGGTGCATGAGGTGGCCGTCGGCATACCGCCAGTGGTGCTGATGGTCAGTCAATTGCCAGGTCTCGTCGGCAGCGATCGCCCGCGTGATCCAGTCGTGGAGTTGCGGGAGGGCTTGCGCTCGTAGAACAGCGCGGGTGGCAGCACGGTCAGTGGCGTCGACCGGGTGGACGTCCATGCGGAAGCCGACTGTGTCCGGGTGGATGCCGCGGCCGTAGTTATGGGGGTTCGGCGCGACCCATGCCGCTCCCAGGACGATGGTCCCGCCGTCATGCCCACTGAGAAACCGCAGGTCCGTGACGCGGCTCATGCAAGGGCCGAGACACTGGTCAATGTCGGTGGTGGTCAGGGGCCAGGCACGGTGTCGGGACAGTCTTCGATTTCGTGCGGACATGGCACGCAGCATGGCAGAGCGTCACTGCCGGTTCGAAGAGCTCGCACGTCGCTGGGCCACGCGACTCTGGTCCGAGGACGCCGACGACCTGACCGACGGTGATCTGACGTGTCCGTCCTCTGTGTGCCGTGGTCGGAGAGCGGGCCGCCGGGCGGTCAGGCGGCGGAGGTGCCGAGTACGGCGGCGGTCCGCTGCATGCGCAGCGCGTCCACGGATTCGGCGAGCAGCTCGTACTCGGTGGTGTCGTCGCTCGTGGCGATGCGGACGAGCTTCCCGGCGGCCAACTCCTCTGCGACCAACTCCTGTTGACCACTGTCTCCGCACCACGCGCGCAGCATGCTGGGCACGTCGGGGACGGTGTCCGACACCGGGGCGATCGAGTTCGGCGGGAAGGTGGGGTCCTCGGGCTGCGGGTCGAGCCGTTCGGCCATCCACGAAGCACGGTCCCGCATCCACCACAGGGCAAGCGCCAGGGTGGGAGCGCGGTAGGTTCCCAGGGGGACGCCGACGCGTCTTCCCCCGCACACTCCGTACGCGGTGACGTGGCACAGGAATTCGTCGTGCACGATCGCTCCCCCATTGCAACGCTCGCTGCCGGGCCTGCCTCACTTTCCTTGCGGCTCGTTTACTGCACACGGCTCGTCCGCCCTCGACGGTCGTACCGGGCATCCGTGGTACACAGTGGTGCTGCACTCGGGCGTGGCTGAATCGCCCTGCTTATCGAGTATCGCCACTCCTGACACTCTGTCACCATGCCATTCCAGCCAGTCTCTTGGCATATTCACGTAGCTCTTTGGCTGAAAGGCGCCCGGCCGCCCTTACCCGGCAGGTAATCGACGCCTTCGGGGCCGCCGGGCATCGTTGCGGTACCGGATGACGGCACGCGCCACCGCACCTCCGCATCCGGCCCTCGACCAGTCCGTATCCCTTTCGCCGGAGGCTGATCAGCCATGTCCGAGAGCACCGACCGTTACGAGTCCGCCGTCGCCCGCTACCTGGAGGCGTGGAACGCGCGTGAGCCGGACACGCTCGCCAAGGCGGTCGCCGCCGCCTGGAGCGCCGACGGCGGCTACACCGACCCGCTGGCCGACGTGCGCGG
>NZ_JBEXHZ010000225.1:0-2779 GCF_040608315.1 Streptomyces sp. NPDC005195
AGTTCGTCGGCGTGGCCCGCGGCGCTCGCGGCGGAGAGCTCGTCGATGTAGGCGAAGGTCAGCTCGGCGAACTTGGCGACCTCGGCGGCGGGCAGACCTGCGGGTACGGCACCCGCGGCCAGGCATCGCCAGGCCACGCGGGCGCCGACGCGGTAGGCGCCGAGCAGGGCGTCCATCGAACGGCCGTCGCGCACCTCGCCGCGTCCCAACTCGTAGGCTGCGTCTCCGCCGTCGCCGCCCGTGGCGTTCCCGCTCGCGAGGTCCAGGTAGTGCCCCAGAGCGGTGCGGACGGCTCGGCGCATGGTGGCGCCCATGCGGCCCGAAAGGGCGTTGGCGTAGGGAGGGACCTCGTCGATGATCGCCTGGACGACCTCGTCGGCGGTGGTCTTCAGCGCCGCCCGAAGCGCGGTGACCGTCGTCTCGTCCAGGGCCAGTTCGGTGGCCCTCCGGATTACATGGCTCACGTTTTGTTCCCTGCGAACAATTCAACCGATCAGATTTACGTCCTGCTGCGCCGCGATGACCTTACGGATGTAGGCGGCGTCCTTCTCGCCGCGGCCGGCGATCACCTCGTCACGGATCGCGTCCAGCTCGCGGCCGAGCTCCTCGATCTGCTCCGCGGTCAGGTGGGCGGTGGGGTCGATGGCGGTCAAGGTGCTCCTACCGTTCGATGTCGCAGGGGCCCGCCGCGGCGGACACGCAGGTCTGAATGAGGACGCCCGGCTCGGCCTCGGTGATCTCGCCGGTGCGCAGGTCGCGGACGGCGCCCGCCCTGAGCGGTGTGACGCAGCCGAAACAGATGCCCATGCGGCACCCGGACGGCATGAGCACGCCGGCCTCCTCGCCGACGTCCAGCAACGGCGTGGCGCCGTCCGCGTCGACGGTCTTGCCGGTGGTGCTGAACGTGACCTCGCCACCGTCGCCTGCGACGACGATGCCTGGGCGGAAGCGTTCGGTGTGCAGGCGCTCTCGGACGCCGTGCTCGGTCCAGTGCTCTTCGGCGGCGTCGAGCAGGCCGGCGGGCCCGCAGGCCCAGGTCTCGCGCTCGGCCCAGTCGGGCACGAGTTCGTCGAGACGGGAGATGTCGAGCATGCCGTCCGTGTCGGTGTGCAGCTCGGTGAGACGCAGCTTCTTGTCCGCGACCAGGTCGTGCAGATCGTTGCGGAAGATCACGTCTTGCGGCTGTGGCGCGGAGTGGACCATGACGACGTCGTCGAACTCGATGTCGCGCAGCATGCCCATCACAGGAGTGATGCCGCTGCCGGCCGTCAGGTAGAGCACCTTGGCGGGCTTGGCCTTTGGCAGCACGAAGTCACCGGTCGCCTGGTCGAGCTGGATCAGCGTGCCCGGTTTCGCCCTGCGGACCAGGTGGTTGCTGACCTTGCCGTCCGGGATCGCCTTCACGGTGATCGTGACGCGGCCGTCCTGGCGGTTCGTCGGCGACGTGAGCGAGTAGGCACGCCACAGGCGCACCCCGTCGACGTCGACCCCGATCCGCACGTACTGACCGGCCGTGTGGCCGCGCCAGCCCCGTCCCGGCCTGATCACGATGGTCGCGGCGTCACCCGTCTCGGGGTGCACGGCCTCGATGCGCCCCCGCAGGTCAGCGCCCGCACGCAGCGGGCTGACCAGGTCGAGGTAGTCCGACGGCAGCAGCGACGTCGTGATCATCTCCAGCAGTTTCCACGCCCTACTGCGGAGGGCTGCACTCGTCATGCCTCCAGCTTGATGTACCTCAGGGCGTAAGGTCCTGTTCGGCGCAAGCTCGAACTGGTCAGCAGGGGCGTGCTGCTGTTCTCGCTCTTCCCGCCCGCGTGGCTGATCGGCACCGCCGGTCTGTCCGTGGCGAAGATCATGGACAACATGGAGATCGGCCACAACATCCTGCACGGCCAGTGGGACTGGATGCGCGATCCGAAGATCCACTCCACCACCTGGGACTGGGATCACGTCTCGCCGGCCGAGCAGTGGAAGCACTCGCACAACGAGCTGCACCACACCTACACCAACGTGATCGGCAAGGACAACGACCTCGGCTACGGCATCATGCGCGTCGACGAGGACCAGAGGTGGCACCCGATCCACCTCGGCCAGCCGCTGTGGAACTTCATCAACGCCTGCTTCTTCGAGTACGGCATCGCGGCGTACGACCTGGAGCTCGGCAAGAACCTGCACAAGCGCCGCCGCAAGAGCCCCGAGTTCCGCGCGCGGGCCAGGGCTGTGGGCCGCAAGATCCGCAAGCAGGTGCTCAAGGACTACGTGATCCACCCCCTGCTGTCGGGCCCGTCGTTCCTCACCACGCTCGCCGCCACGTTCACCGCGAACATGGTCCGCAACATCTGGACCCACTCGGTGATCATGTGCGGGCACTTCCCCGAGGGCGTGCAGGTCTTCGAGCGCCGGTCGATCAGGGGCGAGACGCGCGGCCAGTGGTACCTGCGCCAGATGATGGGCTCGGCGAACATCAGCGGCAGCAGGGCCATGCACTTCATGACCGGCAACCTGTCGCACCAGATCGAGCACCACCTGTTCCCGGACCTGCCGAGCAACCGGTACGCCGAGGTCGCGGTGAAGGTGCGCGCGCTGTTCGACAAGTACGAGCTGGAGTACGTCACCGGGCCACTGCCCAAGCAGGTGTTCTCCGCGTGGCACAAGGTCTTCCGGCTCTCCCTGCCGAACAAGAAGCCCAAGGCCAAGACGCCGGACCGCGAGCAGGAGCTCGTCGCGGCCTGATTCCCGGTATTGGTTCAGATCTTTCGGCCGTACCGGCGGCACCGCC
>NZ_JBEXHZ010000226.1:0-2765 GCF_040608315.1 Streptomyces sp. NPDC005195
GCTGGCCCGCGGCGCCGGCGGCGCGCGCCCGGGCCCGGGCGAGCGCGGCGGCCCGCACGGGAGGCGGGGCGGTGGTGGTGTGCGCGGGGCCGGTGGCGGCCTGGCCCGGCGCGGTGGTCCGGGCGGTGGTGGTCATGTGTCCTCCCGCGGGGCGCCGATGACGAGGCTGGTGTTGCTGCCGCCGAACGCGAACGCGTTGATGAGGGCCGCGTCCACCGGCATCGGGCGGGCGGTGTGCGGTACGTAGTCGAGGTCGAGGCCGCGGTCGGGCTGGTCGAGGTTGACGGTGGGCGGGACCAGGCGGTGGCGGATCGCGCCGAGTGCGGCCAGTACGCCCAGGCCCAGGCTGGCCGAGGTGAGGTGGCCGGCCATCGACTTGGGGGCGCTGACGACCAGGCGGTGGGCGTCGTCGGCGAACACCTTCTTGATGGCGACGGTCTCGGACTGGTCGTTGCCGTGGGTGCTGGTGCCGTGCGCGACGACGTAGTCGATGCCGCCGGTGCCCACACCGGACTCGGCCAGGGCCGCCTGCATGGCCTGGATCGCGCCGGAGCCGTCGGGCGGTGAGTCGGTGATGCGCCAGGCGTTGAGGGTGGAGCCGTAGCCGAGGACCTCGCCGAGGACCGGTGCGCCGCGTTCGCGGGCGGCGTCCAGGTCCTCCAGGACCACCGCGACGGCGCCCTCGCCGACCACGAAGCCGGAGCGGTCGGCGTCGAAGGGCCGCGAGGCGTGCTCGGGGTCGTCGTTGTGACGGTCGGTCAGCGCGCCCAGCAGGCTGAAGCCGAGCAGGTCGAGCCAGGTGGTCAGGGAGTCGAAGCCGCCGGCGACCATCAGCTGGGCGTCGCCCTCCTGGATGGCGCGGAAGGCCTCCCCGATGGCGTGTCCGGAGCCGGCGCAGGCGGTGGAGATGCCGATCATCGGCCCGGTCGCGGACATCATCCGGGCCATGGCGCTCAGGGGCACGTTCTGGTCGTCGGTCAGGGTGACGGCCGGCGGGTGGCACAGGAAGGCGTCCGGGCGGCCGGTGGTGGCGCGCAGGTGGCCGACGTCGAGGAGGGCCTGCAGTTCGGGCCGGCCGACGCTGGCGCCCATGGCGACACCGCGCTCGTCGAAGGGGTACACGTCCTCGCCCAGGTCGTCGGCGCCCGCGTTGCGCAGTGCCTCCCAGGCGGCCGCGACGCCGAACTGGCCGACCCGGGAGAGGTGTTTGCGGCCCACCCGGGCCGGGATCGCCGCGGCCGCGTCGAAGTTTTTGACCTGGGCGGCGATGCGCACCGGGAAGCCGGAGGCGTCGAAGGTGGTGAGCGGGCCGACGCCGCTGCGTCCGGCGGCCAGGCCCTGCCAGGTGCTCTCCGCGTCGTTGCCGAGCGGGGTGACGGCCCCCACTCCGGTGATGGCTACTCGGGTCATCCCACCGGCCCTCCGCCCTGCAACTGGTGCGCCATGCGCCGGGTGTCGGCGGGGTCGTCGAGGCGCTCGGCGTCGATGAGCGCGCACAGGATGCCGCTCGCGCTCAGGACGTCCTCGCCGTCCACGCTCACGGTGCCGTCCAGGAGGGCGGCCTCCTCGGTCATCGACTCGATGGTGGCCCGCATCCGCAGTACCTCCCCGGGGCGTACGGCGCGGTGCGCGGTGGCCTCGCCGACGGCGAGGAGCGCGGCGCGCAGCCGGTGGTCGGTGGAGAGCATGATCAGCCAGGTCGCCGACTGGCACAGTGCCTCCAGGGCCAGCCCGAAGGGCAGTGCCGGTCCGCTCCCGGTGTCCTGCCAGTAGGTCTCGTCGACGGAGGTGACCTTGCGCGCGGTGATGTGCTCCCGCGGCGTGAAGGTCTCGATCCGGTCGATCAGATGGAATCGCATCGTCGTCTCTTCTTCCGTTCCCTCACGGTCCGTTACGGACGGCCGATGCCCAGCTGGGCGGAGAACCCGCCGTCGACGCAGAGCAGTTCGCCGGTGGTGTAGCCGGAGTCGGGTCCGGCCAGGAACACCGCTGCCGCGGCGACCTGTTCGACGGTGGCGAAGCGGCGCAGCGGTATCTGCCGCTTGATGCTGCGGCCGCCGTCGCGCTGCATCACCCCCTCCACCAGGTCGGTCGGGGTGAACCCGGCCAGGACCGCGTTGACCCGTACGCCGAAGCGGGCGAGTTCGATCGCCGCGCAGCGGGTGAAGGAGTTCAGCGCGCCTTTGGAGGCCGAGTAGTTGGCCTGGCCGATCCAGCCGCGCTCGCCCATCGCCGAGGAGATGTTGACGATCGTGGCGTCGCCGTGGGCCATGAACTGCTCCATGACGGCGTGCGTGCAGTGGTAGGCGCCGCCGAAGTTGACTTTCATGACGTTCAGCCAGGCGTCCGGCGGCGCGTCGTAGATGAGGCCGTCGTCGCTGGTGCCCGCGTTGTTGACGAGGATGTCGAGGGAGCCGAGCAGGTCGGTGGCCTCCTGCACCAGGCGGGCGGCCTGCCGCGGGTCGGCGACGTCGGCGCCGATGGCCACGGCCCGGCCGCCCGCCGTCTCGATCTCCTTGACGACGGCGGCGGCGTCCTCCTGCCGGGAGCGGTAGTTGACGGCGACGGCCGCCCCCTGCTCGGCCAGGGCCAGGGCGATGGCCCGGCCGATGCCGCGTGAGGCACCGGTGACCAGGGCGGTGCGGTCCTTCAGCTTCATCTGTCTCTTCCCGTTTCTGCTACGAGGTGGGCGGCGGCTGCCGGGGCCCGCGCGGACCGGGACCGCACCCCGGCCGGCCGTCCGGCCGCCCGGGGGCGGCGGACGG
>NZ_JBEXHZ010000227.1:0-2764 GCF_040608315.1 Streptomyces sp. NPDC005195
CCCGCGGCGTCGAGGTGGAGGCCCTCCGTGACAGGTCGGCGGCCGGTGGCGGGCAGCAGTGCGGAGGCCTCGACGGTGTGTGTCCGCCCTTCCTTCTCGTACACGACCTCCGAGACGGCGCCGCTGTCGCGCACCTCGGTGACCTTCGCGCCGGTGATGACGCGGATGCCGTCGCCGGTGAGGATCTCCTCGACGGAGGCGGCGATGTCCTCGTCCTCCCGCGGCAGGAGGCGGCCGGCTGCTTCGAGGACCGTGACCTCGGTGCCGAAGTGGCGGTAGATGCCCGCGAACTCCAGGCCGAGGTAGCCGCCTCCCAGGACGACGAGCCGCTCGGGCAGGTTCTGCGTCTGGGTGAGCTCCGTGCTGGAGACGAGGTGGGAGCTGCTCGCGAGGCCGGGGATCGGCGGGATCACCGGCTCGGACCCGGTGTTGACCAGGATCGTGGGGGCGGTGACGGTGATGCGGTCCGGTCCCTCTCCGACGGCGACGGTGTGCGGGTCGACGAACCGTGCCGTGCCGGTGATGACCGTCGCGGTGTCCCTGCCGTTCAGCGCATCGAAGTTGCCGGCTCGGAAGGCGCTGGTCAGCGCGCGGACGCCGTCGACCGAGTGGGCGAAGAACGCCTGCGCGTCGTCCTCCGGATGCTTGGCGGTCGCGTAGTGGACGAGCATCTTGGTCGGTACACAGCCGACGTTCGGGCAGGTCCCCCCGTACATGTTCGCGGACCGTTCGACCAGGACCACGCGGCGGCCGGCGTCGGCTAGTACACGAGCGGCGGTCTTGCCACCCTTGCCGAAGCCGATGACCAGGATGTCCGCGGTGAGCGCTGTGGTGATCTCCATGTTTCGAGTCTGCGGCGCGGCCACTGGCACGACCAGACTTGATCGTCTCGGTTTTCTGCCTGAAAGTATCACCATGGACTCGGTCAGCCGACTGCTGCGGATGGCCCGCCTCGATGCGGGCCTCGACAAGCGCTGCCTGCTCGGAGCCGGTACCAGGATGGACGTGTCGGCGTACGGCGAACTGGAGGCACCCTTCCATGTGCTGCTGGAAGGCGCGTGCCGGCTCCAGGTGGGCACGGTCCTGCTAGACCTGCGCCCCGGAGACGTGGTGATGATCCCGAGCGGCGCTCCGCACCGGGTGATCACCGACGGCGCCGCCGACCCAGCGGGGACGACGGAGACCGCCGGCGACGTGTTCGTGACCACGCGCAGCGAGCACGGCGGTCAGCCCGTCATCGACCTGTTCTGCGGGCACTACACCTTCGACGCGGGTGCGGGTTCGCTGTTGTTCGCGAGCCTGCCCGACCCGGTGCACGTCTCCTTCGGGCAGTCGGCCGAGAGCGACGAGGTGCTGCGCATGCTGAGTGCCCTGATGCGCGGTGAGGCGCGACGCGAGGGCGAGGGCACCGCGGCGATTCTCTCCGCTCTGTGCACCGTGCTGCTGGCGATGGTGCTGCGCACCTCGCGGGGCGACACCACGCGGAGCTCCCTGTGGACCGCGGCGGCCGACGGCCGCATCGCGTCGGCCGTCGAGGGCATGCTGAACGATCCGGGGGCCGACTGGACGATCGACCGCCTCAGCCGCGCGGCCGCCATGTCCCGTGCCACCTTCCTGCGCCACTTCACCCGGGACACGGGGACGACCGTGGGCGCCTTCCTCGCCCGCGCGCGACTGATGGCGGCAGCGGAACTGCTCACCACCACCGACGCAACCGTCGCGGCCGTCGCCGGCCAGGTCGGCTACTCCTCCGAGTCCGCGTTCTCACGAGCCTTCCGGGCACATCTCGGCACGACACCCGCCCGCTTCCGGCGCGAGCGAACGCGGGCACCGGGCACAACGAAGGCCGAATGACAGCGGGTGGGGCTGATCCGGATCTTCGGGAGCTCCGCCAGGACTTCAGCCGTGCCATGCCGCGTTCGACTGGTGCCCGGGATGCGGCCAGTGCCCGGTTGATCGTGCGCAGTGTCGGGGACAGCTGGCCGCCGGACGGTCGGCTGCGCCCGATGGTGATCCGGAGCGGTTGGTGCTGGTGTCAGCCGCCGACGTGCTGGGTACGGCGGGAGGGAGGCCGGCCCGGTGAAGTGCGGGACGACCTGGTGAGGCCGCGCGTCTCCAGCCGGGAGGAACGGAAGCCATCGAAGCCGGCCCGCTGCGCTGTGATCGGAATGGAGATGGAGATCGGGATCGGGATCGCGGCATCGCGCACCGCTTACGGGGCCCGAACCGTCTACAACTCGCCTTCTCCACGGCGGGCGGGACGTGCCGCGTTGCGCAGGTTTCGCCAGGTGTGGTTGAGGGACGACCGGCCCGTGCGGTCCTTCTCCGGATTGCCGCTCTCCCAGGTTCGGGCCACGTCGGTGAACGTCTCCGGGGTCGTCTGCTCGGCCGACTGGCGCGCCTGGAGGGCCCGGGTGGCGCGTTGCAGGTCTTCCGGGGTGATCGTGCGCAGGGCCGCCTGGTGATGGCTGAGTATCGTGGCGCAGGCTTCAGCGATCGCGGCGTCGCCCAGAGGGCGTGCGGGGAGGTGGAGGTCTTCGGAGATCCGCTGGGCCAGGGCTGCCCGCAGGTCGTGCGGGGAGATCTCCCGCACCGTCGCCGACAGATGGGCTGACAGGCCGCCGGCACCTACCGCGCGGTGGGCGAAACCTCGGGGGATGTAGAGCACACTGCCCGGCGTCAGCACAGTACAGAGCAGTCGTGGGGAACGCTCACCGTCCTTGAGGTCGCCCGGGGCCCAGTCGGCGGTGGCCGGTGCGTCGTG